>PBDV01000008.1 GCA_002718215.1 Methanobacteriota archaeon
AGATGTTATTGATGGAGTGGCTTTCGCCACAGCCCTTGAATCATCATTAACCACTCGCATAGATGCACTAAAAAATAAAGGAATCACCCCCCATTTAGCAGTAATTATAGTTGGAGATGATTCAGCTAGCCATGTCTATGTTCGTGCAAAACAAAGGGCATGTGAACGCTTAGGGATACAGAGTACAAGATTCGATTTACCTGATGATGCTCAATTTGAGCAACTTGTTGAAATTGTTAAACAGCTGAATATGGATGACGGTGTTCATGGAATTTTGGTACAATCTCCATTGCCAAATGGAATGAATGAATTGGCAATAACAGATATGATTGATCCTTCCAAAGATGTTGATGGTTTCCATCCTGTAAATTTAGGCCGACTTGTTCAAGGAAGAGATGATGGTTTGGTCCCTTGTACGCCATTAGGTGTGATGAAAATGTTAGATTGGGCGGGAGTCAAACTCTCTGGAAAAAGGGCAGTAGTTTTAGGCCGTTCATTCAATGTCGGGATGTCTCAAGCATTGTTATTGTCTCAAAAGGGTGCGGATGCAACGGTGACAATTGTACATTCTCGTACCCAAAATCCTGAAGAAATTTGCAAAGAGGCCGATGTGCTGATTGCTGCTGTCGGAGTCCCCGAGATGGTCTTGCCCTCATGGGTTAAGCCAGGAGCAGTAGTGATTGATGTTGGTGTTAATCGAGTAGATGATTCTACCAAAGAAAGGGGATACCGACTTGCTGGTGATGTACACCCTGATGTTGCAGATGTGGCATCTGCATTATCGCCTGTCCCTGGAGGGGTTGGACCAATGACTATTGCAATGTTGATGAGCAATACAGTACGTTCATCAGAACAGCATCTCCAATAATCATTGGAGCCTGAATGAGTTTGGATAATCATCATTAGTGTTCGATGACTAACATTGGATGATAGCATGGTCGAGTCTAGGACGGTTTCCTCCGAAACACTCGAACAAATTCGAATTAATGACTCAGAAATCAATGATCTAATTTTGTGGCTAGATACATTTGAGGAACGCCCAGGTCTTGATGCATTGGGAGATAAACTTCAGTCTCTAGACATTGATGTTGGTTCTTTACGTGAATCAATTCAATCTGCTCCTGATGACTATTGCAGAAACATATTATTTAGAAATGAAAATTTTGAGTTGGTTGTTATCATTTGGAGACCTGGTCAGGATACTCCAATTCATGACCATGTTGGTTCTGATTGTGCATTTCTAATTCTAGATGGCGAGTCAACTGAGACAATTTATGATTTGAATTCAGAAGGATTAGCATTTCCTATCAGTAGTCGCATCTATAGACCTGGGGAAGTTTGTGCAGCGGATGAACCAGATATTCATCGTGTCTCAAATGATGCTGACGGTGAATTGATCAATATGCATGTTTACACGCCACCACTTCATGCGTTCAAAATCTATGATTCAGCTTAGTGAATGAATCAGATTTTGCGCCATATTGAATATGTTGACGGGTATTGATCATCTTCGGATTTTTCTCGTCTTTCAATGACTTCTTCTTTCCAACCATCTTTGTCCCATTCTGGCATATTTACGTCGCCTTCTACTTGAGCATGAATAGTCGTAAGATGTATTTCATCGACTTTGTCGAACATTGCAGCATATGTCCCAGCCCCTCCAATAATCCATGTTTCATCACATCCCTCGGCGAATGAAATTTCCATGGCTTGTCCAGGATAGAATGCTGTTTCTGCCCCTTGATTTGTCCATCCAATCTGTTTCGTCAAGACGATGTTAATTCGATCACTCAACGGCCGATGAGCATCAGGAAGAGACTCCCATGTTTTTCTTCCCATAATTACTGAATTTGTTTCGTTTCCATCTCCAACGGTTAGTTGTTTGAATCGTATCATGTCACTCTTAACTTTCCAAGGAAGATCTCCGTTTATTCCAATCACTCCATTCTCACTGACTGCGGCTATGAGGCAGGTTCTCATGGTCATGTGAGGGGTTGATGGTTGAATAACGCTCTGCTATTCGCTTGTGATTTTCGTGATAGAGATTTGTTGCCTTCTTACACATTTCATTTCTTTGAGTAAGCGTTAGTCTG
This sequence comes from Methanobacteriota archaeon, assembly GCA_002718215.1. Classification (GTDB taxonomy): domain Archaea; phylum Thermoplasmatota; class Poseidoniia; order Poseidoniales; family Thalassarchaeaceae; genus MGIIb-N2. The sequence continues at coordinate 2,094 of PBDV01000008.1, forward strand.
ATGTGGGTGGTGTATGCACGCCATGATGGGGAAAGTCATGGCTGACGAAGTTTTGGAGGCAGAACTTGTCTTTGCTCAGGCTATAGATGATGCAAAAAAAGAAGTGATTAAAGAAAATAATTCTGCTGAAAAAAATCAATTAAATTATGCAATGGGAGCAACAGTTGCTGTAGTTATTGTTGCTTTACTACTCAGTCATATTATCACGACGCCACTTGAAAATGAAATTAATGAAAATAATTCAGATGGGTATCCTCCAATTTGGGAACGATATCTTGCTGATTTTACCACCGATGATTCGCATTCATTTGTTTTACAAAATGGAACACTTACTGGACCGGATGGAGTGAGTCTTTGGTCAGGGACTCACAATTTTGTTGAATTTGAACTGCCGATCGAAGAAGGGGGGGCTGCTCCCAATGGAAAAGTAAGTCTTGCAGTATGGATTCCAAATGTACCAAATGGAACTCAAGTTCCTGTAATTGCTGAATTTGGACCTTATTTCGACGAAGCATCGGTAGATACGCCAGGAATTGAAGAACCAGGAACTTGGTTAGGGCAGATGATTATCGAACAAATTGTTCCACATGGATTTGCATTTGCTCAGGTATCAGTAATGGGGACAGGTCGTTCAAACCATTGCATGGATCTTATGGGCAATGCTGAACAATTGGGTGTGGATGCTGCTGTAAGTTGGTTAGGTACTCAGGAATGGAGTAATGGGAATGTTGGAATGATTGGGAAGTCATACGATGGAAGTACTCCTTGGCAAGCTGCAATGTTTGGTAACGAACATTTAGCAACAATTGTTCCAATTTCTGGTCTAATTGGAGTTATGGAATTAATGTGGAGAAATGGTAGCAGTGAGGCCAGGGCCCCTATTATGCATAATGGGGTATATGGCTCATATGGGATTGATGGAGACGAAGAAGACGTCCAAAACATGTGTCCTGACTATATCATCGGACCTGGAACTGGTGTTGCAGCATATATGTGGGGCGGTGAAGCTGCAGGAACATATTGGGCTGAACGATATTTCCTTGATAGAGTTCTAGATAATTACAACGGCAGTGTATATCTCATTCAAGGTATGCATGACTGGAATGTAGACCCGCATATGGCTGTGCCCACTATCAACCTACTATACGACCAAGGAATTGAAGCAAAGGGACTGTTTGGACAATGGGACCACGATTATCCCGATCGACCTGATATTATGTTTGATAGAAGTGGAGTGGGCAGAGGGGTTGAAGCCTATCCAGAAATGGTACGTATGGATTGGATGCAAGATTTGTTAGAATGGTTCAACTATTATCTTCGAAATGAAGGAGATAAACCATGGTTAGGTGTTGAAATTCAATCGAATCAAGGATCTTGGCGATTAGAAGATAGATATCCTATGTCCAATACAACCGAGTTAATCTGGGAATTAGGAAGTAGTGAATTGCCATCAAGTGGGGGGTCAAATACCATTCTCCCCAATGCGAATTCTGGCCCAGTTTACGAAACTCCTCCTTTAGAGAATGATTTGTACTTTGGTGGCCTACCTAGACTTCATGTCAATGTAAATACAGTTACAGTTGGAGGACAAATCTATGCTTTATTGGAAGACTGTGATGGATCAACCTGTATTCACATCGGTCATGCGATAATGGATCTTAGGTACCATAAAGGAGGTACTGATAATCAAATATGGGCTGCACCAACGCAAGAAATTACTGCTTTAATGGAGTTCTTCCCGATGGATGTAGAAGTGCAAGCAGGACATACCATTCGACTATCTTTAGTAAGCACTGGAGAAGATTACCTTCCCTCTTCTGCATCAACAATTGTAACAGTAAACGATGCAGGTTCTACGTTACAACTCGATATTTTCGACCCCGAAACTCGACAATATTATCCTGTACCCGAATGTACACATCCAGTTTGTCTAGAAAATCAATAAATTCCAATTAAACACTTATTGGAGCTTTGATGTGTGGATGATGGTTGTAATCTTCAATCGTAATATCTTCGAAATTAAAATCATCAATATTTTTGCATTCGGGATTTAAACGAAGTGTTGGCCATTCCAACGGAGTTCGCGAAACTTGTTCTCTTGCTTGTTCTAAATGATTCAGATATAGATGAGCATCACCAATTGTATGTACAAAATCTCCCGGTTTGAGTCCAGTAATTTGTGCAATCATACAGCATAGTAGGGAATACGATGAGATATTGAAAGGAACACCAAGGAATACATCTGCAGATCGTTGATAGAGATGTAAAGAGAGTTCTCCATTTACGACGTAAAATTGGAAGAATGCATGGCATGGCATTAATGCCATGTCGTCCAGTTCTCCTACATTCCAAGCACTTACAATTATTCTTCTACTACCTGGATTTGTTATTATCATATCAATTGCGTTTTGTAATTGGTCAATGATTCTTCCATCATTGGCTTCCCATTTTCTCCATTGTTTCCCATAGACTGGGCCTAAATCACCATTCTCATCGGCCCATTCATTCCAAATTCTAACCTTATTTTCTTGAAGATATTTTACATTTGTATCTCCACTAACGAACCAAAGAAGTTCGTGAATCACGGATGGCCAGTGTACTTTCTTTGTAGTAACTGCCGGAAATCTTCGTCGTAGATCAAACCTCATTTGGTGCCCAAAAACAGAAAGTGTTCCAGTACCCGTTCGGTCTTCCTTTTCGATACCCTCAAGGAGTATTCGTCGCATGAGTTGTTGGTACTCTTCCATGGTGACCGGGTATGCCGTGAGAAGGGTAGGCCCTTCAACGATGCGGAAGCAATCAAGGTGCTCCAAGAGCTGAAAGGGAACCCATGAGTTGATCTGTGAATTTTCTGTATAGTTTAGCCATTTCATTTTCACGATCATGTTCTTCTGATTCTGCGATTAATTGAATTTCATCTTCGGATAATGCTCCACCTAATGGATGTTGAATCCACTCTCTCCATGTTATTCCCTCACCTACAGACATCGTAATTGGTGTACTAATTCTGAACATACTAGAACCTGGTTTCAGCATTTTGTGGGTATCCAATAGAGCAATTGGATGAAGAGGCACATCTGGGAATGATGCTGCTAATCTGGCTACTCCTGTTTTCCCTTTCAGCATATATGGCGGCTCAGTCCTTCTTGAGCGCGTCCCTTCAGGGAAAATACCCATGGCGCCACCATTCTTCAGTACTTCTTTGGCATGTATTAGGGCATCTTTACCCCCTGATTCACGATCTGTTTCAATCTGCCCAGTTGTTGTCATTACAATTTTTGTAAATGCATTGTCGTAATGCTCTTTTTTTGAAAGAAAGCGAACGGTCCTTCTTGAGCCAACAATCAAGAGTATCGGGTCAACATGTGCTAAATGGTTTCCTGCCAATATTACGGGTCCTTTCTTAGGGATTCTATCTGTCCCTCTTGTTCGAATTTTGAATATTGAACGCAGAATCACCGGACCGATTCTTAACAGTAAGGGGTAAATTGGCGTGAATGGTAACGGTTTTGATTTACCCTGAATCCCTGATAATTGAGCCAAAGTGTCTACTGAACCCTGTCCCATGGTCATATTCGATAGTGCATTGTTCTTGACGCTTCCCCGTTGAATGAACAGAGAGTCCAAGAATTACCGATTTTTCGCAGTTTCATGCGAGTTGAGATTTCGGCTTTATTTGGAGTCATTTTAATTCTCTCAGCACCAATTATTTCGGCATCTGAATCGAGTTATTCTTTCGATGATGATGGTTGGTTAACTCAGTTAGCGGGACCTGAAAGACTAGCTTTAGGAGATGAGTTTGGTTGCCATGGAATGCCTGAAGTTAACCCGCTAGAAGATTCAGGTAGTGTAGATGCTTGTGTTTCGTATCTTAATGAACGAATTGCAGCATCTAAATGGGGAGAAAACCCGTTAACGTTTGGAGTGCCTGATAATTCAGCGGAACACCCAAATTCTGACAATCTTACTAATGCACTTTATTCCGCTGGAATTAGAGTAGTAGACGACTTGGAGTTCGGAGATCAAAGTGAAAAACTCAATTCATTTGAGGTAAATGCGGGCACTCTAGAGAAAGGAATTGCAAGTATTGATTCAATTTTATCATCTGCAAATGATGAAGAAATAGTAGTTCTATCATGGATTGCTGAAATGGAGGATTTGAATGTTAGGAGGGATCGAGATGTGGTATCATGGATTGAAGAACAATCATTTTGGTTTACTACCCCTGGAGAGTTAGTTTCTAGTAAATCATCTGGAAATATTTCTTTAGTCAATTACAATGATTCAACTGTAACTGTAGAACAACCCAATCAAATTACTGGTTTGTGGGAAACTCCGGGGAATTCATTGATTTCAGGAGTGGACATGGGCGGTCAAGATTTGGAGGTAATCTCTGTAACTTATACTAATGGAACAGAATTGGAAGAATTTGATTCAATGGATCGACATCTATCAGATGGTTGGAGATACGAAAATGGGTCCCTACATTTGTCATTAATACCTGGCACTAACGCCATCATTCAATATAATCGAAACCAGTCAATTTCAGATATTCAAATTTCCAATAACACATTCAATGGTTTGGTTCCATTTATTGTATATGGAGAACATGTTACTGATTTATTTGAATGGTCATCTGGATTCCAGAATTCATCGATTCGATTCACTTGGTTGGTTGAACCTAGGCCAGTAATTCAGATGGATTGGGTTTTACCAATCATCGCCGGATTTGTGGGTTTGATCACAATAGTTCAGATGCGTCGTTTAATTCAATCTGATAACCCATCTCCTGAATTATATCGCAATCTTTTCGAATCAGAATGACTGATTTTCATCTATTAATTTGATTCCATGTAAAGCGTATTCATTGGTACATCTCAGAAGTAAATCAGAAGAGATACACTCTGGTGGATAGATGCCAATTGGAGTTTCCTCCTCTAGTAAATACTTCACAACAGCACATGTGATTGCACCAGTTGTTCGAGCCATTGACGAACCGGCTTGTGTTCCTTCGTCATCTAAAATCCATCTGGCGCTCCCGTTTCCTTGAGCAAGTACTTCCATCCATGTGAATTCAGATTTTTTTGAATCCCATGCCCATGCATCAACTAATTCGCTTTCTGTGAACTTATCTTTGTTCTGAATATACATGTCGATATGCCCTGGCCATCTAACGGTAGCTTCTGTCAATTCATCGGCATCTACTGTGTCTAGAACTGACCGTAATCCATCGGTGAGAAATGCTTCCATCTCTCCTCTACCTTCTACATGGAATAGTTCGCGTTCTGATAAAGCAGGGAGTTTGATTATCTCCCCATTACGAATTATTCTCGCTGGTCGAGTATATTCTTCAATCACATCAATTGGGGAAAAAGGCGCCATGTAACTCCATTGTCCGTCACTGATTGAAGGATTTCCTCCAACACGAACACGCCCCATGGTTAATTTCCCATGTCTTCGATTTGCTTCTTTCAATAGTAAATTCGATAGCCCCGGTGCAACTCCTACATCATAAATCAAACATGATTCATGTTTTTTTGCAATTTCATCCATTTCTCTAGGATCTTCCGGTGTGAACGCTAAGTCTGCAATTTTAGTTCCAGATTCGAGCAAAATCTTCCTAATTTTATGGCCAATTCTACCCGGCAATGCATTTACAAATACTTTCACATCGAGGGATTTAATCAATTCTTCATCCACATTTTGTTGAAAAGTATCTGCAATATTTTCCAATTTTTTGATTGCAGATGGGTCTGAATCTATTGCAACAACTCGAAATCCTTGTGATGCAAGAGTCTTAACTATCCAGTTGCCAACTAGTCCCGCGCCCAAGACTGCTACATCCATGCCTTCCACTCTACGTGGGGAACTTGATTGCGTCGATTAATCAACATGTGGAGTGGATTTTGAGAGAAGGATTGATGCCTCGATTGTTCACCCTCAAGGTGTGGATGAGGGTATTCGTATCGATCCGTGGTCTTCTCAACAGTCGACAGACTACTCAAGAATTCGTGATCAATTTGGGTTAGGTTCAATTCAAGATATGGATATTCCAAATCCTAGTATGCTTCATCGTCGTGGGATAATTTTTGCACAAAGAGATTTGGATGTTGTTTTAGATGCTGCTCGAAATAAGAACCCATTTGGAGTATTGACCGGGCTAATGCCTTCTGGGCGCATGCATCTTGGACATAGTATGGTCATTGAACAGGTAAAATGGTTCCAGAGCCAGGGAGCAGATGTTACAATTGCAGTAGCAGATTTAGAAGCCCATGCAACAAGAGGAATGACTTTGAATCAATGTAGGAAAAATGCATTGGAAGATTATGTTCTCAATTATGCGGCATTGGGCCTAGATTCTGAAAAATCTTCTGTATATTTTCAAAGTAGTCGTCCAGTGGTACAAAGGATTGGATTTACTCTAGGAAAGAGAACAACACTTTCTGAGATGGAATCAATCTACGGTTTCGAAGGCGAATCTAACTTAGCTCATATTCAAGCGCCCTTGGTGCAAGTCGGAGATATTCTCCATCCACAATACGAAGAATATGGGGGATTAAGGCCAATAGTTGTTCCAGTAGGTGTCGATCAAGACCCTCATATTCGATTGACTCGTGACCTAGCAACTAGGTCAAATTGGTTCAATGTAAAATCACGTAAAGCGGGAGGAATTTCAATTTCCCTTTCAATTCAAGATGTGAATGCAGGAGTATTTGGTGTTGGTGAACGTGGTAGGGTAGACCGAGAGGCACGCGCTCAGATTTTTGAGTCAATTCATAATGCAATTGCAACCTTTGGTTTTTCAGATATTATTTCTAATCCTAAGCATGGTTTGATTGAAATTCCTGGTGCAACAAATCGTGATCGTGGTTCAATCCGAATTGCTTTGTTGAGGTTAGAAAGAGAACTTGGCGGTCTTGGCCTCCTGCCCCCTGCTTCTACATATCACCGTTTTGCGATTGGAATGACTGGAGACAAGATGTCTTCTAGTAAGCCTGAGACAACCATATTCCTTGATGATTCGATTCCAGATATGGAAAAGAAGGTTAAGCGAGCATTTAGTGGTGGCCAAGCAACAGTTGAGGAACATCGACGATTGGGTGGTGATTGTGATATTGACGTTGCGTTTCAATATCTTCTTTCATTCTTTGAGCCCAATGATGTTGCCTTGGAAGAGATACGTAGAGATTATTCATCAGGACGAATGTTGGCCGGAGAAATAAAACAAATTTGTATTGATCGAGCTTCAGAATGGTTGAACGAATTGAGTGAAAAACGCCAATCTATCAAAGACCGATTAAATGATTACTTGGCAGAAGATGCCCAATAATCTAACCTTCAGAATCAATTATTGGGATGTCTGAACCAATAGCCAATCCTTCACATTCTTCATCAGAAAGTTTCCAATTTTCCGTTTTGGAATGTAGAATTCCACTATGCCCCATTGGGTCCAAAATTTCTATTGAAAAATCAACAAATTCTCCAGACAAAGCCAATTCTAATGATGAAAGAATTGATTGTATTTTTTCTATTTCATCGATTGGGTCATTCCCTGGGTCCTGTGAACGTTGGAGCATCATTACAGTATCTCGAAACCGAACTAAAACTCCTTCAACATTGGATACATATCCTGACGAATCATTTCCTGGTTCAACTTCCAAACCAAGTTCAGGGATTCGAATAGTTCCACTAGAACCCCGAATTACTCTTGCAGAAAGTGTATCAGGATTTATTGAGATTCTATTCCCTGTTGCCCCTCTTGATTCAGCCGGAATAAAGTCTGTACGTCGCCATCCGCAAGCATCACATCCTAGAGTGAGCTGTGTATGTTCTCCAAAATATGGAATTTCGTCAATATGAACCGACATTTTGAGTCCATCATTAGATCCACAGATTGGGCATGGATGTTCCACTATACTGTCTATGCAATCAACCCCTGTGATTGATATTCTCTGTTGCGCGCACTCGTGGAGGTAAAATTAGAATTCTGGTTTCTCCCATTTGAACCAATTCTCCACCTAGGTCACGTTCAACAAAAGAAGCCAATCTATCGATTACTGCATTGAATTCGGTTTGCCGAGACATTAGGCGTCTAGTGTCTAGCATTACTATGTCTCCATCTGCTGCCCAGTCTAACAATTGTGGTAAACCTGTAATGTCTAGAATTTCTGCGCGATGTAAAATTATTCCATCGTGTGTTCGTGGAATAGGTGCATCAGGGAATCGAGCATCTAGAAAATGAAATGTTTCCCCCTCTCTTGCTTCAGGGGCTCTAGGTTCGTTAGAAATTGGTAGCCAACGTGGTTCTCTCGCCTCCTCCATGGGTTTACCTGGGATATGGAGAGACATGAACCTGAGGGTGTTTCGCATTGAAAGCCCATCTCTTACGGCGAATTCATAAGGGGCCGTGAAATAACGGAGTTTACCTGAAGGCTTTCGCTGGGGGAGGAATCAAGATGGACGGAATGATGGAGCAGGTCAAAACTGGAACGAGTACCGTTGGAATTACTTTTGATGGAGGCGTAGTTGTTGGTGCAGATCATAGGGCCACTATGGGACATTTTGTTGCCAACAAGAGTGTTCAGAAGTTGTTTAAAATTGCAGACAATCTTGCCTTAACCACTGCTGGATTGGTGGGGCACGCTCAGGCACTGAGTCGTTCATTGGCTGCAGAGATGGCCCTCTTTGAGCTTAAGAGAGGGCATCAAATGTCTGTGAAGGGTGCAGCCACTCTAACTGCAAATATTCTTGGCGGTCGTCCTCATTGGGTTCAACTATTGATTGCAGGGGTAGATGATGAAGGCAGTCATGTGTATTCTATCGATTCTGCTGGAGGTTCAATCCCTGATACTTACTGTGCAACTGGTTCGGGTTCACCATACATGTACGGAGTACTTGAGGACAAGTACAAAGATGGAATGACTCGTGATGAAGCAGTAGAAGTTGCTGCTCGTGCTCTCCTTGCATCGGCTCAGCGTGATGCAGCATCTGGAAATGGCATGGATCTTTGCGTAATTACTCCAAAAGATGGTTTCCAACTTGTTAGTGAAGATGAACTAGAAGCTTTGTTCAAATCACTTTGATTAAATTACATTCCCGGCGCCCGCGCGTCGCCCCTGGTCTTGTGCGGATGCTGGGTATAGGAGGAATCCTAAATGAGAATGACATTGGCTGAAATAAAGAATAAAGCGAAGGAGGTAATTCCTGATGGTATCCCCTATACAGTGGATCTTGAAGCAGGTACAATTGCAATAATTACTCCTACACCAGATGCATTTGCTGAACAAGGTAATTCTCTTACAGTTAAACTTGCGAAAGCAGTTCGTAGAAGAATAGTCATACGACCAGATCCATCTATTCTTGCAAAGGAGGATGAAGTACTGAAACAAGTTAGGGAGATAGTTCCTGATGAGGCCGGAATAACAAATATTTGGCTTGATCCTGCTTTAGCAGAGGTAACAATTGAATGTACAAATCCTGCACAGGCAATTGGGCCGAAGGGATCTCATCTTGTAGAGTTAAGAAATTCATTAGGTTGGTTATTTAGAGCAGATAGATCCCCTGCCATTCAATCTAAGACCCTAAACAATATTCGTAGATATCGGAAGGAAACTGCAGATGAAAGACGAGATTTACTTCGCAAGTTCGGAACTAGAATATATAGACCCAAAAGAACCAGCACTCCGTGGGTTAGACTTACTGCTCTCGGCTCATATCGTGAAGTAGGTAGAGCAATGCATATGGTGACCACCAATGAAAGTAAAATCCTTGTTGATTGTGGTGCAAAACCGACAACCAATCGTTCTGAAATTCAACCCTTCTTTGATGCACCTGAACTTCTTCCCTTAGAGAATATCGATGCAGTTGTAATTACTCATGCCCACGTTGACCACATTGGAATGCTTCCTGTTTTATTCCGGTATGGATATCGTGGACCCATATATTGTACACCACCTACTAGGGATTTGATGACCCTATTGCAGCAAGATTACATCAAAGTTAGCCGAATGGAATCTGGTGACGGTGCGCCCTACAGCTTGTCTGATATTGAGACTTGCATCAAGCATGTAATCGATATAGGATATGGTCAGAAAATTGACATTGCTCCAGACATTAAAATGACAATGGAAAATGCTGGCCACATATTAGGGTCCTCATCTGTATACCTTGAGATCGGAGAAGATAAACAACTACATCGATTGTTGTTTTCAGGAGATATAAAATATGAAAAATCGTGGCTTTTTGATGCTGCAACTGTTAGGTTTCCTAGAGTCGATTCACTAGTAATTGAATCAACATATGGAGGCCGTTCATCATTCCAACCAACTCGGCAGGAAGCCACCGAAGAACTTCAAGATCTAATTCGAAGAACTCTTGGTAAAGGCGGAAAAATATTCTGTCCTGTATTCGCAGTTGGACGTTCACAGGAAGTTATGGTTGCAATCGATCAATTATTCAAATCTGATGAGTTCACTAGTGATCCCTGCAACGTATGGTTAGATGGAATGATTTCAGAAGCCACAGCAATTCATGCCTCTCATCCGAACTTTTTGAATAGAGATTTGAAGCAACAGGTTCTTCGTGGTGGAGATGAAAATCCTTTCAATTCCCCTTGGTTCAAGACCGTTGATTCTAGAGAAAGAAGAGAACAAATTGTCCTTGATCAATCTCCTTGTATTGTTCTTGCTACAAGTGGGATGATGACCGGTGGGCCAATCCTACATTATTTGCAACATTGGGCTCCTAATGATAGAGCAACCCTCGCTTTCGTGGGGTATCAGGCATCAAATACTCTAGGAAGGCGCCTCCAAGAAGGTTATTCAGAAATTCAACTTTCAAATGATGGTCAGACATACATGGTTGACGTGAATTGTGACGTCGTCACAATTGATGGGTTCTCAGGACATTCAGATAGGCGTCAATTATTGGATTACGTCAATGCTTTGAATCCAAAACCTCGGCGTATAATTTGCCATCACGGTGATGATACAGTATGCAATGAGTTTAGAAAGACACTTAATGAGACATTCAAGGTTCGAACAGCAGCTCCTCAAAATCTAGAGACGCTACGTCTTCTCTAATTAGAGGGGTAAATCAAGACCAACATCATTAGGGTCTGGTAGAGGGGAAACATCTGCTTCAAATTCACCTTCAAATTCGTCCCAATTTGATTGCAATGATGCGTGTTTATTCTGATATGTTTTTACTCGATCCATAATTAGCAATATTGCTGCTAAAATCCAAAATGAGATTGCTCCAAACATAGAACTAGATTCCGAAACTAGTCCAAAGAATCCTAGGGAAACTATTGCCCAACCGCTGCAGAATAGTAGTGCCGCCAGTTGAGGCACTGTTCTATTCGAAATGTCTGCCATTGTTATGCGACTAACCCCCTCGTTGATGAACCCGGAGGTTATCCGGATAACATGGACTTCAGCATAGGTGGTTCTGAACGAAAACCGAATTCCCCTACTTCATCTACGAATTCAGGTGCTCCTTCGGGTGGTTGGCTAATGACTGCAGTCGCTCCATGGGGGGAATCTGAGGAAGATGCATTTGACCAGTGTTTGGTTGAATTGGGCCTAGGAGATTGTAGGTTAGTTCAGGTTCAAGGCGCTATGCTACCAATGGGTTTTACTCCTGAAAGTCCTAGATCATTACCAATGGGGAGTTTAGTTGAATGTCATTATTCAGTTAGTTTATCCTGGAACGGATCTACAGCATGTGCCGGAGCAGGTTGGGCAAGATGTACTACTCCAGAAGGTGAAGAAGTTGCAATTGTTACTACTGTTTCAACTAATGAGGATTATGAAGAAACTGAGTTGATGCTAAAGAGGCAGATGCAAAGACGGTTGGCAAGTAGGGATTTGGAAATTATTGAGCATCAAATTGCTGTTGATGAGGTGACCTCTGGAGAAGGGCACCATGGGGCAGTGATTGCTGCACTTATTCTCCCTGATAGCCTTGGTATTGGAGGCCCCGTTGGTAGGGCACGAGATTTTTCTTCGTTCTCAGGGGGTATCCGTTCTGATGGAGGAGGCGGTGGCGGAGACTTCTCCTTCTAACCAAATTCATCAAGCACTATCGATTCAATTTTGTTTCATGTCTGGGGCAACATGGGTCATGTTTAGATGTGATTCATGCAATAGATTCAGCGGTGCAAGAAAGGGTCAGAAATCAATGGTTTGTGGCCATTGCGGTTCCAATGAAAGGCTCAAAATAATTCAAGAGTACAATGATCCGAGAAAAATGGCTGAAGCAGTTAGTTTAGAAAATACTCCACGTGAAATTCGTAAAGAATTGGAGAAAGCAATGAGTCAAAACCGAAATAAAATGGCATTCAATCCATCTAAATCTGTTGATCCTATTGAATTAATTAGGGCATCATCTGATGATGAAGGGGTAATTGATATGGAACTGTTGATTCAGAAATCATCTTCATTTGGTGTAGAAAAATCAACTGTAATTGAATGGATTGAGCAATCCGAAATTGAAGGTATGATTCTCAGAATGACTTCTGGGAAATATAGGCTACTTTAGTAACATTCATGGCTAGATGTCAGGTCGAACAGATTACGGGTCCGTGGGTTAGCTTGGCCTATACTTGATGGTTTGGGACCATTAGACCCCAGTTCAAATCTGGGCGGACCCACCACCTGTCTCATGAAATCATTGATTGAGTTGTTTTTCATCAATCTCATGCCCCATTCTTTCTTGTTTTGTTTTTAGGTAATCTCTATTTGTGTCTCCAATGCCCGCGATTAAAGACATTCTTTCTTCAACATTAATCCCATGTTCTTGCAATTGTTTTACTTTGTCGGGGTTGTTACTTAGTAATGCAATTTTTGAAACACCAATAGAACGTAGAATTTCTGCTGCGATTTCATAATTTCTTGCATCTCCTGGTAAACCAAGATGTAGATTTGCATCTAATGTATCTGCTCCTTTATCTTGAAGATGGTAAGCTTGAATTTTTGCATGTAGGCCAATCCCTCTTCCTTCTTGACGGAGATAAATTAGAGCGCCCCATCCTCTTTCTGAAATTGCTTCTAATGCTGCATCAAGTTGAGGTCCACAATCACACCGTAAACTACTGAACGCATCTCCAGTTAAACACTCAGAATGAACTCTAACTAGAACTGGATCGGGGACCTGCATATCACCTAATGTCAGTGCGACATGGTCCAATCCATTTTCTTCGTGAAATACTCTTATTCTAAATTCGCCATGAGATGTTGGAAGACGGGCGTCTGCTGGTATGTTTTCTTCACGAAGAACTCTACTAGAGTTCGAATTTTCCTTGTTTTCTGAATTAATGATTCGGAAGGTGTATTCTCCCGAATTTTCGGTAGTTGAATCTAGTGTAATATTCAATCGGGAAACCAATGCAGGGATATCATGTAGAGATTCAGGGTCATCCGATATTACCTCGAGAATTTCACCTGAATTCATCGATTTCAATGCTTTACGTGCTTCATGAACTGGAACTGGACAATGGAATCCCAAAACATCAACACGACGTACCCCTACCATGTTCCTTCCTAGAGCCTCCCATTCTTCAATCGTTGTACATTACCATAAATGCAGAACTAGTTCCCGGGTCAAATTCAAACCTTCTACTAGGGATGTCCTGCTATGAGGGAGTCGATGGGCAGGGGTGTTGACGATATCTCCATTCAAGAATTAATGAGAATGCTAGGTGCAGTATTCTTTCTCATTGTCGTATTGTTATTTGGAGAGATATTGTTCAGATGGCTGATTGAACCAGCGAATACATTACTTCCACTTCAAGTGGTTGAAGCATGGCTTTGGTCATCCATTTCTAACATTATTTGGCCAGGATCTACTGAGTTAGTAGCACATCAGACGGGGCCGATGACTCAGGTGAATCTTCTCCACCCTTCATTTTACTCAGGTGTAGTTCCATTATATGTTTCAGATGAATGTACTGGGTTGCATGAATTGTTCTTTCTCGGAATGATGATGATGCTAACTCCGTCTTTTGATTATAGGACGAAACTGAAACATCTAGGAATTGCTTCATTAATCATTTTCGTTTTGAATATGATTCGATTAATTGTTTTGTATCCATTGGCTCTTAGTGGGTGTGAAGGATTAGATAGTGGAACTTTTGGATGTGAATCGCCATTGTTCCATTTCCATAATTTTGTTCTTGAATATGGGGCATTAATTGTCTTAGTTATTGGATGGACAATATGGTTCAATATTTCCGATGCTCGCGAGGGGGTAAAACGATTTTGGAATCGCCTCCCTAATTACCAAGGAATCTCATGTAATCCGAGTTTTGAGGGAATTGGTTCAGATACATGGAGAGTAACAGGATTATGCATTTTTGGAGGCATTGGGATTTTTTCATTGCTTCAATATCTTCTAATTGCTTTGGGAGATTCATCATCTGTTGATGCTTGTATTGATTCAATATCTGCTTCTTGTACTCGAATTATAACTGAATATGAAGACTCGAAAGGGCGAATGATTAGATTGTTTTTGGTTGGTTTTGTGTCTTTTCTATTGGTACGGTTTCGACCATCGATAAAATGGTTAGATGAAGAAGAGGAATAATCAACGATTTTCTAAATTCGCTGTTAATTTGTTTCCATTGAATTCTCTTCTTTCCATTATTTCCAATACCCTTTGTGCTGATTCTGCATGAATATCTACAGTTGTGCAATCACTCGAAATTTGTATTTCTCCAATCGCTAATTCTTTCACTTTTGCTTGTGAAATAATCCATTCTGATAGTGAAAGACTACTAGTGATTGTATTTTCTCCAGCATCTATTGATATTCTAACCATCCCAAATGGATCAGAAGATTCATTCCAGTCCTTACGAATTCTTACTGGGTCGCGATTCAAATTTTCAGGAAGTTCGGGGGCATCAGATTTTGTGATGTTTAGATTCCATGTTGTTCTAATTCGTTCTAACTGACGTAAATCATCCCTGCCAACAAAACTCCATGATTGTCCCTTTCTGCCCATTCTTCCAGTTCTACCGATTCTGTGAACGTAGTCTTCAGGATTATCTGGCAAATCGTAATTGATTACAATGGTCACTCCATCTACATCCAATCCTCTAGCAGCTACGTCTGTTGCAATTAGTGTTTTTATCTCTCCCTCTCGGTATCCTGCCATTACCTTCTCACGCTTGTTTTGACTCATGTCGCCGTGTAAAGTGGAGGCTGAAAATCTATGTTTTCCAAGTCTATCTTCCAACATTTCAACCATTCTTTTCGTATTACAAAATATCAGACATTGATCAGAATCAGACATATTGACTAATATTCTAGAAACTGCCCATAGTTTGTTGGCTCTTCCAATCTTTATCCAATGCTGATCAATTTCAGGAACTTCAACCTCTAAATCGTCACTCATTACTGTGACTGGTTCATTCAGAAATTCTTCTGTTGAGTCGATTATTTCCTGGGGAAATGTAGCACTGAACAAGAGTGTTTGATTTCTTTCAGGCATATTCGAAAATATCCAAGAAATATCAGGCCAGAATCCCATGTCCAACATTCGATCTGCTTCATCGAGACATAGTAGTGTAATAGATGCAAGTTCGAGATGTTTTCTCTTGGTCATATCGATAACTCTCCCAGGTGTTCCAACAATGATATCTACCCCTGAGTCCAATTTTTTTGCTTGTTTTTCCAAATCAGTTCCGCCATAAACGGGTAGAATTGTCAATCCCTTTTTCCCTTGCAGCCATTGAAGTTCATTGCAGACTTGTGTAGCTAATTCTCTGGTAGGACAGAGAACAATTGATTGAGGTTTACCTGTAGGTTCTGATTTTTCAATAATTGGGATGCCGAATGCGGCTGTTTTCCCAGAACCAGTTCTAGCCTGTCCAATAATGTCCCTACCTTCTCGTGCAGATGGTATCGCTTCTCGCTGAATTTCAGTTGGGAATTCCCATCCTTCATTTGCTAGAGCATCAAGAATGTGCTTTGGGATATCCCAATCTGAGAAAATTTGACGTGACATCTGTATCCGACCTTCAGAATGAGTCGGCTTCTCGGATTTCTGCTTGCAGTTCACCCATCCAATACTTCAGACAATTTTCCTTGGTAAGGAAGCGCTGTTTATTTCCTCTCTTTCTATTCTTTGGAAGTGCTTGCAGTACATGCTGACGCATATAATGACGGAATTTGTGGGCTTTAGCAATGTTCTGGCCCTTCGGGGTCCATCCATCCCAGAGTCGCTCGAACTGTTCGAGCTTGAAATCATCGGGGCCTTCACTCATGTTGTTCAGCCTGCCGACCTATCTCCCGTATATGACGGTGACGGATTCATCAACTCCATGAAAGTCGAGAATCAATGTACTTATTCACTGCATATCTGCCCCAGAAAAGATAGTAAATCCCAATGGTAACTAATGATAAAAGAAAGACCTTAATCCAAATTCCAAATAATTCCATTCCAGTACCATTGTACCTAACTGTTCTTCCATCTATGACTAAGTTTGAAGTCCATTTATTGATCACCATAGTATCTGCCCAAGGTTTAGCAATTCCTAATGATAAAATTGTGAGCAGAAAAGCACCCAATTTAGTGAAGAAAAGTCCTTTGTCTGCCATTTTAATTTTCCAAACAGACTGAACAGGAACTCCTACAGGAGTTACTGGGGCTTGTTGAATTGGCGCCTGATATCCCATCTGTTGATTGTATGCTGCTTGCATCTGCTGATTTTGAGATGCTGGCATTTGTTGAGCAATTGGTGCTTGTTCGTATGTTGCAGTTGCTGGGGGCATAGTTTGCATATATCGAGGAAATGATTCAAGTTAATGAAATTCTTCCTTTCACTCTTCTTCCTTTTTTTGTATTTTTCCTGATTTTAATTTAATCGGGTTAGGCGCTTGCTCATCATCTTCTGTTTTGGGTAACGGTGCAAGAAATCGATTCTTTTCTGCTTCTGTTCCCTCGATAGAGACATCTATGGCCATCTTATTCAGATGTTGGATAATTTTTTCATCTGTTTCATTAGAAATTAATTCCAATGCTGTTTCTCTCAAACTATTCCCGCTCATAATAATTGGTAGCATCTTTACACAAGACATTCTGATTCCAGAATCCCTGTGTCTAGCACCATCTAGAATCAATGTTCTCGTTCTAGAATCGTCTTTGTCCATCTTTGCGAGAGCCTTTAACGAATTATTTCTTACTTCATCATCTTGATCAAAAAGTGTTTCTTCTACCATAATTTGTGCTATGCGTGGCGCAGAGTCAGCAAGCCCTGGAAGAGTTCTACTAGCAATTCTCCTTACTTCTGAATCTTCATCGTCGAGCGACCATCCAATTAAGTCCCATCCAGCTCCTCCTGCTTTTTGGGCGATTGATCGCAATACTCTCGCTCCTCGTCTCCTCAAATCTACATCCTCTTCTCTAATTACTTCATCTAGATGAAGGACACCAACTTCAGGCCATTGTCTAGAAGCATCATTTAGTGCATTAAAAGCGTCATTTCGAATTCTTGAATTATCTGAACGTAAAAGTCTCCGAATTGTCTCTTCCAGAGCAGATGGGAAAATTGGGGCGCATGTTATCAAAACTTCTCTAGCCTTTTTTTGTACCGTTGGGTCTGGGTCATCTACCATTACGTCCAACATTTCCATCATCTCGTCTGAATCTCGCAATGATCCAACAAGCAATACATCAAGGGCCGCAAGTCTTTCTTGAACAGAACGTGAACATAGCCCGTCAATTATCGTTTTATGGATGAATTCATCCTCTGTTCTCGGTAGAGCAGTAATTGCTCTGATTGCATCTAATCGGTCGAGTAGAACGCGCTTATCCATCCATCGAACTTCTATGGTTGAGACCCTCTTTTCTAATAAATCTCTAATTTGATTGGGAAGCAATGAATTCCATGGCCCCTGAGGTGCCCGAAAAGCAGCCTGAATCATTTTTCGTCTTTTTTTCCCTAGACTGATTCTTTGCCCCGTGCGCGGGTCTCTAGCAATATAGTCCCTCGACATCGGGGAGTCTGAAGTATCGACGGGATATGAATGAGGCGCCTTATCAATTTCTGATTACATGCACTTTTCCGGTCATATAATTTGAGAAATATAGGTCTCCATTTGGGTTAAATGCAATTCCAAGAACTCCAAATGCATCGTTGACGACTACTTCTTTTTCTATTTTCCATCCTTGTGAACTTGATGAATCTTGAATGAGATCCACCCTCAATATTTCACCACCTGTAGGTGTCACAGAATTCCACGAACCAAAAACTGAAACAAAGATGGTTTTATTTCCACCTGGCAAGGTAGTGTTTGAATTTCTCAAAGCAATTGAGTTAGCTGAACTATGAGGGTCGAAAATTCCAATTGGTCCTAATGTTCCATTTGGAATTGGTGTCTCTGGGTTATCATTTGGCCATCCGTAATCTTGTCCTATTTCTAATAAGTTCAATTCTTCATATGGATAATCGTCACCATCCCAATCCCTGCCATTATCTGTGAAAACATACCCTACATCTTGAATAAATATTCCATCAAATGAATTTCTTACTCCCGACGCAATTACACTATGATTCCCATTTTCCGGGTCCACTAACAACAATGCAGCATTTCGATTATCATCTTCATCACATACATTGCATGTACTACCGGAATGCCAAATTAACATTCCATTTGGGCCTTCACGAATGGAGTTTGTTTGATGGTTGCCAGACGGGATTCCTTCTACAAGAATTGTAGAATTTCCAATTTCCCAATTAATTGGTTTATCTCCAATAATTTCACTACGAGTTAATTTTCCTTTTTCAGAGATAAATAATCTATTTCCATCATGATGGATTCCATGAGGATTATCTAACCCGTCTTTCAAAATACGACTTTCAATCAAAATGTCTTCTTCTATAGTATGGATTACTATGGCTCCTAAATTCACGTCACATACCAATAAATGATTATTGGATACCCAATGCATACAAGTTGTTTGTCCAATTTCACCTTCGATTTGAATTACCGAATAGCCATCTGTTGGTATAGGATCCACTCGGACAAAATAAGGGCTAATTACCGAATATGCAAGAAACGAAATAACCAGAATTAATCCTGTGGCACCCATCATGAATCCACGTTTTTTATTGAAGGATGAAGATTTACCCTCATCCCCGCTTGCCTCGCTCATGCCCCTGCTTTGAGCGGGGTATTGAAGTTCTGTCGATGATTGGTGCATGTTATGTCGGATGAGGTGGAGGAAGAGGTTCGGCGTTTAATTTCAATATCATTTCATGGCCTTCCAGATAGCGGGGTTCAATCTGCAACATTAACCCGAGTTTGGAGTCTTGATTTCCAATGGACTGATTCTATGGATGCTCATCGATTACTAGAATCATTAGTCCAATCCGGTTGGCTTTGTTTGGATGGAGATCTTGTGCGTCCTGTTGAAAATTTCTCCAATGTTTCAATACCAATTGGTTGGACTCCAATGCTCCGTAGAATGTTAGATGGTGTTGATTATACGCCATCAAATCAAAGTAATGATGAGAATTCTAACATCAATCATTCTGAAAAAATTTCTATTGATGAATCAACAATAGACGATATTGAACNCGAATCNNATGTTAATCCAACGATTGATCCNATGATTCAAAAGATACAGGAAATACGTTCTCACATTGCAAANGCATCNGGATTGGAAATCNGAGAAATCCAAAGAAGAGCTCAAAGGAAAAGAAANTCNTGTATGCCAATGACTCTTTGGATGGCGTTATTATTGGTGGGTAGAGAACAACGGATTGATATTTCNTCATTCTTGTAGTGTATCTCCTTCTACCTTCGATTGTGCTTGATAAACTAGCAAAAGTGGTAGTANGCCGAGTGCCATAGTAAGGGAGAANATCACAGTTAATGCAGTAACAATTCCGAAATCACGTACTACAGGCATTGGNGANAACCATAGCACTAGGAATCCTATTGCAGTGGTCATTGCACTCAAACATAGTGCNGCACCNGTGGTCGAATTCGTTCTTCTNAGNGCTTCCCANGGNAGAATNCCCTTTTCAATTAATGATTCATATTTTCTCCACATATGTATGGTATAGTCAATTCCTAACCCGATGGATAGTGCTGTGACCATTACAGTTAGNACATTCCAATGAATACCCAATACTGCCATTGAACCTACAACCCAAATTGCNGCGAGAGTAACTGGAACAATCACGATGAATGAGGGNGCNATTCTCCTAGTCAATAATAGCAACACAAGGAATGAAACACAGAGGCTAATGATGGTTGAACTGATTTGTGATGTNCTTAATGAGTCAAGTACGTATTCTAATTTCACAAGGTANCCAGTAAGTATNATNTGAGCATCGATATTATTTTTGATGTCGTCTCTNTCGACCACATTNGACATATCTCGGATNATTTCTCTGCTTTCAGTACTCGATTCTGCNTCAACATCGATTCTAATTTTTGTGGCTGCAATCTCNCCATTTTCNGTGNANACAATTGTTCTACCTACTCTTTCTTCGTAACTAAGGCCACGGAATGATGATGAGGAAGTGNTNTTGGATGAGAGTTCNAGCAGAGCATTTGATAAATCACCANTNTGATAATTTTCAGTACCCGTTAGTCTNCCATCATAGATCGTCAAATTNTATTTTTCTCCGAATGACGAATCAGCTTGAACNGCATCTCTAACTATAGGATATGGNCCATCATAGGATGGATTAGCATCNACGAACAAGGAAGTCGGTAAAACNACACCTCGTGTTGATTGGATTTGTAAATCTAAAATCCACAGCCCATTTAGGAACTGNGTGTCATCNGGAATTATCCCTGTNCCACTCTCATTAACAAGTAGAATACTAACCTCTTTCCATGTTGAAGATTCATATGAATCATACATTGCAGTCCTNGATTGCATNGAATCCATTTCATCNGATAGGAAATCAGTTAGATCAAATTGAGTTTCAAGTTTNATTGATGAGTAACCAATCGAGCCAATTGTNATNAATAGAACTGCGACAAGAACTTGNGCAGCNGTTTTCTTTTGTAGTTCTGTGATNCCTTTTGCATCCCCATCAAACAATCGTTTTCGATTTNNNTCTTGAATTTGCACTTCNCCCCNTCTACTCATTACCACNTGNAGCGCTCCAACAACTAATGTGGATGAAAGGAATGCNGATGTAACNCCTACTGCTAATGCTAATCCAAATTCTTGTACGGGNGGAAGTGGTGATGCGATATTGGCTACGAATGCACAAACNGTTGTGAAAACTGCAAGAGTTAGAGCNATTCTAAGTTCTGTGAATGATGCNACCCATGCTTCTGCAGGTTNCATTCCATTTGCTCTATTTCTCTCGTATGTTCTTTGCATATGGATGGAATAATCAATTCCTAATCCGAGAACTACNGGNGCAACTGCAATAGTAAGAATTGTGAATTCCATATTGAGGGAATCAAGAATTCCATATGTCCAGATAATTGAGGCAGTAAGGGCAGCGAGAGGNAATCCAACAAATCGAATTGAACGAAATGCTGCAGCTAAAATAACGACTACCAACATTATCGAAATACCAAGAAGCACNACTAATTGGCTNAGAGATTCTCGATTTAATTCATCACTGATTAGNCCATCTGAAAGNGTTTGATANANNAANTCTCCATTTTCTGAAGCATTGCTAAAGAAAGTACCAATTTGTACTTCAGCCATTACTTGAGCNGTAGTNTCTTGCTGTTCNTTTACTTCAAGAATCCATAGTGTACTATTTGCGACAGGNACCGGTTCTGGATTGGATNTATCTTCTAACCAATTACAAACGGGATCATAATCTAAATCTCTGTGTACCAATGCCATTCTTCCTAATGATGCAGCATTTCNAAGATCCTCNTCTGCACCGTCGGCNCATGTAGTCCCNTCCTCTACAGTTTCATTCAGATANGCTGCCCACCCATCAAAATCAGATAGGTTTGAGTTGCTTCCCATTTCATCCAATGCTAATTGTAGGATTCCNGGTGCAGAAATATTTGAAAGAATTAAATTCGANCGTAATTTTGCAAATTCTTCTAATTCTCTAAGNATTTCTGCCTGTTCAACAATCGCTGACCATTCTAGAGCGTTCCCACTTTCATCAGAAGTAACGTGNACATAGAATGGNACACCGGTTTCGTAGAGTTGTTGATCNACTGAATCGATNATNANATCATCTTCATTATCTGGCATGAAGGTAGTCAAATCTGTATTGAATGAAGGAGGGTCACTAAATCCAATTGCGAAGATTCCAGTTAGAATNAGTGCGAATANCAAGATTGGAAGTGAAGTTCGTTCGAGGACACGGGTTAGGGCTTCTTCCCGAGGGTCCTCCGTCCGGGGCATGTTACTTTGNGGACGTAAGCAGGGGATAATCTCAACGGCGAATATTGTGNAAGAATGACTATCTTGAGTATAATTGTTCTAAATCCGGGTGGAAGGCCTCAAAAAGGGGTCATGACTCGCGAAGCACATGGCGATGAAAGTGCTATTGAATGAAGGCACGGAATTAAGAATCCGCATTAGTGANGAGGATCATACNACTTTGCATCTTTTCAGAAGCAGACTCAATGCCCATAAGGACATNGAATATTGCAATTATTTCAGTGGCCATCCTGATCTTGATGACCCAGAGATTTACATTCGTGCTAACAAGGGNAAGGATCCAGTTAAGATTCTGAAGTCTATTGTTAAGGACGCATCGAAGGATTTCTCTTCACTATCTCTCTAAACTAATTCGGTGAGGGCGTGTCCAGTCCAAATGAAATGGATNGTTCAATCGGATTGAATCGATTTGCAACATCTGTTCCGGGTACCAGNGGGGTACTCAAGATGAGGGCAGAGGATTTTCGAGTNGAAGAAGTTGGTAAGATTCCTGCATTAGATCCNAAGGGCCGTTTTACGCTAGTGAAAGTTACACTNAGAGATTGGGAAACAAATCGGTTTATTCGAAGATTTACTAGTGCATTAAAGATAAATCGNAATCGAATTTGGTTTTCTGGAACTAAGGATAAGAAAGCAATNACAACTCAATTGATGGTTGTAGATGCTACGATTAAACGAGTAGAAGAAGTGGAAATTTCAGATGTAGAAATTGAAATTTTAGGNCGAACGCATCAAAAGGTAGCTATGGGNGCTCATTCTGCNAATCGNTTTACTATCGTAGTACGAGGATGTGTAAACGAAAATGGTGAACCATTAGATGCAAAAGAAGCCATGTCGCGAGCCCTTTTGATTCGCGAAATGATGGAAGAATCATTGGGTAGTGGGATTTTTCCTAATTGGGTAGGTCCTCAGAGATTTGGTTCACTTCGGCCAGTCACTCCAGAAGTAGGTCGTTTTGTACTTGATGATGATTATGAATCTGCAGTTTCTACTTATCTTGGAATGCAAGGGTTGTTTGAAGACGAAGAGACTTATGAATTCAGAAAAATGTGGAGAGAAACGGGCGACGCTCAAGCTTGTTTGGAAATAATTCCCAAACATCTAGGATACGAGAGATCAATGTTGGAATCTTACATTGATTCGCCTGAGAACCATGTTAAGTCCTTTACAACAATGCCCCGGAATTTACAATTGATGATGGTACATTCATTACAGTCTATGGCATTTAATCACGTTCTTGCACATCGTTTAGAATCTGGATTGCCCCTTGCAGAACCAATTATTGGTGATGTAGTTGCTCCAATGTCTTCTGAAGGAAAAATCGATGCAGGGAAATCTGCTTTAGTTGATGAAACAAATCTTGAACGATGTATACGGAATTGCAGTTTTCGTCGTTTGTCTGTTACCGGCCCTCTTCCCGGTGTTACGGGATCAATGTCTGTTGCAGAACCAGGGGAAATAGAGTCTCAAGTATTTAGTGAATTGAAATTAGACGATATTGATTGGAATGTCACTGAAATTCCACGTCTAACAACCAATGGAACACGAAGGCCATATGCCTCTATATTCGATGAATTCAGTATTGAAGATGCTCCAATATTAGATGCTGAATCTCTCGACTCAAGATGGGCAGAAGGTCCCAGAAAAGGAGAGACATGGCATCCCGATGGAGCATGCTTGCGTTTCAGGTTTACATTGCCGCCGGGAACGTATGCAACGGTGTTAATGCGTGAATTCATGAAGTCGCCATCATCACAATATTAGTGATCAAAGCCGACCCATTTCAAGAGTCTCTATTTCTGTAACTCCTTCAAAGGATTTTATTTCATCTTCGAAACGTCCGAGCGGGTTATTCATTTCTTCACCATCTTGGATAATGGCAGTTACTTCAACAAACATTAATCCGAAAGCAAGGGGTTTCTTTTCAACTAGTTGAACCGCTCCGATTTCATCGGGGACTCCATTAATTTCTTGGCAGACGTCATCTATTCTACCCATTGAATCTGAATCGAGCATGACCTTGTACTTTACAATAACTTCACCCATTGAATCACCTCAAGGTCCAGTGAATCGACATTCGGGACAAATATACTTGACTCCTTGATTTCGGCACATTTCACTTCGTCCAATCATCGTTGTGCATGGACTCCCATCTTTATTCACGCCAGGGCATGGAAATGATGTACTGCGCTTATCCTCTAAAGGGATTCCAGATGATGTGCATGTAGTGGCGTGACTCAACCAATCGACTCCTTAGCACCCCGGCGTAATCTCCTTCTCTTTTAGAATTGACCGTGGATTTTGTCTTTCAATCTCTTCGATGCACAGAAAAACCTGTTTTTACTTCAATATCCTCTTCTTCATTCCCCTCATCCAATATTCCTTCTTTGGACAATGCATCATTTATTTCGTCTCCAACCGTTTGAATTAGTCCATTGTGATGTGGTTTGAGATTTTTACAAACCAGATAAATTTCAGATGATGCGTTTCTTGAGGAAATAGGAGAGAATCTATGCACTTTAGAAAACCGCCTTTTCAAAGCTCTAACTAATGCATCCAACCCCGGGCCTTGGAAAACTTTGGTGATGAATGCCCCCCCAGGATTTAGCAAAGGTAGCGAGAAATTACAAACCATCGTTACCAAATCAATTGAAACAGCTTGATCAATATCGTATCGACCACTGATGTCTGGTGAAATATCAGAAATTACTGTATTGATCACTCTTCCATTAAATGCTTCACGAGTAGCATCTTGAATCATTTCATCTTGAATATCTCCTACAATAAAATGTGCTCCATCAATTGGTGATGTTGCTTGTAAATCAACACCCACGACCAGTCCTTCTCTTCCCACCAATTCACAGGCAACTTGACTCCATCCCCCGGGAGCACATCCTACATCTAGAACTGCATCACCATGTCTGATTGGGTTGAATTTTTCCTGAATTTCTTTGAGTTTGAATGCAGACCTTGCTCTATATCCTTCTTGACGAGCTTTTCTGCGCCATGGATCACTCCGATGTTCAGAGAACCAGCGCTTGCTCATGGTTGTGGCGAGTAACGATATGTTTCAAGTCTGACGGATAGAAAGATGAATTTCATTTGATTTGTTGTTAAATCATTACTTGCCATGCCTGACCTCGATTTCACCCTCGAGATTAACACGCACATAATCGGCGATTTGAAACGGCAACGACACTTCAACGTAATATGCGAGGATTACCTATTGTGGCAATCTTCATGATTTTATCATTTTCAATATGTCCTGTAGCCGCTGATTCATCCATAGAAATGAGGGGCGGGGGTTCGGTCGTTATGGAACAGGCAACTGCCACTTGGTGTGATGTGTGTGCGTCACACGAATCATGGATTTCACCAATGGTTGAATCAAATGGAGAACGATTAATTCGTGTGAGTTTACATAGTTCAATAAACGATCCTCTAGGAAATGAAGCCTCAAAATTTAGGAGAAACTGGCTTGGACATACTGATTCTGACCCCACTCCAATATACCATTTTGATGGGGTTAGAGAAAACACTCCCTCATCATCTAGGGGTGAACTTCAGAGGTCTTTATTGGATGCAGAAGGTGATAGGCTTTCTCATGAATCATTGGACGTCTCAATAATTTTCGAATCCTCATCGGTATTCATTGAGGCAATTATTGATGATCCTATTAAGAAAAATGGAACAATTATGACTCTGATGTTATTGAAATCTGAGGCATCAATTAATCCCGAAGATGCAACAAATGGGCTATTGACAAGTCATTCTGTGTTGCAACAAATAGTTATGATTGGAGAAAATACTTCATCGATTTATCCAGTTGGTTGGGCAACAGGAACAATTGACTATGAAATTGGAATAAAAGCCAATTTTAGTTTTGAATGGCCAAATGGTATGGATAAAAATAGCACTACTATTGTAGTAATTCATGAGGAAGAAAACGCAAATTCTGGTCACACTACACTATCGGCATTGTCTTGGAATGTTATTGCTTCTGAACAAGAAAGTAATTCCTCTTTATGGCCTGCAGTAGTTGGAATTGGAGTAATAATTGCGGGTTTAGCATATAAGTCTCAGCGAAAATTGCGATGAACAACAATCCAATGCATTCATATGCTTGTAAGACGATATTATTCATGATGGAAGATATGGACGAATCAGTAGATGAATATGAATTGACTATAGCAGTAGAGTGGATGGTCGAGTATATCTTAGAAGTACGTGGTTCTCCTCCTATTCGTTCTGTAACTATTATTGATGCTGCCGATATTGATCAAGTAAGAACCGAATTGCATCGTGAATTAACCACATTATATCCTGATGCAGGAAGAATTGATGTTACTGTGATTCGGATGTCTACTGTATCATCGATAGATAGTGAATCAATGTTTGAAGAAGATGGCTTATTCCATCCATGATTATGGTTGACCAATTTCTTGTACCAAACATCTAGCAGTGTGTCGAACAGCTTCCTCTGAGGTGTAATTTGGTTCAAATCCGAGTTCAATTAATCGTCCTGGATTAAGCATTGACTTAGGAACATCACCTGCCCAACCTCTGTCTCCGCCTGTATACTGGATTTCTGCGTCTCCACATTTGCATTCTTCAAGAACAATTTCAGCAATTCTTCGAACACTACATGTATCATTTGTCCCTAAATTGAAACAATTAATCTGTTCATTTGTATTTTCTACAACATGAATCATTGACATAGCACAATCTTCAACCTCCATGTACGATTTTTCTTGTAACCCGTTTCCAAGAACTTCCAATTGATTTCGATTGTTGTGCAACTTATGAATAAAGTCGAAAATCACTCCATGAGTACCCCTTGCTCCAACAATATTGGCGAATCTGAAAATCCATGCCTGTAATCCGAAAGTTCCTACCCATGAAGTAATCAAAGCTTCAGACGCAAGTTTTGATGCACCATAAAGTGAGATTGGGAACAAAGGTCCATAGTTTTCAGGAGTAGGCATTTTTTTCGCTTCTCCATACACTACACTACTGCTAGAAAATGCAATTTTCTTCACCCCTGCTAATCTCATTGATTCAAGAACATTGTATGTAGCAATAGTTCCTTCCTTTAGGTCAGTATCTGTGATCGTAGTTCCTAATCGAATATCTGGATTAGCGGCAAGGTGGTACACTATGTCTACAGGTTCTCCGCCTATTGGGTCATACATTACACACTTGAGCGTTTCAAGATCCTTAAGGTCACATTGTTGGAAAATTACGTCTCCCGAATCAATCCATTTTTGAATAAATTTGATTTCTCCTGAGGACAAATTATCGACTACGATAACTCGATCACCCTTCTTGATTAGATGATCTACGAGGTGAGAACCGACGAATCCAGCGCCTCCTGTTACGAGCGTGACCATGGTGTGACATCCATCCATTGAACTTGAGACCATCGCTCTGAAAACTGACTATATATTACTAAATTGACTAATAAATTAACGATAATACTTCATTGTTATATACGAACCAAGTGGAAAAATGGTCATGGACGAGGCCACCTCAAGTGGAGGTTTGACCATGGTTGGTATGCCTATGTTCAATGAAGAAGAGACAGTAGTGTCTGTTGTTTTGAGGTGTATTCCTCATGTTGACGAAGTGATTTGTGTTGATGATGGTTCATCAGATTCATGTTCTCGTTTGGCGGCTCGTGCAGGTGCCCAGATTCATTATCACCGTGCCAATAGAGGATACGGGGCTGCTATAAGGTCAATTTTTCGAATTGCTCGCGAAAGAAATGTAGAGAAACTCGTTATTTTGGATAGTGATGGTCAGCATTATCCAGAGGATATTCCAAAGGTATTGAGCGCTCTTGAACAAGATGGAATCGATGTAGTAATTGGTTCTCGTTTTATGGATGAAAGTAAACGTACATCAATGCCGATTTATCGTAGGCTTGGAATTTCAATGATAAATACTGCCTCGAATCTTACCAGTGATTTAGGGGTAAGAGATACTCAAAGTGGATTTAGAGCATTTTCCAAGAGGGCATTGAATCTCCTTGCATTTGAAAATGAAGGCATGGAATCCACGCTCGAAGTGTTAGATCAATGTAAAGAGAAGGGAATAGCTGTTAGTGAAGTCCCTATNTCAGTACGTTATGATGTGCCTAAATCATCTACCTACTCCGCATTTGGCCACGGATTTACTGTTCTTACTTATGCTCTAATTTCATTGTCTCACAAAAAACCAATGCTAGTATTTGGTTTACCNGGNATGGGATTATTGGTTTCAGGAACCACAATTGGCTTGGGTATGTTNAATTCTGTAGAGGAATTAACTGATGGAACTATTGCTCTTTCAGTAGGTCCTGGTTTGACTGGAGCATGGCTATCAATGCTCGGAATNTCATTGGTATTTTCGGGATTGGTTTTGCATGGTGCTAGAACACTTATGCGAAGAGTNGTAATGCAACGTATTCGTTCTATCTGAACTACATCTTCCGAACGCTTGATGTTGGTTCTTTCATTCGTGGGTTCATGTCCACTGAGGGCAATGGCCGTTCTGACGATGGAATTTCNATTGGAGAAATTGCTGAAAATTTGAGTCAAACATCCCTATGGCTCTCATTTATTACGTTTCTATCTAATTTCAACAATCATTTGGCTGATGCTAGAAATCGAATTTTTGGCGATACATTTTCCAGAATTNTCNTTGGAATCAAATCATTNAGANAATCNTTCTATATTTTCATNTACAGTCGTATTATTCAAGCTCCNGCATTNATTTTGATTATTCTACTTCTTATCTCTGCAGTTAGTGGTAATTTGGCCAAGGATTTTCAGCAGCAAATAAATGGTGATGTGGAAGTATACTTGCCTGATGGTGCGAATTCAACTGACTTGTTGCTAGAAGTAAGAGAGCAATGGTCTACNGATATTGTATTGTTGTATATTCACACAAATAATGCNATAGAAGGAAGCAACCGAGGTACAGAGAATGTAACGAGTGTCGAAATTNTAACCCAAATTAGTTGGATTGAAGGAGATGATCTGAATTCCAATGCGGGCGGTTACAAGCATGGATTGGATCGAAATAAATCTGATAGAGGNGTAGAAGACGGTGTAGTTTGGATATTATCTCCTGCCCAAGTAATCAAAGAAGCAAATAGTTCNGCNAAGCGNTTTAATTGTGCAATGGAGAAATATCAGATTCCTAATCTTGATCCNAATCAATGTCCAGTNACTGAACAATCNCCATANGATGGATATTCTATTCCNGATGANCAAGANGTAATCGATAATTTTGTTGATAGTGCAGGCCCACTCCTATCCAATTTTGTTCGAGATACAAACCAAGATGGTATTTGGGACACTGCCGTAGTGGTAATGGGAATTAGATTTGATATGGAGGGCACAGATATCAATGCAAGACCNGATCCGAAGGGTAAAACTGAGGAAAATCCAAGTGGGCAAATTAAGGACCATAAGGCATTCATTTCNCACGCCCAGGAATTGTTAGATTCATGTGGGCTTCCATTATGTGTTAGACAATATACNGAGCCCCTTTCNTCAATCAATGAAACTCGAATGCAGTCAATTCTGCCTAGAGATGCAATCACAATTACTGGACTAACACCCGTACTGCATGATGTATCAGAAGCAGTATATGATGAGTTAATTGAGAGGATGTTGCCATTAAGCGGTGTGTTTGTTGTTTTGACTATGATAATTCTCCATCGAAGTCCAAAGGTGGTAATTATTTGTGGCACTCCAATCCTCTTTAGTTTACTAATTACATTTGGNTCAACAGTTTATCTCGATATTGAATTAACTCCAATGATTATCTCCGCCGGTCCAATATTGGTGGGACTTGGAGTTGATTATGCCCTTCATTTAACAAACAGAATTGAAGAGAATCGTAATAATATTCTCGATAAACATGCTCAACGAATGTGGGATGCTGAGAGAGANGGGNATAAAATCGAACCAATGGATCCATGGGACGAAGAATTGTACCTTGAAGCTACAGTTGCTGCTGCAGAAACCAGTGGTCATGCAATTATGTTGTCTGCATTCACTACAATCATTGGATTCAGTGTTTTAACTTGGACTGAATTGGTACCAATTAGGCCAATGAGAACAGTTGGAACTACGCTTCTAATTGGGATTTTCATTACGTTCCTTTTGTCTTTGATTATGGTTCCTGCGTTGGCATTTATTTTACGATATAGAAAAGGAAGGAGTTCAGCAACAGATAACCTTTGGTCAAAGATAGGAAAAATCCCCCTTCGTTATACATGGACTGTTTTAGTGGTTTCAATGGTTGTTACAGCAGCAGGTGCTTACTATCTTGAAGAAGAATTAGGGAAGGATATCACAGGAGCCTCATCTGAAGTTCCACCTGGATTAGTAACCTATGAGGCGTTAGCTGAATATAGTAGGGTATTCGAAGGTGGGCAAACGAATATGTTCATCGTTGATGCATCTGAAAGGGGGCGAGTGAATGACACAGCTCCAATTCGAGACCTACCTGTTTTGGATGCAATTGAACGGATTCAGGCTGAGGATATCGATACAGTGGATAATACCACTTCAATTTCACTTGTTACTATTCTGAAATCAATTCCTGTTACTATTCCAAATCCCGTAACTTCTGATGAAATATATTCTGATACATTGTGGGGTATTTTNCATTCTGAATGTTGGGATAATCCTGCNGCAGGCCCTGAATGCCCATTCTTTTTGTTGACCTCTAGAGACACAATGGTGAATGTTGCTTTCGACACTCTATCGCCAGAAGTAAGATCCATGNTGATGAANGAAGATACAGGTTTTGGTGAGACGAAGACTTTGGTTTATGTNAATCAACCATACATTGGATTNGGTGAAGCCGGTAAACTCCGTGAAACAATTGACGATAGATTGACTGGAGATGAGTGTATTGATGGTAATGCTATTCAGTGTACTGCAGTGGGTATGGATGGAGTTGTGAACACATTACTGACTGGTGGATTGCCAGTATCATTGGACATTAATTCTGGTATTCATCAGGCCCAATCTGAGACCACAATTGCAACAATGATTGTTTTACTCTTTGTGATGTCAATACTCTTTGCATCTCCACGATTAGCGGTATTTACCATGATTGCAGTAGGTGTGGTGGTTCTTTGGCAGCCGTTATTGATGCGTTTTGGCGGAGGTGTAAATGTCAATGTATTCACGGCAATGATTGGAACGATAGTTTTCGGTATTGGCGTAGATGATTCAATCCACATTGTTGATCGGATAAAAGATGAGAAAGAAACCCCAGGAGGAGTTGCAAAAGCAGTTGAAAAGACAGGTCAAACAATTTTTGAAACTACGGCAACAACTTCTGCTGGATTGGCAGCAGGAATTTTTGTAAGTATTCCTGGTTTGAGAAATTTCTTTGTTTTGATGATGCTACTAATTATTCTAGCATTGTTTACTTCTTCGATATTATTACCGAGTATGCTTGTAGGAACAAAGAGAGCTATCCATCGATTGAAAGGACTACCTGGTTCATGGGCNGATGACGATCGAATCCTTGTCGAGGGCGAATTACCCGTGGATGCAGCAATATTGCAAGATACAAATTAGGTTGAGGGTGCAGGGAGTAAGCCCCTTTCTGTTCACCTTTCGGCTGGCTGCATTCAACTTAGCATCCGACCCGCCCCTCGGCGACGCACGTCGACGGGACTGTTTGGACTTGCTCCAGTGGGGATGTTCGTTCCATCTGCATACGGGCGACCTCTTCCTTCCGGAATCATCGCACACACCCGCAACAGTTCGTTTCTGCTACATTGCCGACTCTCTCGAATCTCCGGCGTAAACCGGACCACTTGCGCCGTGGAGAGGGGACTTTCCTCAGTGTTTAGCACTGTCAGCAACCCTCCTGCTCCCTCATCCATTGAGGNACTGTTCGATGATTTGAAACGCACGGTTAGGATTAGTTTCCTGAGTTTGCCTGACGCCACCAATCGACGATTTGTTCGTGACTGTATCCTTGCTGGGCCCAGTATTGNTATGTCTTGGTATCCATTCCGGTGAGCCTTGNGTCACCATTACTTTGCTGATTTACTGATGATNCGACATCCGAATCTTTGGAATTTTTCAAATCTTGATCACGCTGTCGNGCTTCTTCAATTTCTAATTCATCAGTTTGGTCCCACAATTCTTCATCATACTCNTCCCAATCATCGCCTCCAGTNGANCGAATTGCAATCATTACNACAGCGATTAGAATTCCAAATAGCAATGTGAACATNAGTCCAATTACGACTGTAAATCCAATATCATCACCTGATAGNAGACCTTGTTTAGCTGGTTCGACAATTTCNATTATTTCTCCTGTTGCAGAAATTTCATTATTCAATTCTACTAGAATCGAGTANCTTCCNATTATTTGAGGTGTCCAATCAATATCGACNGTTGCNCTATCACCTTCTTGAATTTGAATTTCCAGTGGGTCNATATTGATTCTANTTTGAGTGCCATCGGCTTTCTCTGCGATGAAATAGACATCGGCAATTCCATCTATTTCCCCAATATTTCTTATTTGGGCTGAGATAATTATTCCTTCTCCTACTTCGGAACTCCCAGTTCTCGAATATACAATATCGTCTTCTATACTAAATCGAGCACCTAGTGTTTCAATTTCCCACACAGCAAACGGACTAGTTGCACTATTGAATGATGATGTTGAGGTGAAATCGTTTCCTGCTCTATCTTTTCCTGAAATCCAAATATGAAGATCTAATTCTTCCATAAAAGCTGAATTTGGAATATCTCCTGTAACACTAAATGTAGTCAGACTAGGAATGGCTTGTCCCGATAGAGAAGTACCCATTACTTCAACGTCATTTGTTCCATAGGCAACTGTTCTAGTTACATCATTTCTTTTCACAAGTGCCCAATGAAGAGTAATTTCATCACGATTAATTTCTCCTTGCTCATTAATCGTCATTTCTAAGGTGAGATTTTGTAAGTTAGCAATTGGAAGAGTTGCAGAAGTTCGGGGCGCTATTATTTCATTAGGACGAGGTTCTTCCCCATCTACTGTAATCCATCTCAGAGTCAATGCTGGATCGGTCATGTCTCTAGATTGTGCAGGGAGTTCGATGAGTTCGAAAGACAGAGGATGATCGCCAGATGAGGTTGGTGCTCGAAGCTCCGTACTCCACAGGCCCGATGAATCTGTTTGAATTTTGGTTTCAATTCCATTGAATATTACAGCAACTGTGAACGGTTCCGACGGCGATGAACCAGATGCTGGGAAGATTACTGTACCATTCAATCCCATAAGCCCGTTTGGCCGCATCCATGCCCCATCATCAGATAGAGTCCCTTCGTATGGTTCTAGAAGTAACGTTTCTCCATCTATTGCTAGGTCTGGACTGTATCTCCATCTCAAATCAGGATAACTTCTCCATGACGACTGACCTGCGTAATCAATGAGTTCCAGTGTAGGTTCTCGTCGTAATTCATCTTCACCCGCTACTGACCATCCCAATTGGAATTCAATTTCGAAGATTGCATTGGTGGTGAAGGGAGTTAATGGATCATCATTTTCTGAAAGCATTGAACAATCCAAGTATTCGAGATTTGCACTTTCTGAACTACATGTTCTAGTCAATCCATCCCAATTTATTGATATCAAATCTACTTGTGAATTAGATGCAAGTTGTAATTCCGCAGATTCAATGTCTGCGTATCCATTTGGTTCAAAGACTGGAATTTGTAGATGGTATTTAGTTCCAGGATGTAAATACCCATTCGTGGGTTCTAGGAATTGACCATTATCACTAAGCAAAGGAGCCCCATCAGATTTCAGTTGATAGACAAATAGTGATTGAGCAACGCCTGGCCCACCAGCAGAAAGTAATTGGTTTCCTGCCGGGTCCGCTCCAATTAGGTACCCATATACCAATGATTCATCAGGGGCTAACCTATCATCTAAAACAATGGAATAATTTCCATTTGAATGAGATCGATTCCATGGTATATCCAATGGCCTCTCTCGATATTCATCGCCATCGGGAATTCCATCTCCATTAATGTCGTCTTCCCATTCCCTCCATAACATAATGGCTACATTAGATGGAAGTACTGGCCGATCAAATATCTCAAACCTAAGTGTTTGAGCAGGATTTTGCTCTAAATGGTCAATTGGGTTGATATTCATCCCAACCACATCTGGAGAAATTGAATCTACAACAAACGTACGATTTGTCGTCACTGCATAAGTCACTTCGGCTCCATGTAATGATTCAAGTTCAACACGATACTCTACTTCTCCCGTGGTGGCAGGAGTTTGAATGTCGAATCTAGCAGTTCCATTTGTGAAAGAAGTAGTATTGGAAATTTCTTGATTATTGAGGAATAGATGTACTCTCGCATCCCCCGAACGTGGAGCCATAGAAGAATCAGTTAGTGGGAATCCTAGTTCTACTATCACTGAGATATCAGCTTCAGATTTGAGGTATGATTCAGATAATGGAATTGCAACATTCAAATCGTTCAAAATTCTCCATGTTCTGATCATAATATCGTTTTCTATTCCTTCTCGAGGTCCAATGCCAATCAATTGGATTTTCGGAATACTTCGTCTTCCATCATCCAAGATTATTCGTGATTTGAGGCGAACTTCCGGTTCATCATCCCAACTGGCGTTTATTCTGAATCTAATTGTTGAATTAATTGAATCTCCATTTATTGTATGTGAATATGGGTTTGTTGGATCTAGGAACAAAAGATCTCCATTAAAATCACCATATTGGGAGATTGTATGGGTATTTTGTGTAAGGTCCATAACCACAGTAACTCCATTTTCGATACCGGCTATATCTACCTGAACTTCAGACGGGAATCCACTGGTAACAGTGTGCGTGGAATGAATTTCCATCCAGTGGTATGATGGAGTTATTGTTGTGGAGATATTTGAGAAAGTCATTGAATTAGTTGTGAATGAAGAACTCGATTCTATATCATCAATTGTAACATAAATTGCCCCAGGGAGATTGAATTGGAATGGAACTGCCACAAGTCTAGTTGCTCCAGTAAGTGGGGAATCTGGAATTGCATCATTAATTGCGAGAACAATTGCATTTCCAGGGTCAAAATTTAGGTTAATAGTGGGCGTACTTCTGACATTTAGTGCAGATATTGCAAAGGAACCTGCTTCACTTTCAATTTCAAGATAAATCTGCGTATGTGGGTGTTCTAAAGCTCCTGCAGTTCTAACTCCATTTGCAATTGCTGTATTTATTGCAGTGATTTCAGCGGAATCAACTGAAACACGAGCAATATCTACTGGGGATAGTGTTTCTGTTCCATCGGCAACTGTGGTGCCCCCTGCTCGTATACTCCAATTAAATTCAGAAGGAGGAATATTGCCAGGTACCGCAGTGAAACCAAATGAATCGATGCCAGAAATAGGCAATTGAATTGGAATCGACATTGATGTAGCTGATGCAAAGTTTACTTGTACAGACATTGCGCCATTTCCAAATCGATTTTGCCAACCTAGAGGGCCAATCGATGCATCTTCCATAGCCCATTCTGGCTGCCCATCTCCATTGATATCGATATTTACATCGTCCCCGATTCGCCCATAGATCAAATCAGCTTGGAATGACATTAAGTCAAAATTTGTTCCACTGAATTTGAATTGTACAGTTTCTGCCCATGTTGAAAGTATAGTATTTCCAGAGTTTGTAAACGTAGTCCATGGTCCTCCATCAATACTAATTTCAGTTGTTGATGCACCAGCGATTACGAAATTTGATGCGATTTGAGAAATAGGTTTGGCTGATGTATATAGAGGCGTAGTAATTACTCCTCCTGAAATTGAATCGCCATCCCAATTTGAACCAGATAGATTCCACCCCATATCTATTGGTGAGCTTTCAAAAGTAGTTGCAATTCGACCGTTTAAGTGAATTCCATATACCAATGGAGTTTGTGCGCCATTGGGTGTTGCAAAATACAGTTTCACTCTTAATTCAGGATACAAATCTGAATCAATTGCTCCCAAATCAAGGTGCATTTCTTCTCTATTTATGAATCCTGGAATAGGTGTGTTTGATCTCCCGTCAAGAATTGTTGTTCTCAGTATGGCATTGTTAGGGATTTCAGCATCAATACTCATTATTCCATAAGCCCCTGGAATCATAGAATTGGAACCTGTAATTGATGGACCAAATGGGGCACTGGTCCAATTTGCAAAATCAGCACCACCACCNCCTCCTGNAGGTTCAATTGAAACATCATCGATATTCCATCCAGTATATGTTACAGAACCATCTGTAGTTCCCAATCCAAATCTTACTTGGAATGCTGAATTTCCTTGCACGTAGTTTCCAATATTATGGGTGACCAATTGGAACGAACCATCATTNATTGTTCCTGAACTAGAATAAATTTGTACCCAACTTCCTTGAGGATTTTTTACTTGGACATATGCGTGATCATAGTAGTGGTATTCTACCCCNAATCGTTTCCAGTATTTTAGATTCCATGTGCCAGAACATCCCGAACAATCAATCGNTGGACTAGTGGCCCAATAAGTACTTGACATCCCATTTGGATAATTTCCATTGTACGTGTAAATGGCCTTTGTTCCCCCATGTACTCCACCAGNTTGACCCAANGAAGTATCATACCCCCACGACCATCCACCTGCCGATTGAAGTGACCAACCTTGGGGGGAGTTACTNGGTCCAGTTTCAAAGTCCCATTCCCATTTTTTGGGTAACATTTGAAGATTCGATTGATTGACATTNATTCTATCNAATGTAGTTCCTGTAGCATTCCAATCTGTTGAACCGGACCANGAAATTATTTCATTACTGTGGAATACAGACGGTTCAATAGTTAGGTCTAGTCCAGTTACAGCTTCATTTTCTGGAACCTCAAGAGTCAATGCAGTTGAAACTGCATCTGGATATGCAGAAACTGAAATTTTCGTNGNAGTACCTACTGATGTNTGATGCGATTTNCCATCTAATCCTACCATTGATGGAGATGATGCGTATGATGCTACNGAGAATGCATATACCAATATCAGCAGCCAAACNAGCCTTGCCTTCGGCTGCCTCATGTNCGCGNAATACAAAGGGCGATATGTAATTACTTTGCCNAACTCTTCCAAAATGCACATGGACCTAGATTACTTCGGAACAACATGGAAATCGATGANGCGAAGCGTCTTGCAGGGATTGAGGCNGCGAAATTCATCGNNTCAGGGATGAAGGTNGGTTTAGGCACAGGGTCTACTGTTAAGCACACGGTAATTGAACTCGGAAGAAGAGTAAACGAAGAGAATTTACAAATTGTGGGAGTCCCAACAAGTTTAGCTACGGAAAAATTAGCCTTGGATGTCGGGATTCCNNTAGTTGAATTATCTCAAATAGAANATTTGGATATTGTAATTGATGGGGCCGACGAATATGATCCAAATTTCCAACTNATNAAGGGAGGTGGTGCAGCCTTACTCAGAGAGAAAATNGTTGCCCAGTCTAGTTCTTCAATGATAGTTGTAGCAGATGATCGAAAAGAAGTNCCNATTTTGGGTTCGTTCCCTTTGCCTATAGAAGTCACTCCATTCGCTCATATGGCTACANTTCGNGCGATTAGTAAAATCCTTGATTGNAATGTNGAAATTAGGATGGATGGCGAAATGCAATTGATTACNGACAATGGAAATTTGATTGCTGATGCGCATACTGGCCCTACAATTTCCAATCCNATTGAAACCGAAAAAATGATTCTAAATATAGCNGGCGTAGTTCAAGTAGGTTTGTTCAACAACATGTGCGATGCNGTTGTTCTTGCTGGNGCCAATGGTGTAACTACTCATTTCAGAGNAAATGGAAGACTTTCGCATAACCGGTCCGATTAAAGAGTGGCGGTCATTCGCAAGGCTGGGTCTGTAGCTTAGTCAGGTAGAGCACCCGGCTCTTAACCGGGCGGTCGCGGGTT
Source organism: Methanobacteriota archaeon (assembly GCA_002718215.1). GTDB lineage: Archaea > Thermoplasmatota > Poseidoniia > Poseidoniales > Thalassarchaeaceae > MGIIb-N2. Next base: position 40,451 of record PBDV01000008.1, read on the forward strand.
CGAACCCCGTCAGACCCGCTTCCTAGTATTCATAGGATTGAACTGTTTCCATAGGCTCGGTGTTGGCATGAAGGGCGACTGGATTTCTGATGTTCTCAGTGGGGGGCGGGACAATAAATCAGTCGAATTGAAGGGCTGGGTTCATCGAACTCGTGGGAATAAAAACATTAGATTTGTTGTTCTACGTGATTCAACAGGTTCTGTTCAATGTGTAGTAAAACGCGATATTGTTGGAGACGAATCATTCGACAATATTGCATCTGCATTGATNGAATCTAGTATGATTGTTGAAGGNGAAGTANTCCCTACAGATCGCGAACATGGGCATGAAATTCAAGTTAAATCNGCTCAAATTATNGGTCCTGTTGANCCCGAACGCCCCTTTCCNATTACTGAATCNGCAATGGAAAGTGCAGATTCCGGTGAAACTGAATTTTTATTGGATCAAAGACACCTCTATCTTAGAACAACTAGAATGACNACTATGTTGAAGATTCGAAGTAGTGTTTTTGGTGCTATTCATGGATATTTTCGAGATCTTGATTTTATTGAGTATCANGCTCCNAATTTTGTTGCTGGAGCCGTAGAAGGAGGAAGCACTCTGTTTGAGGTTCCATATTTTGGTANAAAAGCGTACTTGACTCAGTCTTGGCAACTTTACGCAGAGGCTGCAATGCCAGCATTGGAGCGCCTATACACCATTGCTCCATCGTTCCGTGCTGAAAAAAGTAGAACTCGTCGCCATCTGACNGAATTTTGGCATGCTGAAATGGAGATTGCNTGGGGAAGTAATGATGAGGTAATGGCNCACGGAGAATCATTGGTTAGAAGAATTGCAAAGAATCTACTTGAAGAAAGATCTGATGAACTTCAATCGATAGACAGAGATTTGGATTTGATAGCTAGGTACGCAGATAATCCCTATCCTAGGATGCGTTATGATGAGNCTGTAGAAACGTTACAAGGAATGGGTGTAGAAATAGAATGGGGTCAAGATTTGGATTATTCTAAAGAAAAAATATTGACCAAGGANTTCGAAGTACCTCATTTCTTAACNCATTATCCGAAAGTCGCTAAACCATTCTATCATAGGGTCGATCCTGATGATGGAAATTATGTTCTTTGTCACGACTTATTGGCCCCTGAAGGATATGGTGAGATTATTGGTGGTGGTGAACGAACTTGGAGTGAAGAGGAAATCCTTCGTCGAATTGATGAAGAGGGAACTCCGAGAGAGCCCTATCAATTCTATATTGATGTGCGNACATATGGGGGAGTGCCGCATGGTGGTTTTGGTCTAGGTGTAGANCGCGTTTGTGCATGGCTCGCAGGTGCAGATCATATTCGGGAAGTTATTCCATTCCCGAGAGANAGTCGTAGAGTAACACCTTGATTATGTTTCAATTGTGGCGCTGAATTCTGCTTGNATTCTNTCTACTTGTTTTGATAGAACGAATAGAATCATACTCGTAGTAATTGCAAACACTCCAATCAATGTAGCAGCAAATGCTGCTAAAGCAACACCTACTCCAACAGTGTCATGNGGGCCNCCAATATCTACCAATTGATCNGCCATTTGAAATCCAACCCAGAACATGATTGCTCCAGGGATTCCAAACAGTATCAATGGATGTCGTGATTCAAGCATCCAATATAGAAGNCGGGAGAATCCNGAAATTGAAGTCAACGATTGCTGATTAGATANATTTGCAGAAGATTTGACTTCAATGACCAATACTCTGAATTTTTCAGGTAGNTCACCTGGGGTATCATTTCGNTCTTGTTCAGAAATCGCCTTTAANCCCTCTTTAGTACAAATNGCGTGTTGAATGATTACTTCTGAATATGCATGTGCATCTGCTTGGATAATTTTTTCNNCATCCTTAGATTGACNTTGTCNTTCCATTTTCAATGCGAGAAGGACATCNGGTGCTGTTCNTGCAGTAGTATACAGTAGTGGTAGATTCGACAATCTCCAATCANTGTCTAGTGAAATCACTATGATTTGCTCAGAATTAATCATNTCTTGTAGTGTTGNNGCAATTTCTGGAGCTGTNGACCAATCGGAATGGTGGATTACATTAGCNCCNCATTGTNTTGCAATTTCNTNTTCATCNTCGTCAATTGTTAATTGTANAACATGNACATTTTTCGTAAATTCTAGTGCACGTGTGACGGCAGACCCNATTCTGAGNGCCTGATTTCTAGTAACAAAACATATGTCCACGTTNNCTCGACTNAATCAGTTAACCATGAATCCATCGCNNANAAATGAANTGAAGTAGTGAAATATNGAATAAAGCGCAAGAGCCATGATGNTGGTGTATATGGCCAATCATGCATGTTGCAGTCATCATGCCTGCTCGTGATGAAGAAAAATTGATTTCAAAATCAATATCNAGTGTTCCTGATTTTGTTGATTGCTTAATTGTTGTAGATGATGGTTCCACTGACTCAACGGCNGAAATCGCGANGAATACGCTCGAATCATGGTCTTCTNGTCGTTCAGTTATTGCTCAATGTGTTAGAGCAAATGGCGANGGTGTTGGTGCAGCAATAATGCATGGGGTTCATCATCTCTCTCNAATCGTCGAATCNNCTGAANATTGGTCTGTGGTAGTGATGGCAGGCGATGGNCAAATGGATCCTGANGATTTACCTAACCTAATTTCAANGNTAAATGATTTTGATCATGTAAAGGGCAACAGATTCATTCATTCATCAGGNGTTAGAAATATGCCTNTAATTCGAAGATTAGCAAGTATGACGATAGGTTTTCTNACATCATTAGCAACTGGTTGGAAGTGGCGAGATCCGCAGTGCGGTTATACTGCCTCTAAGTTGGAATTATTGTTGTCTCATNCCGAATTATCAGAATGGAAGGGATATGGATATCCNAATTGGTGGGCGCTTTGTTTCTCNCAAACCTCTGAAAATGTNGGTGAAGTTGCNGTGAAATCAGTATATGGNGAGGAAGTATCTGGGNTACAAATTCCTAGATTTCTCCCTAAGGTNTCTATGATGTTATTTACNGGTATTTGGAGAAGAGGTTGGTCNTGGTANGTTCTAGGAAGAGGTAGAAGNANAGCNAATATTNTTGTTCGNNCAATCGTTGTATNANTGTGGTTTACTGGTTGGATTTCNTTGATNTNGTCTCCTNTTTATCCAAGTACTNTTTTCCTTNCNTTTGTTCTATTTNCGATTGTACGATATATTGATCGAAGGGAGCAATTAGTTAGGANNAGATTATCAACAGGGNTTGAAATGCAATACCATTAATCGAACATCATGTCGGAGGNANCTGAAGAACCNCAAGGAAGGGGNCTAATNGCCATAATTGGCCTCCCTGCATTACTCGCATCTATGTGTTGCTTACCNAGTGTTGTAATGGTTTTACTTGGTCTTTCTACAGTAACAGCCGCTGCCTCGTTATCTGACCAATTGTATTGGGGTTTGGACGGGTGGTCATGGTTCAGGCCTACATTATTGGGTACATCTGCCCTGATGCTCCTTTCAGGTCTTGTTATTTATTTTAGGAATCGAGGAATATGTTCTATTGATGATGCTGTTAGAAATAGACGAAGAGTCATCAATACAGTGATTATTGTTTCATTATCATCATATCTTCTTTATCTGTTGTTCAATTATGTTATCTTGACTGAAATTGGAATATTGCTTGGTTTACCATGGGAATCCTCTAGAGTATGGACAAAATGGTGAAATCAACTAGTAATCAAAATGAACCTAGTAGAGATAGTAGTATCATGCATACTGCACTAGAAGGGCTACGAATTCTTGATTTGAGCAGGATTTTAGCAGGTCCATTTGCCACACAAAATTTAGCAGACTTGGGTGCTGATGTGATTAAGGTAGAAGCACCGTGGGGGGATGATACAAGGAAATGGGGCCCACCATTTGTTCAAAAAGACGGAGAGAAAACAGCAGCATATTTCTATTCATGCAATAGAGGAAAGAGGTCTATTTCAATCGATGTGAAAACAGATGAAGGAAGATCATTGCTTCGAAAACTTGCTCTAAAAGCAGATGTTATTGTAGAGAATATGAAGGTTGGAACATTAACTAGAATGGGATTTGATCCGAATGAATTAATCAAAGAAAACGACAAACTGATTATTTGCCAAATTACGGGATTTGGACAGACAGGTCCTCGTTCTAGTCAACCAGGATATGATGTTGCATTACAAGGAATATCGGGCATAATGTCTGTTACAGGTGAAGAAAAAGGTCCTCCGATAAAGGTGGGAGTAGCTTGGATAGATGTTTTGACTGGTTTTGCAGCAACATCTGCTATACTAGCAGCATTGCACCATAGGAACATTTCTGGAAGGGGACAAATAATTGACTTGAGTTTATTTGATGTTGCGCTCATGTCTATGGTAAACCAAGCTCAGAATTGGATTGCTTCTGGAGTACCCCCCGGTCGAATGGGACATGCTCATCCAAACATAGTTCCATATCAGGCATTTGAGGCCGGTGATGGATGGTTCATCTTAGCAACAGGTAATGATGCTCAATATGTTTCAGTTTGTGATGTAATTGGACGTCCAGAGCTTTGTTCTCCCCCATTGGATTCAAACGCTGGAAGATTATCTCAAAGAGATTACTTGATCAGTGAATTGAAGAAGATTTTTTTAACAAAACCCATAGATTATTGGCTTGAAAATTTCGAGAAATCAGGAGTCCCATGTAGTCCAATTTTTGATATCAGCCAATCGTTCATGGACAGTCACAGTATCGAGAGAGGATCTATATGGACATTGGATGATGGAACAAAATCTGTTGCGAGTGCATTCAGGTTCTTTTCAGACACCCCAGCAAGACCAAGTCGTGGCGCTCCAAAGTTAGATGAGCATAGAGCTGAAATCATTCATGATTGGCTTTCTTGAAATGCTCCACATTTTGTACTCCCTCCATTTTCGGGAATCATGGAAACATCCGATGGCCGGGCCCATTCCCCGTTTCGTCGTCTTCGTAACTCCATGTCTCGGCACTCAAATACGGTTCGATTAGCCACTTTGTGTTCGATTTTGAATAAATTATGGGATCTTGCTCCTCCATTGCTGATTGGAGTGGCAGTAGATGTTGTTGTAGAACGAGAAGAATCTTTGATGGCAGGAATTGGGATAATCGATCCTTGGCATCAGTTGGTAATTCTATCAATTGCTACGTTTGTAATCTGGGGTCTTGAATCAATATTTGAATACCTATACGGTATTTTATGGAGAAATCTTGCTCAAACAGTTCAGCATGAATTTAGGCTTATGACTTTCGAACATGTCCAAAAACAAGGAATGGCATGGTTCGATGAAAGGCAAAAGGGCGACCTTATGGCCATAATGAATGATGATATCAACCAATTAGAGAGATTTCTAGACAAAGGGGTCAATGATTTGTTACAAGTTTCTACTACTGTATTGGTTGTTGGGGCCGTATTTATTGCAATTTCATGGGAAGTTGCATTGTTTGCTGTACTTCCAATCCCAATTATTGTATGGGGTTCATTCAGGTATCAGCGATCTCTGGAGCCACGATATGCAGAGGTACGTTCAGCGGCTGGACGAATGAATGCCTTGTTAGAAAATGATCTTTCAGGAATGTCTACAATTCAATCATTCACTGCGGAAGTAAGAGAAGCAAATAGAGTAGAATCTCTTTCAAATGAATATCGAGATGCTAATCGGAGTGCGATTCGACTTTCTGCAGCCTTTGTACCATTAATCCGAATGGCGATTCTTGTTGGATTTACTGCAACATTATTGCTTGGTGGATGGATGGCTTTGGATGGGGCAATGGCAGTGGGTGCATATTCTGTACTTGTTTTCATGACCCAGCGTCTGCTTTGGCCCTTGACGAGGTTGGGTGAAACATTCGATTTATACCAGAGAGCTATGGCCTCAACTACTCGAGTGCTCGATTTACTTGAGACTCCAATTTCTATCGAAGATGGTGAACATATTCTTACTTCGTCATCAGCGCACAGCAGTGATATTCAAATAAATAATTTGAGATTTTCATATCCAAATAGGGATATATTGTTTGAAGATTTGAATCTTACAATTGAGGCAAACAGAGTGCTTGGAGTTGTTGGACCAACAGGTAGTGGAAAGACAACGTTGGTTCGATTACTTCTTAGATTTGCCTCACCTCAAAATGGGTCGATAACTTGGGCAAAACGTTCCATAGATGAATGGACACTAGATTCACTCAGAAAGAATATCTCATTGGTTTCTTAGCACGTAACTCTTTTTCCGACTACTATTGAAGAGAACATCAGATACGGCAATCTTGATGCATCGGATGAGGAGGTACGACAAGCAGCAATAATTGCTGAAGCAACTGAATTCATAGATGAGTTGCCTGATGGTTGGTCTACATTGGTAGGAGAGGGTGGTCATAGACTATCTGGGGGCCAAAGACAACGAGTTGCGATTGCACGTGCCGTGCTCAAAGATTCGCCATTGTTAGTTCTCGATGAGGCAACATCAGCAGTAGATAATGAAACAGAAGCAGCATTACAGAGATCAATTAGACAAATTAGCAAGGATAGATCTACTCTCATTATCGCTCACCGCCTTTCTACCGTTCGATATGCTGATTGTATCGTTGTGATGGAAGCTGGAAAAATTGTCGAATCGGGTACTCATGATGAATTAGTTGACTTGAATGGTTTGTACTCTAGATTATGGTCTGTTCAGACTGGGGAGTCGTCAGGAATGGGGCAATAATGGCGAATGCCTCATAGGGTACTAGCCGCTGCTTCGGTTTACTGTGATGCATATGGAAGACTGGCGCACATTCGACATTGGGAATCCTACAGAAGAACATGCAATGCTAAGAGAGATGATTCGTGATTTTGTTCAAGAAGAGGTAGAACCACAAGCTCATGAGCATGATAAACACGAAAGATTCAATGTAGATTTGTTCAGACAATTAGGAGAATACGGGCTATTGGGAATAACAGTGCCTGAGGAATATGGCGGAGCCGGTTTGGATGCAACAGCAGCAGTAATTGCTAATGAAGAGATTTCAGCTAGTGATCCTGGTTTCGGGCTCGCTTATCTTGCTCATTCGATGCTATTTGTGAATAATTTGGCTCAGAATGGTTCCGAAGATCAAAAGCAGAGAATCCTTCCTAAGGTTTGTTCAGGTGAGTGGATTGGTGCAATGGCAATGTCTGAGCCAAATTATGGCACAGATGTTCTTGGAATGGAAACCACTGCTGAGTTGAATGCTGATGGGAACTGGGTAATTAATGGAAATAAAATGTGGATCACAAATGGTTCGATTGATGATGATCGGACACCAGCGGATGTAGTTTGGGTATATGCTCGGACAGGAATTGATGACCGAGGCCGCCCTCAATTATCTACATTCATTGTTGAAAATGGTGCGCCAGGGTATTCAGTTGGTCAGAAAATATACGATAAAACTGGAATGCGCGCCTCAAATACAGCAGAACTTGTATTCGCCGATTGTATTGTCGGTCCGGAATGTTTGGTTGGAGAACCTGGTTCTTCGATCCATCATATGATGAAGAATCTAGAAATCGAACGATTAACACTTGCTGCAATGTCTTTGGGAATTGCTCGACGTTCATTGGACATAATGAATCGTTATGCTACCGATAGAGAAGCATTTGGAAAACCCATTCGTTCATTTGGTCAAATGCAGAGATACATTGGTGAATCATATGCAGAGTATAGGGCAATGAGAGCATATGTGTACGATACAGCTAGGTTACTTGATTTGAACGAAGGCGGTCAAAGACTAGATAGTGATGGTGTAAAATTATACGCAACAACCAAGGCTAAGGAAATAGCAGATAGAGCAATACAGGTTTTAGGTGGATACGGTTATGTTGCTGAATATGTAGTTGAAAGATTATGGCGTGATGCGAAGTTGATGGAAATAGGTGGTGGGACCATTGAAAGCCATCAGAAGAATATCACACGAGATTTAGCAAAAGATCCTGACGCGGTGAATCGTTGATGTCTAGAGAGACTTTCATCGAAATCCTTGGTTTGAAAGAATTGGATCGTGCGGGTTGGCTTCGTTCAGGATTAACTGATGTTGAATCAGTGGCCTCTCATTCATGGGGGGTTGCATTCTTAGCATTCCATTTATGTCCTTCAGAGTTAGATCGTAGTAGAGTTTTGGAAATGGCTGTCTGCCATGATGTTGCTGAAGTGAGGGTCGGAGATATTACTCCTCATGATGGAGTTGCTGAAGATGAGAAGGTAGCAATGGAGACAGAAGCAATGATGGATATTGCATCAAAATTACCTCAAGGCGAACGGATGTTGGAATTGTTTCAAGAATATGAAATGGGAGTCACTCCAGAGTCTAGATTTCTCAAACTATGCGATAAGTTAGATATGGCTTTGCAATCGTATGTTTATCAATCCAGAACTGAAGTTGATTTGTCTAACTTTCGAATCACAGCTAGTAAATTAGTTGTTGAACATGGGTTCCCCAATTTACTTAGGAATTAGTGGTAGCTCTGCCCGGATTCGAACCAGGGTCACCAGGTCCAAAACCTGGTATGATGGACCACTACACCACAGGGCTATACTCACTACGGTGAGAGTATGGGATTTGGACTTACGGGTCTCTTACATCCCATAACTACTTTATTCAACCAACATAATTTGGGCTTTGAACATTTCAATATACACATCAACAACAATCTCTTCATCATCATCCAATCCTACTGGATCGAAACCTGCTGGGGAATTGACATCCAAGTCTAAATCGATAGACAATTCTCCTTCTCCCCAACCTTGTTCGGTCCAATTAATGAGTGCTTGATATTCATTAATTGAATAAATGGACATCGCATTTCCATCGTAATTTGGGTACACTTTCAAATCAAGATAGATGGGTTGGCAACTACTATCTTGGCCAGATAGATTGTTACTTGGGTCATCCCATTGCGCAGTCAATTCATTCTTGATTATGTCACCTGCAACAGAATCACATTGGACTGAAAGTCCTTCATTTTCTTCTGATGTTATTGTAATATCGATTAATCCTATTGAGTATCCATCTGGAATGGTCAATTCATTAAGATCAAATAGAATATTTTGTGTTTCATCGTCTTGTAATGTTCGTATTTCTTGCCTAGTTTCATTTTGAATATCAAATGTAATTGACCATTCTTTCATTTCTGTAAACTCGTTTACTGCATCTGATCTGACAACTAGTAAATCATATCCTGTATAACTAAACATGATAATAGTTGCAATTAATGATACTAGTATGTATCTATTAGCTTCTTTATTTGAATATATATTCGATATTATCTGCGAAAAATCTTCACTTTGAGCAACCATGAAATCACCTAAATTATTGCAGAATATACCGCGCACAGCATTATTACAAAGACAACCATTACACCTACAGCTTTGGAAAATAATTGCAAATCAGCATTTTCCATATCTGGAACATTTAGTTCATTTAATGAAATTAATTTAGTGGAAATACTCTCTCCTTGTTCGACTAATCTAAGCATTATACGTTCTTCCCATCCTATGAAAATTGCAACCACCATTGCTAGAATAGCTGAGGAGACCATTTGTGGAACTGGTAAGAATGATTGTAGTAACTCAATCATGCTTGATGATACAATAAGTAGCATAAGAATTACAATAATTCTAGTCATCCAACTATTTTCTTTTGATCTCGAATCTACAATATCAAAATTGATAATGATGTACATTGCTATTAATGGCGTGAATAAATATATCAGAGCATTAGTAGTAAAATTATACCAAATATCGTATGTTTGAGGATAATCTTCACAGACTGTGTTCATACAACTGTTCACTATATCTAAAACTGCATAGTCTGCAATTCCACTAATTGTTCCAACTGCAAAGATGAGTAATACAACTACAAGAAATCCATTGATACCTTTACTAGCTGCTCTCCATATTTCTCCTACACTAAGTATCACTATTGACATTGAACCAATAGTTGCTACGATATTGTTTCCTATCCATGAAGGAGTGTATGAGTAAGCAACTTCTCCCATTTGAATAGCAAATCTGCCAATGAATTCATCATTTATGGAAATTAATTGTGCTAACCACCATGTCATTTCTCTACCAAATAATCCGATTAATACAAGTCCAGCAGCAAATGACATTCTCCTTGCAGTCAGGTCATCATTCCTGATTTCTTCAGTAAGGAATCGGAAGTATACTGAAACGAGCAAAATGAATGGGATTACAAAAATGATGTCTGTAATGCCAAAATAGCGATAATCGGTCATCATCATGTAGACTGCAGTTAGTAAAGATAAAACAAGAATACCAGAAAGTACATATTTAATCGAAGATGATTTTTGTAAAATTGGATAAGGGAATAGTAATGGAATTGTGGCAGCTAAATAGCCAGAGATGATAAATAACGAATTTCTTCCAAAGATGAAAAATTCAAGATCAACCCCCTCTCCCTTGAATGCTTCAATAATTGAATGAGCAGTATAAGCGAGACCTTGTACCAATAAACTCAAACCTAGGATTTGCCCAACCATCAAATCCATCCATACTCTTTCCTTGGACCTATTTAGGAGAATTAATGATACAATACTAAGCAGTAGGTAAACAATTGCCGCAACAGGAACCATGGATTCTAGTTCGGCCATGTACATCCGAAAATATTCTAGGTTATACCAATTATTACGAACAGACAATAATTCGATACGGTGAAAGACATAATGTGCACTTGGAAAAATATGGGGGCGAGAATTAATGCATGTATTCTCGCATTTTTGTTGCTGATTGTACCGTGGTCAGTCAGTCCATTTTCAGAATCTGATATAGTTGATGAACTTGAACCGGATGAGGTGGAATCTCAATCTTCATCCATTATGCATCCATGGTCTCCTGGAACTGCATACATTGATTCATCATTTGAAATTCTCAATACCGAAATAGTGACTGCAATTGTGCTAACAGATCAACTCAATACATTGCATGAATGGCAAATATCTCATGGATTATTGATGTCACAAGTTGAAGCAAATGGTAATGAAAAGTTGGTTGAAACAGTACCCTCTCAAGGCATTCTTGAACATCGTACTATTATTTTACCTGGGCAAATAATTCCTAAGTTGGCAGGAGTTCCAGGAGTTCGTGCAGTGTTCCCTGACCCTGGGGCACCTGAACCCTATGATATGGATTCCAGTTTTTCTCCAACTAGTGTGAGGAGTGGAGAGTTACATGGTGCAACCGATGTCTGGGATAATGGAATGAATGGTAGTGGGGTAATTGTTGCTGTAGCAGATAGCGGCATAGATTTCGCTCATCCAGATCTTAACGGTACACAGGCAAGGTACGATAATTCATCATCTCCTTATCATGGATGGCCATTAATGCATGATCCCATGAGCATTCTTCTTTGGTTGAGAGATGCAAAAGCATATCCACAGGACGACAAATCATGGTGGTCAGATACAAGTGATACAGATGTAGATGCAAACAATGACTCAGTACTTGACGGAACTGAGTATGAAATTTATGACCTCCCCCCATCTATTTCTGGAGTCTATCATTTAGGTGAACATCCTGATTCAAAACTAATTTCACGAGCTGGAGGAGATGTACCCATTTTGGTTGTAGATTCAGTCATTTCAGGTGTATATGATACCGTATATGTCGATCTTAATCGTGATGGAAATTTCAGTGATGAAGTTCCAATGATGAAGGGCAATGAGACAGCTGGATTGGATTTGAATGGAGATGGACTTTGGGATCGTTCAGGTGGGTTATTGTGGTGGATTTCTGATGGAGTTCATGGTGTTCCTTATGGGGATGTATATGCTGCAAGAAATGGATATCAGAATCGAATTCCAGGTAATGGAGAACTAGTGTTATTCATGATTAATGATGTGAACGAAGGCGGAGGAAATCATGGTACATTGTGTGCATCTGCAATCAATGCTCAGGCACAAGTATCCAATGGGAAGGTACTCGGAATGGCTCCAGGTTCAAAGACAACCGCTGTCGCTAATTTGTATTCATATGGTTCAATGTTGGATTCATACAGGTTCATTTCTGAAGGATATGATGGTAATTCCACAACCGATGAACAACCACATATTGGTTCATTTTCATTTGGATATTCAGGTACACACAATGATGGTGCAGATCCGAATAGTATGTATTTAGATTGGCTCACTCGTGTACATAGTCCCACAACAACCTACTTTGTTGCAACAGGAAATGGAGGACATGGGTATGGAACAACTGCTGCTCCAGGAGGCGCTCATGGAGTAATTTCTGTAGGGGCTTTTAGTTCCAAGACAGGTGAATCAAATGGTGGAACATGGGGCCAATCTACTTCATGGTCAAATAGGGGTCCAAATTCAGTTAGTCGTTTGGATCCTGATTTGGTTGCTGTTGGATGGTCAGCAACCGGGGATAGGACGTTGAATGAAAGGACGAATGCGAATGATGCTCATACCGTATGGGGGGGCACATCATTGGCCACACCAATTGCAGCGGGACTTGGAGCATTGGTTGTTGAGGCTTGGTTCAATGTCCACGGCGTTCTTCCAACATCTCAACAGGTGAGAGATATCATGATGTCTTCATCTGATGATAGAGGGTATGATCCATTGGTTCAAGGAGCAGGTTGGGCAAATGTTTCTCGTGCGGTCGATACGATTATCGGCGAAAATGGAACAATGAGTGTAGAGCCGGCATCATGGATGACAGGTACTTTTGATGGAGCTCATCGTGATGCAAATCTAAATCTAATAATGCCGGGAGAAACTCAGAATACATCGATAGTTTTGTCCAATCCTGGTTCAAGTAATCTTTCAGTAACCCTTCAACCGCAAGTTATTGTTCCAAAACAACATTGGAGCATGAATTGGAATAGTACCGAAAATGGCCCCAATGTCACGTGGGATGGCTATCAGAGTGACACTCCTGACATTTTGATTCCTATTCATATCGCTGACGATTCCAATTACTCGTTACCAGATAATACAACATTGATTCGTGCTAGGGCTGCGATGCACGGAGCCGGTTTCGATGGAGATAAGAATAGTGAATCTGAGAATCGAGTATATCTTCGACTTTGGAGGTGGACTGATCGTGATGGAGATGGATTATTTCANGANGATCAAAATAATGATTTATTTGTCGATTCGGGTGAGTGGACAGAACAAAATAATGAGTTTGCCATGTTGACGGAGCATAATTATGGTTCAGGGCAATCTGAAGTTAGAATGGGAATGCCTCTTCAGGAATCTGATGACGGATTATTGTTAGCAGTATGGAGAGAAAATATCCGAACGAATCAAATTGACCCATTGCCAATTGAGATTGATTGGACAGCATTTGGTACAGATAATGACTCTTGGGTATCTGTTCCTTCGAATTTCATCATNCCATCAAATTCAACTTCAAATGTNAATNTCTCAATAAATGTNCCAATCAATGCAGATCCGGGACTTCGTCAGCACGGAATTAAGATGANTTGGAATTCAACATCAGATAATTCTTCATTGAANGAATGGGTGTGGCCAATAATTTCCAACATTGCATATTCTGGTTCATTTCATAGTGCTCCAAAACCTTTGGATGGGAATATGACAAATCAAACATTGTACGAGGAAACNTGGTTACAAGGNGCTCAAAGGTGGGGATGGAGGGCAGAATCCGGTGATTGGAAGATGTTTAGTATTGATTGGCCCGCCGGATATACTGAGAATGGAACTGCATTAATTGATGTTGATTGGGATGATAATATCTACACTGATGTTGATGTTCATTGGATGTCTGAGACTGCACACCCCTACGAAGTATATGATCCGGTTGCATACGGTTCTAGAACTATGAAAATGGAGTCAAGTTCAACCAATAAACACACTGGAAATGGAATTTATACATATGAAACATCAACAGGTGAATCTCATGAATTTTTAACNGCATCATCAACTCCTGGAGTAAAACATGTAATGTTACACTCAGCAATGCATGGAGTTGGGTCAAATGATAATCCGCTAACCATTGATGTTGGANTNATTGCTCCATTAGATGGTGGTTTGGGTTGTACTGTGGAAGATTGGAGATTCGGTGACCGAAACGAATCTGTTCGAATTGGTTCAACAATGGATCTAGATATCATTTCAGCAGAAGCAGTTGGTTGGAGNCAACCTACNCTACTTTCTGGTCAGACAGTATCCCAAGATACCCCTGATGATCATACTACAGCATCATATATTCATTCATTTAGTGTGCACGACTTAGCTGAAATGTCGATTTCAACTATTAGTAGAAACATTCCAGATTTAGATNTNTATATTGGATACGATGAGAATGGNAATGGCCTCATGGATTTNGGCAATGAACAAAAAGCGAGTTCTGGACAATTTAATTCTGATGAATATGCACATATTGATTCTCCACAAGATGGGCTTTGGTTTGTTGCAGTACATGGATTCGATGTAGGNAATGGAAATGGTACATTTCAACTAAAGATTGAGACAGTCTCAGATTCTGGNAGTAATTCAGGATTAAATATTGAGAATTTTTCTCAAATTTCAGATTCAGATATCCTCAATNTCTGGCCCAATGGTTCAGTTGATTTGAATGGTGAAGANCCTGAATCTGCATGGCTACTTAATCTGACGATGGTGAGACCTGAGCATTCTGGGATTTGGTCCGGTACAATTGATTTGATTTTAGAGGGTGGTGCCGAAATCAGACTCAAATATTTGTACAACTTAATCGAATCTGCTCCNGAATTAAAATTTACAATTCCAGATAATGGGACTAGNACGAATGAAACCAAACAAGTAAGTCTACATGTTTTTGATACAGATAGTGGATTCAATCTTNCAAATTTAAATTGGACACAATCGGGTGCATCTGATTTGNTCAATGTGACTGTCGACGTTGAATCTGTTGATGGTCAAAAATACAATCGTACTGTTGAATGGTATCATTTNAATGGTGTTGATTCAAATCTCTCAGCACAAGCAGCGTCGAATCTTTCCAACGATACTCTTAGAGAAGTATGGATTAATGGGACTATGTCCACTATAGAAGGATGGCATTTCCATGATGTTTCAATTCTTGATTATGGTATTTTATGGAATTCAACGAGTCTTGCTATAGAGTATGATNTTACTCNCCCACTCATCGCTATTGGTAATTGGCGACCAATTTCCAATCACTCAGTAATAGACGATATGGTACTAATCACAGAACCAAATGTGGATGTCTGGCTAAANGGTACACCATTATTTCCCGATTCTAGTGGTTCAATCGATCTCACATTGGAGCTCATACCTTCTCATTGGGTGGTTACTTCAACTGGAGGCTTGGATTGGATTGATATGAATAGATTTGAGATNCTTGTTCGAGATCGTGCNGGTAATTGGAATACTACGTATTTCCAGATTCCATATGATCCANATCCACCNGGAGATAATGGCCTTGAACGTGATGCAATTACCTTGTCTGGAATGTTCCCAATTGAACCATTTGGTGTCGAAAAAATNCCTTATNATCAGATGNCTTTGGGAGTAAATGCATCTCGTGCTGATATCGACGTATTGGTTCCATTCGATGCTATGACTACGTGTTTGAGTCTAATTGATCCATTGGGAATTNAAGTCACTNANTCATGTGTTTCATTACCAAATCCACCTCCATGGATTGGCTCAGATGGAGAAGGATGGTCTGATGATGCTATTGATTTGGGACTTTCTGAACANCGTTCNTTGGGTTTCAATATNGATTGGACATCTTATTCCGATGGTCTTTATTCGATTGTAATCGATGTGGTCGATTGGGCAGGAAATAGAGGNCTGCAATCATATCTNATGGATGTTGATCGTACTGCTCCGATAATTCAATGGGTTGGTTTTGATGACGTAGTTGAACGTACNGAGGTAACTATTGCTTCAACATTCGGNGAATGGGCTCACNATTCNATNAAATTAAATGGNGAAGAAATTCATACGGGTGANGGCTCTTCAATATCACAANAATTAGAATTAAATCGGACAGGNCTTCATACAATTTGTATTTATGCAACCGATAGAACNCACAATACTGAACATCCAAATATNGCATTTGATTGCAAAAATCTTCTATTGGATCCTGATGCATTTTTGCCTATTGTTGAAGCTACGTGGAACGGNAGCACTGTCCCTTCTNCTGATGTTTCATTNACAGTATCACGTGGNTGGGGGCAGAATGCTTCATGGGCATTGATTAATCAAAATTCATCTGATGATGAAATACGTTGGGAAGAATTGGAACATCCNGGGGGCATGGTTGGCCAAACTGTAGATCTAGAACTTCATGAGGGTGTAAATGAAATTCTATTATTGGTGGAAGCAGTTGAGAAAATATATTCATTNGANTTATCAGTTGAATTAGATACAACTCCACCNAATCTGGAAATTACAACCCCGAATNNAATNAGTTATGGAGATCCAAAAATAAAATTAGAAGGAAATTGTGAATCTGGAATGGAAGTTAGGATAGATTCGTCAACAACAAACGTGTCTGGTTTTTGTAATAGNGTAGGNAAATTTGCATTGAGTATTCCATTGCCATCTGTTGATGGTGAATACCCACTTGTGATTAGGTCAATGGATGAAATGGGCAATACAGCGCGAATCGATCGTTTGGTTNCACTTGATTTCACGTCTCCNGATGCTTTGTTAGGTTGGTATATGGCTGAATGTGANCCTAGACCACCTTCACGAGTAATTGGTGAAANCGAACCTACTGAATGTATTGTAATCGGNGAAGTCGCAGTNATTGATGATGATATTGCATCNTGGGTCGTAACCNTATCATTGGATGGAGATGAAAATACNGTAATNTCGGGTGANTCAGCATGGAATGGTTCAATGAATATTGAATCTGATAGTCCATCTGAAGGNTCNTGGACATTGACTATAGAAATGTCNGACTATGCNGGAAATAATCGAACTCTTTCTACTTCTATTGATATTCAAGGAAGAGAAGCAACTTCTTCAGAGNAACTTTTTGCAGTAGGCGCNTTATACAATGTTTTGGCAATATCCGTAGCTGTATCTACAGCGATAATTACCTGGTTTTGTNTTCGACGATTTTCAAAAGATATTGACTTAGAAATAATTGATGACTTGGAAATAATTGATGACTTGGAAATAATTGATGAATTAAGCGAGGATTGATGGTCTTAGTTTGCTGCGGTGTAGACATGGACATTGAACACATTGCAGTAATTGGTTCCGGGCAAATGGGAAANGGCATTGCNCAAGTTGCATCATGTGCTGGCTATTCAGTCACAATGGTNGATATCGAACAGGAATATTTGGATAATGGAATGAATACGATTATTCGATCTCTTAATCGGTTAGTTGCAAAGGAGAGAATGTCTCAAGAAGATGCAGATAATGCAATATCTAGAATCAGTGTTTCTACAGATAANAATTCATGTGCTAATGCGGATTTAGTGGTGGAAGCAATTCCTGAAATTCCTGAATTAAAGTACTCNACNTTTGCCGAATTAGATGGNATTTGTAANGATTCAGCAATTCTTGCATCCAATACCAGNAGTATTAGTATTGATTCAATNGCAGGNAGTACAAATCGTCCNGATAAAGTGATTGGTATGCATTTCATGAACCCAGTTCCTATCATGAAATTAGTCGAAGTNATCAATGGNTCTNANACNTCNGAAGANGTNACATCNGCNGTACTNNTTGCTGCTGAANGAATGGGAAAAACNCCNTTGATGTGNAATGATTCACCTGGATTNGTNTCNAANAGNATACTTTGTCCAATGATCAATGAAGCAATTCTCACATTACAGGAAGGTGTGGCAGAACCAGAGGCAATTGATGGNATTATGAAGTTAGGAATGAATCATCCAATAGGNCCACTTGCATTATCTGATTTGATNGGAAATGATACTGTGTTACATATCATGAATGTACTTCATGAAGGACTTGAAGATGACAAATATGCACCNGCTCCGCTACTTATNGACATGGTTAATCAAGGTAAACTTGGNAGAAAATCGGGTGAAGGATTCTATANNTANTAGTGAATATTCGAAAAAGAATCTTTACTGTTCACTTCNTCGGNGAGTCATGCCCCCTACTGTTGACCCAATCTCTGGCGTTCCGATAATGGAACAACCTACCCCTACAGTCCAGCCCCAAGTTCAGCAGACCGTTATGACTAATCAGCAACCCATCCAACAACAATATGTCACTCAATCTCGTTCTTTGGAACCTCAGATGATGAATACTGCAGTTGGCCCTCAGTGGGTGTATCCTCATATGCAGAAATCAAAGTTAGTGGTACTATTACTTGCGATTTTACTTGGTGCTTTTGGGGCACATAATTTCTATCTTGGATTCACAGGTAAGGCAGTTGCTCAGTTGTTAATTACGTTGCTTACTCTAGGGATACTAGCATTTATTCCAGTAGTCTGGGCTCTTATTGAGGGGATAGTTATGTTCGGTAATGCACATGCAGTTGATGCCAATGGAATTCCACTTAAGGATTGATTAGGATAAAATTGGAACAATCCATCGGATATACATCATCCAACTAAATGCCAAAATCGAAAGAATCAACCATGATGTGAAAATTCCCTCAGGAAATTGAGGTTGATTATTCAAACGTTTATTCATTAGTGACCAGATTGAGCGAGTAAATACCGCAATGAATGCGAAATAAACAAATGGAGTACCTAAGTTAAATTCGATAGCAGCAATAGGATCTAGATGGCTCATTGCGACGAATCCCCGAGTCATTCCACAAAATGGGCACTCAATACCTGTGGTATGATAAAATGGACATAATCTAAGCCCATCGACTTCACCATGGGGTAGAATTACTGAAGTAGCGAGTGCAGTACCAGATACAACGAGTTGAATTGCACCCTCAGGAATTTCTCGGAACATATTTTTTACCACATGAACCCCCCATCCGACTGAATGATTATAGCCTTGTGCACTGTAAAAACATCATGGCTCAACCACAACAACCTATGGCACAACAAATGCAACAACCTATGCAAGCTCAAGGAGTTCCTATGCAGGCAGCGGTTTCAGATGCAGACTGGACGACAATCTTACTGGTATGTATTCTACCAGCATTTATCGGAATAAATGGGGTTCACAGATTCATGTCTGGAAAAGTGGGAACTGGTGTTTTAATGCTCTTAACATTGGGCGGCTGTGGAATATGGACTCTAATTGATCTAATCATGATTGCTACCGGTTCTTACACAGATGGCGAAGGTCGTCCAGTTGTAAAGCAGTAAGAAATTTACTTTTTTACGAACATTAGCGTAGTTAATTCCTTTGTTAATGGTTATCTAACACAACAGTGTTATGCCCACACCACCTGTCATGACTATGCGGCCTGTTACTGATTGCAAAAGGTCCAGTAGTGGTTTGAAATGATTGAAATTGAATGTCCTCATTGTAAAGAAGATATTGAATTGGATGATGATGATTCTGGATTGTTTATATGCCCATATTGTGATGAAGAATTTCTGTGGGAATCAGAGCCACAAATTTTGGAAACCAATACATCTGATGAATCTTCAAAATCAGGTTATAGCCACTTATTATTGCCATCAATTTTGATATCTGTTTTGTTAGTTTTGTTAGTTGTTCTTCTATTCATTTTTGCATTCATTAATTCATATTCTCATGCAATGGCTTGTGGTTGGCAAAATACATGTTGAGTGAATCTACATCTCGCTTAATATTCCTGAACCAATTAGCAGAATGATTAATGCGATAACCATCCCTATTGTAGCAAAGTGGAATATGATTGAGAAAAGAATCGTACTTGTTTGATCATTTGTTTTGTTGTATGGGAATATGTTTTTGATTTCATTCAATCCACCCTTGATTCCAAATAATGGACGTCCTAATTGTGTACGTCTAACAATTTCAAAACAAATCAAAACACCTATCATTACTAGAATCGTTCCAATTGATAATCCAATGTAATAATTCAATCCGAATAGACCAAAAAGAGCGATTGGGAAGAATGTGAGGTGCATATGTACAATGTATGTTGGATATACAGCTTCATTGAGGTATGCTAGCCATTTACTCGGTTTGTTGAGTAATTTTGATGCCCAACTGAATATTAACAAGCACCAAAACCATGCATGAAATGTTTGAACCATTGTAGCAATTATCGTTTCGAAACTGAATGCTGGGAATCCATGATTAACCCATCCTCCTTCCATTATCAATGGAATTTGACTTCCTTCTTTGAGGATATACCAGGCAATTGAAAATAATGGGGCAAAAATTGTGACTGGTAATCTGATTCGATCAATAATTGAAAAATATTCATCTTTAGCACAAATTAGCAAATATCCGAATAAAAAATAGAGAAGATATCTTGGAAATTCCCACCACATCCCTACTTCACCAAATGCCCAAGGTTTGAACAATACAGCATTGATAAAAAGTATGAATGGGGGAACAATTAGAATACCAAATCCGTATTTTGTGCCAATGATTTTTTTTACAAAATTCACAAAATTCCCATTCGGGTTATTCCTCACATGAGTAAATAATGGTGTTAGTATTATCGAGTAAATTAGCAAGTTGTAAATGAACCATAAATGGCCATATGGCATCTCTTCAGTACCCGGGAAAATTTTGAATAAACGAATTGTTGTATCAATTGGTGTGAATATTCCCATCCACAGAATATAGGTTCCAAATAATAGTGGGATTCCTAATCTAATTACTCGTTCTTTGATGTATCTCTTCCAATCTCTCCGTCGAAATGCGAATGCAGTACCCATTCCAGATATCACGAAAAGTGCTGCTAATCGCCATTGATGCATTACCCCTATTGTGAAAAATAGTGGCAAATTGAAAGATCGTATATCGATTTGACCCAATGAAAAAACCGCATAATGGAACCATATTAAAAGTGCAAATAGCAATACTCTGAGCCAATCAATATCGTGGCGACGACTTTTCGTTACCTCCATAATTTTTGCATTCTCATCATTTTGTGTATTTATCATCTGATTGCTGAGAACATTTCCATCAATTACTTGATTCATCAGATTGGACATCTTAACCAAATTTTCGTAATTGATTATTGGTTTTAACAATACCACATATTTGTAGTAATTCCGGGAATGCTGATATATCGTCTTGATGAGCGGGTGATATGCCCGGCACAACCCGAGTCGAGATTAGGACATTGAAGGTAGGACGATATGTCTCTGTTGATGAGAATGCGTACAAGATACTGAGTATTTCTAAATCTAAGCCTGGGAAGCACGGTAGTGCAAAGGCAAGGCTTGAGTTAGAAGACATATTTACTGGTCAAAAGAGAAGCCATGTAGGTACAGTAACAGATAACATTCAGGTCCCTGTTATTGAGAAAGGTAGTGCAATCATTACCCATATCGAAGGCAATGAAGTGCATGCTATGGATAACAAAACATACGCATCATTAATTCTCCCTAAGGATGACGGGTTAAATCTCGAGTCTGGTGGAGAGATTCAATGGATGGAAGCACTGGGACGCTATCGAATTACTAGAGACCACTGAGGATAATCATGGTAACAACCTCTGAACGACCTCGATTCGAAATATCAATTGGTTTAATTCAGCATCTCGACGAAGCACTGCTATGTTGGAAAAATCTAGTCGGTGATCAATCAGATCATGATGATAGAATCTCATGCGATTCTCTTACCATCACAGAACAAAAACAATTTCTCAGAAATGTTATTCTTGATGGAAGATTGATTGTAGCGATGAATTCGATAGAAGAAATGATTGGAATTGCAACAATATCAATTGATTTGAATATGCTTGATAATTCATCTTCAATTTGGAATATTTCCGATGTTTGGGTACACCCATCATATCGTCGACAAGGTATAGCAACTAAATTGGTAGATATGTGTGAGAAAATAGCAGAATCTAGAGGAGCTAACGAGATTAGATTACATGTTTATGCGAGTAATCAGCCGGCTGCTATGATGTATGGGCGACTTGGATATAGTACAATTGTTCGTACTATGAGTAGAAAGTTGGACTAATTCAACGGTGAACTATAAACATGGTATGAAACAAATTGAGTTCGGGGGACAGCATGGACGAGAACGATGGTGGCAAAAAGGTACCTCGTTCGGCCTATCGTCGTCCCGTTACTGCTAAGGGACTCAAAGGAATTGAGACAGGCACTCTAACGTGGTTAGACGAGGATATGTACAACAATCTCAATACTGCGGTTCTAGAACAATATCTTGAGGAAAAGAATATTCGTGAAGGATTTGAAATCTCTCATTGGTCACCTTCTAAGATATTGATTGGTATTCTAATTGGCGCAGTATTTAGTGGTGTAACTGCATATATTGGTCTAAAGATTGGATTGGCTGTTTCAGCTGCATGGTACGTTGCTTATCTTCTTGGAATGGCATTAAAATGGTCTCCATCAGAAGTCAACATCGCAACTAGTGCTACCACTGGCGCCACTCATGCTTCAACGGGATTTATTTTCACATTCCCCGCAATTTTCCTACTTGCATATAGTACGAGATATCAGGTATTGGATGATACAGGTCAACTAGTTAATCTGATTCAAGAACCTGATGTGATGCAATTAGCGTTTATAGGAATAATCGCATCTATGTTTGCTGGATTCCTTGGTGTGATGTATTTCATCATTTTTAGGAGAGTATGGTTGGTAGAGGATCCTCTACCTATGCCTGGATTTGAAGCCACACTCAAACTGTTGGATATTGCAACTGATGTTAATGCAGGTGCTGCGGATTCTGCGCGAGAGTCATTGAAGAGTGTAGGATTGTGGACCGTTATCACAATGGGTTTCATGACACTAATTGATTACCCAATTTTCTGGGGTCGAAAAGTAGCATCTGCTCCAGGGTCTTTTGTTGATTGGTTTGCTGGATTACTCAGTGGAGAAAAATGGGGTCTTGCTTCAATATACACTGAAAGATGGTTGCATCAGCCTACATCCTTAATCAATCCAATTACAGGAGAATCACAATCTCATGCATTTGCCAATGGAATTACCCCCTACAGCAAGACAAATCCATTCTCATATACATTCATTGGATTGGAGTTGAGCCCTACACTTTTTGCAATTGGCTGGTTCATGAAATGGAGGCCAGCGTTATTGGTAAATCTCGGTTCGATCATTGCATGGTTCTATCTCATCCCGATTGCAGTTATGATGGATGTTCCAGTTTATGATTCAACAGTAAACGATTATGTTAGGCTGAGTACCTATGCGGATACGAGTGCACCACCAGTATATCCAATGGTACAGTGGAAGGCGTACAAAACCATCATTCAAACAATTGCAATTGGTGCAATTCTAGGAGGAGGTCTACTTGGATTATTGAAGATGGCTCCTACATTCGTTAAGATATTTGGAGACATTACCAAGGCATTCTCGGGAGAACAGAGTGAGGAGTATATCGAAGGTAAGGGATGGTATGAATGGCCATTAATGCACATTCCAATTTTCATGATTATTGCATTCTTTGCAATGATTTTGATTTTCGCAATTGGTGGATTCCCAATTGCAGCAGCAATAATTTTCGCAGTCGTATTGATTATGACTACATTCCTATTGGGTGCTATTGCAGTTAGAGTAATGGGTGAAACTGGAATTGAGCCAGTTAGTGGCACTTCATTCATTGTGTTGTTTATGCTATTGCTCACATTCCTCGCACTAGGTGACCCATTAGGCCTAACTAGAGAGGGAGCCGTCCTCATGGCTTTGGTTGGAACTACTGTATTTGGTAGCGCAATCTCGATGTCTGGAACTGTAGTTGCAGATTACAAGAATAGTCTGTACATTGGAAATCGTCCTTATCATATTTCGAAGGGTAACATTATGGGAGTAGTTCCAGGAGCTATTTTGGGAGCTGCGGTAGCAATATTTCTTTCTGATTTACTTGCCAATGGTAAGATTGATCTTCTTGCCCCTCAGGCTAATGCATTTGCCTCATTTACAATCGTACTAGAAAGTGGAAATGGTGATTTTAGAGCATTATTCCTAGGGATGCTTTTGGGAGCATTTGCAGAATGGGCTACTGGCATGGGCACCTCTTTTGGATTGGGAATGTATCTACCTACACCTTACACACTACCAATGTTGATTGGTGGGGGTCTTCGTGATAAATGGGAAGAAAAGAAACTCAAGCCAGTTGTTGATGAGATTAGGGAAAAGGATGGTTCTGCCAAGGCTGAGCAGAAGCGCGCTCTAATGTTACTCATGACGTTCATGATTGCTGCAGGCGCACTAACTGGCGAGGCATTCTTTGGAGTCGAATCAGCAGTATTTGCAGTAACAGATGAAATGAAGACAGAACAGACCTTCACAGCAGATGATTGGACAGACAGTTATCTCGACGAATATATCTTAGGAGAATACGAAGGAGAAGCTAACTTTTCCTCTGCTGTTGTATGGGCGAATGGATTGAATACAGCAACTCCTGAAAATGAAACAGCGCCTTGTAGTTCTATTAGTGATACGGAAATAACATGTAGCGTAAATTTTGCTATATTATCGTGGTATCCTGCCGCTAGAATGGTAGGGTTTGTGGGTGTAAACATTGTATTGGCATTTGCAGTAGTGGCTTTATTTGCTCGAGCCGGCGTCATATCATTTGGTAAATCAGAATCTGATGAAGATATTCTCGAAGCAGAGATAGTTGAGTAGGGGTTCCTGATGGATCGTGGATCCGTTCCAATTCAAGCTTGGATTATACTCGCAGCTGCTGTAATTGCAGTTTCAAGTGCAGGCGCTGTATTGCAATCAATCGATTCAGTCCCTCCATTGTTACGAATGTCTTGGCGATTGCAAGCAACTTCGTTGGTGTTGTTGCCTTTTGCAATTCTACAATGGAATAGAACTGATTCAGATATACGATCGTCTGTTTTAATGCCTAAAAATTTGAAAATTTTGTTAGCGAGTGGAATTTGCCTCTTCTTGCATTTTGGTACGTGGGGATGGTCATTGGTGAACACCTCACTTACACATTCATTGTTATTCGTTACTGCGCATCCTCTAGTCTTTGTAATAGGTGGAGNAATAATTGGTCGTCCATTGTTAAGAAAGCAATCNTATGGAGCTCTCATTGGTTTTCTAGGAGCGTCATTGGCATTANTGAGTGTAAATAGTGATTCAGANGTAACTCTATTGGGTGATTTAGCAGCATTTGCTGGAGCAGTGGCTATTGTTGGTTATCTTACAGCGGGTAGAGAACTTCGTTCATGGATGCCNTTGTTCATTTATGCGTTACCAGTAACATTCGTTGCAGCAGTATTGTTGACNATTNCCTCNNTNTTCTTGGAAGGAACNGGAATAAATNANANTGTATCAATGTCTTCNTTTGGTTGGANNGATNTNGTNTGGTTNCCNGCNATTGCATATTTGGCATTAGGNCCNGGACTNGTTGGCCATACNGGNATNAATGCAGTANTGAAATGGTTNCCACCNATTGTAATTTCTGTTTCAGTANTGATTGAACCAATNCTTGGNACNTTTATTGGNATAATTATTGGAACNGCAGATTTTCCCGANAATTGGACATTGATTGGTGGNACAATAATANTNATTGGATTGTATNTGGTGATTACAGCNGAAGAATCNGANGTACAAANTGACAGCGAAGAATGATACATAACATNCTGTACGCNTGTNTATGGCAGTAATACTCNTCACCAATGATGATGGTGTTGAATCGAGATATTTCCTAAGCTTNGTAGAAGGATTACAACGTAACGGTCACCANGTAATTGGNTATGTNCCAATGCATGATCAATCTGGACGTTCTATGGCTCTAACNTTACGANAAAATATTCTAACTAAATGTAGAGATGATNTACTTCAANCTCTAGATTTGGATGAANAACATCCTACACCCTCATTGTATTCAATTGATGGAACACCNTGTGATTGTGTTATTTTAGCAATTGATGGNTATATTTTACACAATGGAGATCCAAAACCTGATTTATGCATTAGTGGNATAAACGCGGGCCCNAANCTTAGTGTTGATTTGATGCATTCTGGTACTGTCGCTGCTGCTAGAGAGGCATCATTGTATGGGCTNCCATCACTTGCTTCGAGTATTGCCAAACATGATCCAAATCTTGATCCTAGTGAAGCNGNAAGAATCACCATCGAACTTGCTGAGAAATTATTGTCTGTATTACCTGAATCNGCCACAGAATTGGGGAGGCCAAACCGTTCGTTATCNGCTATATCATGGGATGGAAAAGATNCAACAATCGGACGAATGTTTTCTCATGGNGACATATTTCTCAATCTGAACATACCTGANANTTGNAGNGGAAAGGTNGTGGCATCANTGGTAGGNGCGAGGTGGTACGAAGGAGCTTGCCACATCATAGAAGAAGGAGATGATACTGAATTACGTGTAGGTAGTTTNTNCATTACTGACGATGATATTGATGGCGTTGCCAGTGATGTNTTAATGCGTGGAGATGCGAGCCTCACATGTCTTCCNTCATGGCCACAACTTCANCCATTGAATGTTGGTGATTTGGCATTATTACAGGCAAACATACCGTCCNAATCAGGATTACCTCGNTGGTTATCCAATNAGATCNAATTGATGATGAATTATCGATATNCANGCNTGCCCTTGTAACCATGTTTCACCNAGTGAAACACGTTCAATTCCNTNGAAAATTTCTATTTCATCATCTGTAAANGGNGNATCATCTGATAGAATAAATCCAACACTATCTGAGTTAAGTGATTGAACATCTAATTTACTACCTTCTGCATCTAAAATATATATNCGAACGTTATCTTTTTTCCATTCATCAATTGTTTGTTTTATTCCTCCCCCAGAATGAATCAACCCAGANTTGATTTCTATCATCTGGCCAATTGAGGGNACTGGTTCTTTCAATGCCTTGCCAATATGTCCTGCAATTGCTCTCTCATCAGGGCGAACACCACGCAATGANGCACCGTCAAAAAGTACTCTTCGGATTTGTCCAGGTCCTCCTTGAAGATGTAATGTGATTTCTGTATCCTTTCGAATTCCGTGAGAAATGAANAGGCTGGTATTTACTGCACGTAATAAAACATCCAATCTTCCTGCTGAACCTGCNAGGTCATTCAAGTTTAATTTCCCTTTTGANTGNGCNCGATGACCAATGATTGCNAATCTACGTTTCATTCGCTCACATCGGTAAATCCATGTCGTCCATGTCACCCATCATCGATTTCATTTGNTTACGTAATTGTCTATTTCCTCTAATTCCCTTCATCATCTTTTTACTACGATTCCATTGGGCAATTAACTCACGAACATCCTTTTCATTAACACCTGCGCCACGAGAAATTCGACGAATTCTTTCTGCTTTGAGGATAGTTGGTTCATCTTTTTCTTTAGACGTCATAGAATCCATGATTACTCNAAACCGTTCTAGGTTTGATTGCATNTGTTCTTTTTGCGCCTTACCCATTGCACCTATGCCTCCAAACATTCCAGAAGGCAGGTGTGATAGAATTCGATCTACTGTTCCGATTTTAGACATCATTTCCATTTGTTGAGACATATCATTAATTGAGAATCTACCAGACATTAATCGTTCAGTAAGTCTCATCGCTTCTTCTTGATCAAGATCTCCTGGAGCTAAATCAATNAGGCCCTGAATATCACCCATTCCAAGCAATCTAGAAATAAATCTGTCACCCTCAAATTGTTCAAGGTTTTCAACTCGTTCTCCTTCACCAATNAAGACAATCGGGGACCCAGTTGCTGCTACTGCTGATANTGCACCNCCTCCTCNAGCAGTACCGTCAAGTTTGGTTACNATTACTCCAGTNACACCTACAAGTTCGTGAAACTTTGCGGCAACTGGACCNGCCGCCTGTCCTACTTGTGCATCAATTACGAGAAGACTTTCCGTAGCTTGTACAATATCTGAAATCTTCAGTAATTCCTCTTGTAATTCTACGTCTAATTGATCTCTACCNGCAGTATCAACAATTACAACATCCTTTGATGACATTTGTCGCATGCCNTCTCTAACTATGGCTGCAGCATCAGNATTATCTGGGTCTCCGTATACNTCGATATCATGTGATTCTAGNAGTTGTTTTAGTTGTGCATAAGCCCCCGGTCGATGAACGTCGGCTTCNATCACTCCAATGTCCAATTTGTGTTTTCTCTTCCACCATGCAGCGATTTTTGCTGTAGTTGTAGTTTTTCCTTGCCCATACAATCCAACCATTAGAATGCGTTGATTGAAGGGTAGTATNTCTCTTGGTGCACCCAATAGTCTTACTAGTTCAGCATATATGATGTTCATTGCATGTGTTTGCAATGTTAATCCCGGGCGAGGTTCGTCGTCCCTCATTCGTAATTCAAGACGATCTGTAATTTCCTTTGTTTGTCTNACATTGAAATCTGCAGCNAATAGGGCTCTTCTCAAGTCCTTTACCATGGCNCGNAGTTCTTCTTCGTCGATGCTTCGTTTACCTCTTAATCGACTNAGAGCGCCCTGAATACCTCGCTTCAGCCCTTCNAGCGCCATGGTCAACGGTAAGACTGGTCCGGTTTGAAGTCAACGGAGGATTATTCANNATTATTTTGGAATTCGAACAGTCAAAATATCNTCAACAAGTTGTGCGTTAACTGAATTTGTATCAAATTCCCTACCAATATTGAGTTGTTTTTCTTTGTTGTTTAATCCGATAAATAATACTCCNCCTTCNCCTCTNAGGGACATTTCATTCTTTATCGCCCCAGGTAGNTGCAATCTATATTCTGTATCGTCGTCATTTTCAAATCGAACTTCAGAACGTATAATTTGATATTTCATCGGNTCTCCTATCGTTANTTCAACTTGATTTGATTCAAATGGTTCGATTGGNCCCAACATGTGACTTCCAACTCTTCGNAGATGATCTATTCCGTGAATATCNGATGATTCCAATGGAATTTGGTGCACGCCTAAGTCATCAAATCGATCTCGTAGTTCNTCTANGTATTGTTGTTCGATATCTCGTCGAGACTTCAAGAAAGGATGATCTAGGTTTGGTGTACACCTATTTACGATTACCCTGTCGATTAGTATTTCATGTTCTGAGAGNGCANTCGCAGCNCTAAGTGACTCAGAAACCGCCATTCGTTCAGGTATNGTTACCAGTGAGAATGTTGTAACTGTATCATCTGCCATAATTCGACGAACNTGTCGNACACGNCGTTGAAATCNTTGTATTTCTTCNCGAATTTCCTTCTCCNTAGAACCACCCATTAGCATCATTCTAATTCCTCCNGTCATTCTCATGATACGTAGAATTCTATCGGTCCANCCATCTAGGATTTCTGGCAATCCTAAAAATCNGAGAGTATGGCCAGTTGGAGCAGTATCAAAGATTACNACATCATGATGTGGATTTTCTACATGTCTAAGTATGGTCTCAAAACCTAGTGCTTCATCCATNCCAGGNATCATGAGGTCATGAGCGCTCAAGGNTTCNGATTGTTCAGTTATTTCTCCCATTGCTTCATTTCCAAGTAATGCCCCTATACCAGAACCGCCTATTGCTCCACTCAGCATTGGCATCAGTGTTTCTACACTTTTTTCAGGATCAAGTTCCAATCCATACAGATTTGGTACTCCATCGACAGGTGTTGGCTCTGAACCCAATGTTGTTCCTAATGAATCAGATGTAGAATGNGCTGGATCACTAGAAATAATGAGTGTACGAAAACCNGAGTCTGCGAGCCATACANCGGTTGCCGCAGCCATGGTTGTTTTTCCAACTCCNCCCTTTCCACCAAAGAGTANCAGCCGAACCATGGTTATGCGAGNTGAATCCCCTTCTTTGAATGAACGGAAGGGTGTATTATTTCATGCATGTGTATCTCGGACTTCCATGGAACTGGACGCACTACCTCAATGGCAGTTCCAAATTGCGATGCTAATTGGTTTGTTGACATTCACGATGGTTTGGGGTAGAGGTATGAGGAGATATACTCCGATTCAAGACCTTTCNCAAGCGTACAAGGCATTGATTGTAGGNTTCATTGTTGGAGCTATTTTAGCATCTGCTGTTGATGTATGGATNTTTCAGACAATGTATACAGATTTGGCAGAGACAGGCGGGATCTANATTTTGGAAATTGCNCCATTGATATTATTGGCAGGATGGGCTGAAGCTGCNTTATGCATGTATCTTTGCGCAAGAGCAGAACGNAANGTCGTCTGTTCAGCTACGACNACTGGTTATGCATTTGGAATAGGAAGTGCAGCAATGCTAACTGCGGTCGCATGTGTACGTGCATTTGATCCTCAATTAGCGTCCGTTGGAGCAGATACTAGTGGATTTGGAATTACTACAGTAATTCTAGGCTCAGTAATTGGAGTAACTAGTGGATTTACACTCGCTCCAATGGGTGCTGCACAGGGGGCAAATGTTCGAGTAGGCGTCAGATTTACTCCAGTAGTCTACACTGGAATAGTGAGATCAATCATTAGATTGGGTGTTTTTATTGCAATATTGAGTAGTCCATTGGTACTCACACCACTTATTCTGGTTGCTATGTGGTCAGATGCAAGAGCCCAACATCGTTGGCTACCTAGCAGTCTAACACCTTTACAGCGCAGAGTTGAACGAAGGTTGAAGAATAATAATTTGAAATCGAAGTCATATAATTTCGAGTCGGAATGAACATTCTAGCACAATTGTATGCTGAACATTCATGAATCATCAAATTGCAATGCGCGTTATGGCTCGCTGCCCGCATTGCATGGCGCCCATGTCCGGGCGGTTCAGTATATGCGAAACCTGCGGCAGAATTGTTTCGGGGGCATCGGGGCTACAGTCGCGGATTTCACGGTCCACAAATATTGGGGGTAGTCCAACTAGGCACAGAGCCCGGCGAGGCGCTCCTCCGGGTTCTGCTATGGGAGGGAGGGCACCCCCGCCCGTTCCTTCTGAGATTCGTAGAAGGCAGCAAGCAGCCTCGAATCGAATTGGGGGTGAAACACCTCGTCGATTAATCCGTCGAAGTAAGGAAAGAAGAAATGCTACAGTTGCATTAGTGTTGGTTGCAGTGTTATTGTTCACGCCAGCACAGGATCCGTTAATGGAAGGATTTGACCAATATTTTGATGACATCTATAATTTGGTGACTCCGAGTCATGAACATCCTGTTGAGGCAGAGTTCACATTCCGTTCAACATATCAATTTGAAGCAGGACCTAGCACGGGTTCCTCCGATTTTATGTATAAATTGCCTATTCCTAGGGCTCAACGAACATCATATGGATTTGATCCTGTAATGTATGGAATGAATGATGGTACAACATATCCTTCCGAAGTAATTCAGAGTGTTTCCGAAATGCGTGCTGGATCATCATCCGCTACCGAATCCATACCACTCTCTGATGGTGCGATACGAGAGAAATCGAATGCGATTCAATTATCAGATGGTTTTTCACAAATTTGGTGGCCGGCTGTTGGTGGTTCAGGAGCAGAGGATTGTCAATATGGTAGATGCATGATTTGGGAAGGGTCAATCCCAGCAGCTACTCAGATTGAAATCGATGCTAATCCTTCAATTGTAATTGCGACACTCGAGGTTGAATATACAATTCACTCATATGCATATTCATGGTGGCAAGATGCTGANTTACCTTCTAATGTTAAGGGAATGACTGGNGGAATGGGAATTTCTAAGAGTACATCTGGAACTTTTGCAGATTTNGATAATACTGGAATTTCGTACTATACAAACGCATTTGGAGATGTACCATTNTTCTATGATAGAGGTAGTTCAGGTTCAGATTATGCTATTGATTCAGAATCATCTATTGTTACAGAAGTCGCAGATATGATACATTCNTCACTNCCTCCNGAAGATCAAGACAATGTTTTCGCATTTAGTCATGCAGCATTTATTTGGGTGCGNGATAATATACAATATGCTGATGGTTTAGCATTGGCTAGAAGTGGACCTAACTGTATTCAGGCTGAAAAGGGAGATTGTGACGAACAATCGAATGCTTGGATGAGTATTGTTAGAACAAAGAGAGTATCTACATGGTACGAAATGGGAATTTTAGGTTCTGGTGATTTCTCACAATGGGAAGCTCACGGATGGTCAAATATTGTACTGCCACTCAGTGAAGAAGCATGCAATGAACGAAATATNGCCTCAACATCNTGNTATATCATTGGAGTTGTTGATGTAGTAAATAACAAGTGGCTACTATATACGCCNAGTGTTTATTCTAATTTTGTNCAAAAAGCAGAACATTCAGCTGANGATGTAGATAGTGTTTACACGAGAATTTATTATGGCCCTACAATGAAATCGTTTGAACACNCATATTCGNCAGTCGGNACGCCATCTATACCAGATGGTACATTTATGGTAAATTGGAATGAAGGAGAATAAGACTCAAGACCCCCTCCACGGGCCGGGTGGTGAGAGAACACGATGAAGGTCGTAATTATCGCAGGNGCCGGCGAGGTCGGTCGAGGGGTTGCACANGCNCTAATTTATGAACGTAAGAACGTAATTTTGGTTGATTCTGATCCTGATGCTCTTAAATCAGCTCAATCGCTNGAATGTTTGTTAATTGCAGGAGACATAATGTCTCGTGAAACATTAAATCATGCTGGAATTCAGAATGCTGAATTACTAATTATGGCAACAGATTCTGATGAGAGAAATATACTCGGATGTTCATTTGCTAAGGATCATCGNAACAGTGTTGAAGGGGTTACTGGNGAAATGGTTACAATTGCAAGAGTAAATAGGATGGTAGTAGCCAGAGAAGATGATGCTGAAACATTTCATCGNTGGTCNAANGTGGATCATGTTGCCAATGCNGATCATGAAATAGTTGCTGAATTAACAGCNGGACTAATATCTCCACATATNTTGCACACTGCTCCAATGGGAAATGATGCATTTTTATCTGTATCTAAGGTGACTGAAGGAAGTCCCCTTTTAGGAAAATCATTGATTGAAGCTGTTGATGAAATAGATGGTTTACCAAATCCAGTAGGNATTGTTTCATCTGGTGGTAAATCTTCAATTGTTAATGAAAAAACACATGCTGAATCTGGTGATTTATTGCTATTTGCAGCGACTGGTGTNCATGTTCAAACTAGAATTTCTATTGCGTGTGGNTTTACNTCTCAACCGATGATGGAACATCCGCGAGTGATTATTTTTGGTGCGACATCAGTAGGNAAGGATCTAGCAAGACATTACCTAGGCGAAGAATCACAAGTTACAGTTGTTGAACCTGATCTAAATATAGCGAATGATCTTGTTGGNTCTNATTTAGGCAATCATCGNAGACTCGATGTAATTCATGGNGAACCNGGTGATATTGAATTGTTGAAAGATATTGGTATCTCTGATCATGATATNGCAATTAGTACANTGGATGACGATAATGGGGCAATAGCAATTGCAATGAGGGCNGTTGACGAAGGTGTTGAAAGAACNGGNTTAATNGTAGATGATTCAACATTGGTGGACACTGTACGGAGAATTGGATTAACTCGTGCTGTATCGCGTAGAGAGGTATCAATTAGTGCCATNATGGAACACGCTCATTCATATGTTGAAGGANGATTTCAGATAATTAGACAAGCGAAGGAATTCGTAGCAATGTCGGTTAGTCTTGAAAACGGGCACAGNACGCTAGGTAGNCCCATTTCTAAATTGGAATCGAAGTTCAAAGGTGGTGCAAAAGTAGTGTTGCTTGAACGCAACCGTGAGGGNAGGGGNCCNGTAACATTNACTCCTGATTCNGAAATGATATTGGAAGAGAATGATCGNTTGATTATCNTGTTATTACGTGATTCAGTTCANAACGTTGAATCAAAATTGAGGTCATGATATGCGTTTCGCACCNATATCCAATCTNATGGGTTGGACGNTAACAGTAGTATCAATTCCGATGGCTGTAATCGNATTNATNGGATTTCTAATCGACGATATGTCTTCTGAATATATCATTAGAGCNTTCATNATACCAATTGTTCTAGGATTNGTAACTGGATTACTAATGATNTGGAAAACACGTGATAAATTCGATCAAGAAGANGGAGTNCGNGATAGAGANGCAGTTACAGCAGTAGCATTAGGATGGTTATTGGTNATATTTTTTGGTGCTATGCCNTATTGGTTNGGCGGNACATTNCATGGCCCATNTNCATACATTCANGGTGANTCATCNTTTACACAAATGTCNCTTGGTTTACTACATTCGTGGTTTGAGTCAATGTCTGGATTTACGACAACTGGCGCTACAGTAATTGATTCTACAACNAGTCCGATATGTGCATTTGTTTCAGATTGTATTGGTTCTCAACCTAAATCGTTGCTTCTNTGGCGTAGTACTACTCAATGGCTTGGTGGTATGGGGGTAATTATGCTNAGCATTCTAATTCTAGGNAGATGGATTGGAGGTGGATTGACATTAGCACGTGAGGAATTAACTGGNCCCAGTCTATCNCGTCTTGGTCCTAAGTTACAACAAACAGCNGCGTTCCTTTGGGGAGTATATACAGTGCTGACCATAGTTGAATTTTTNCTATTATTTTTNGTCGCGAAGATTGGAATGTTTGATTCNATAAATCATGCATTAACTACAATGGCTAGTGGNGGATTTAGTACACACGATGCNGGNATNATGTATTTTGATTCATTNGTTGTNGAATCAATAATTATCGTTTTCATGATNCTTACNGGNNTAAATTTCAGTTTATTCCATATTGCATATCATGGNGATATCAAAGAAGCATTGAAAGATCAAGAACTANGAATNTATCTTTCTGTGCTCNTNTTAGCATGGATNGCAATGACGTTTAGNTTGTNTACTGCTGGTGGNCAAGGATTCTTTGAATCTGCNCGNGCTGCACTATTCCAGGCTACATCCATTGGNACATCAACNGGATATGCTTCTGCAGATTATGCAGTATGGCCAGTTTTNTCNTTACTTACGCTATTATTCCTNATGATNGTAGGGGCATCAGCAGGGTCNACATCGGGTGGTTTGAAGATAATGCGATTGAAAATTGCTTACGAAATAGTTAGGCAGGAAATTGGTAGGATNGTGCAACCACGTCAGGTTCGTAGTATTCGAATGAATGGNTCNGTCGTAGATCAAACGAAGGTGCAAGTNGTNCTAGGNATGNTATCAGCATGGGCAGTATCGGCAGTGTTGGGAACTACATTGATTGCTATTGTTGAATATGATNTAGATTTGACTAGTGTGATTAGTGTTGTAGTTTCATGCTTAGGNAATACAGGACCNGCATTNGGNGTTTTTGGACCAACAGCTACATGGGGTAGTATGCACCCAATTTCNATGTTTGCAAGTACAATGATGATGTGGATCGGACGTCTTGAAATTCTAACGGTATTGGTTGTATTCAATCCNCGNGCNTGGCGACTTTAACTGAAATCATCTAAACTAAATTGNGTAGTNNCTTCTTCATTTTCACCATTATTTTCAATNTTTTCNGAATCATTATCNATTNTTTCTTGAATAANATCNANCGACTGATTCNTNTTATTTTCAAAACGTTCCAATATCATTTTTCCTTCNGCACTAGACCGTTTGATNCCATGCAATGCAAGATGNTCATCAGCATTAAGTCCAATTCTTAGNGAAAGNGAAATATCTTCNGGATTAGAAACTATTTCATTTTCATACATTGCCAATAATGTTGGATATAAACTATCACGTGANGCAGCAAGACTGGACCCTACAGAATNNGCTAACCGACTATTNGCACTGCCAGTNTTCCANGCTTCTCNGCCTCTNCGTAATGAATCTGGATATGAAATGTCTGCTTTTTCTATTGCAGATGGTGAACGAGCTGCAGAACCTAGTAATTCAAAGCACCANTACCATGCNCTGTATGCACGATTAGTAAATCCNATNCCTAANGCTTTATCTGCTCTTTTCAATGCTTTAATTGCCTGAGATACATCATGAACATTTTCTCTATTAATTCCATTATTCCAAGCAATCCATTCATTCAATTCNCCNGGAGGTTTATCGAGATCTCTNGCAATATTTGCAGCATCACGTGATGTAGGTGCCCTATACATNGACTTCAATCCGTCAAAAATTTCTACGTGAGCATCCCTTCTTCCAATTTCCACTTGTTCAAGTGCTGATTCAAGAGAAATGTGTTTTTCNTTTACNGAACATTGTAAATCATTTATGAGNGCNCGTATATCACCNGAATTTTCACGNATAATTGATTGTAANGCNGANGTGTCNATTGTNATNCCCTCNGCATTNAGNACNCGACGNGCAATNGATTCTAAATCCGTCTTGTTCACTCTCCTAAATTCAATTATGTCTGCTAATCGCTGAATGCGAGATTGNTTTGNTCTCCAATTTGACCTTCCNAAAAGTTTCATTTTATCGTTACACGTCATAATGATAGGTTGTTTAGAAATAGAAAGAATGCGNAACAACTCNGCTTTTCCACCACTATCTCCAGACAATGATTTTTCATCATCAGGGTTTATTGCCTTCTNAATTGTTTCATCAGCAACTTTACGAAANGAACCTGCAAGATGATCAACTTCATCCAATAAAATGAGAGTTTTTGCATTACCACCTCCTCCATTGGTCCAACTGTCTAGNGAAGAATGAACNGCGCCCCCCAATGCAGCCTGGCGTAGAACAGATGCATTTCGTTGCTCAGAAGCATTCAATTCAACAACATTCCAACCATATTCTTTAGCGANTGCTAGAGCAATAGTTGTTTTACCAATTCCAGGCGGACCTACNAGTAGAATNCCTCTTTTNGAAGGAATTCCATTTGACCAGTTTCTCAACCAATTTGTTACTCTAGTNCGTTGAGCATCATTACCAACCAGTGTAGACATTCTTTCTGGACGATGACGTTCTGTCCAGTCAGATACATCGTCCATGACTACAGTATTAGTCGGATGCCTTTGAACATTAGTCNTGAATTCCATANNGNTGNTTCAGATAATTTTTTGTCGCACAATNNATNAATCAATNCGTCAATATNCATTCGTATTTGTTTTTGGTCATCCCGTCTTCTTACAGTTACNGTATNGTCNTCAANTGATTGATGGTCAACTGTAATNGCCCATGGTATNCCTATTTCATCNGCTCTNGCATATCNTTTTCCTATNGATTTNCCAAANGCATCNATNGTAGGNACTACTCTATTGCTANCACATAANNTNTNGAAAATNTTNGNTGANAACTCNGGCATNCCTTCTTTATTGAATAATGGAAGCACGACAACATCGTATGGAGCTACACATTCNGGAAGACGCANNATATCATANGATTCNCCTTCTTTCTCAATGGTATCAAATGAATGATCCAGAATGTGCCANATTATCCTGTCTATACCAAATGCAGGTTCNATTACATGNGGTGTAAACCANTCTCCATTGATTGTTTTCTTNACNCGNCGTGATTCNACCATNTCANTNTCNATTATTACTTCACGACCATCGTTTAGAGTCAATGNAAANGGTGTTGAATCNGGCGNNTGTTCAATTTCATCAAGNGCTTGTATNACCAATTTAGCATCTGATTTGAATGCTGGACCGATAGATGCTTGTACAGGAACCCAACATGTCTTATCGATTAGTATCGGTTCCGAATATTCTCTCCATGCCCTCAAATCGTTTGATGAAGATGATTCTGAATGTGCATCTAAATCATAACATCCACGGTGTGCAATACCAACACATTCAATCCACCCATAACTACCATGTATTTCACAATCCCAACAATCACTAGCGTAATGAGCCATTTCATCCTGTTCATGTTGTCTGAATCTTATTCGTTCTGAATCTATTCCAAGTTTAATCAATAATTCTTGTGTGTCCACCATAAATCGTCCAACAATGGAATGTCTGACAATACCAGAATTCAATGCAGATTCCATGGTCATTACAGACGTGTGTTCAGCATTTGCAGGTAACAGAATTAGTTCATCTAACCATGATTTCCCTACTGTTAATCTAATTTTCGCAGCTGGATCGATAAAATATTCAAGTTCAGCCATATTGAATTCACGCTGTCGAATCATACCTTGACGTGGACTTATCTCATTTCGGTAACCCTTGCCTAATTGTACAGCGCCAAATGGCAGTCTTTTCCTATAATGCCGGTATAGTGTTGCAAAATTGGTAAACATTCCTTGTGCAGTTTCTGGACGAAGATATGCTTGACGTCCTTCACCAACTGGTCCAACATTAGTTGAGAACATTAGGTTCATTGGTTCAGAATTTTTCCAATTATTTTTCTCACATGATGGGCATGCAATATCATTCATTTTGATCGCTTCATCGAGTTCGGTTGCTGACAATGAATCAGGATTTGAAACATACTCCTCTAGAAGTTGGTCCGCTCTATATACTGAATTACAAGATAGACATTGTACAGCATAATCGTTGAATGCACCAACATGGCCACTTGCTTCTAAGACAGCACGAGGTGTGATTGTTGGGGAATCAATCTCTACAATATTGCCTTTAGATAGCCAATGCTGTAACCAAGTATTTTTCACCAGTCGCAGAATTCGAGCACCTACTGGACCATAATCAAAAAGTCCTGCAACACCACCATATAATTCGAATGCAGGATAGACAACCCCCCTTCTTTTGAGTGAACTCATCAGAGTACGAACTCGTCCCTCGTCTACACTCATCAAGCCTCTCTCAATGACGATGCTTCTCAAGTGTTACTGAATTTTAGTGCAGTATATCCGGAAAATATTGAATCGATGATTAGTTGAACTACTGTGTAATAATACTGAATATTCGGTTTCTAAATGAATATATTCATATCATGGCCCGTTCCCACTGAACACACTGGTATGGAGGAAGATAATGTGAACGAACCTGTATATGCTACTGAGTTCGCAGAAACTGATGAATTGTTATCCTCATTGTGTCAACCAGTTAGAGATTGGTTTAGTTCTAAATTTCCAGATTTTACAAGACCACAAAAATTAGCCATTCCAGTGATTCAAAGTGGAGGTCATCTATTACTGTGTAGCCCAACAGGTAGCGGAAAGACATTGACTGCATTCCTAAGTATCATTGATGATTTAGTACGACGAGCAATAGATCGAAGTTTGGATAAATCGGTTCAATGTGTATACATTTCACCAATTAAAGCATTGGCAAATGACATCCAACGTAACCTAATCGAACCACTCAGAGAGATTAAGGAAGGTTACCTTCCGAGTGGTGCACAAGATATTGTGGTTGGACTAAGAACAGGCGATACATCGCAAGCTGATCGGCAAAAGATGTTGAAAAATCCGCCACATATACTCATTACTACTCCAGAATCACTAGCACTGGCAATAGGTTCATCCAGATTCAGACCAATTTTACAGGATCTAAGATATCTCATTGTGGATGAAATGCATTCATTGGTACCAACAAAGCGTGGAACTCATCTTTCACTGGCACTTGCACAACTTGACCAATCAATCCAAAAACCAGTACAAAGAATTGGGATATCTGCTACAATGGAACCATTGTCTACTGTTGCTGAATTTTTGGTTTCTTCTGATTCAACTTCAAATTCTAATGTTACGATTGCACATATATCTGGTTCACGTCGTCTTGATTTGGATATTTTATCGCCTTCAGATCGATTCAATAACATAGCAATGAAGGACATTCTTGATCGAAATGTCGAGATAATTAAGGAATTAGTAAATGCACATAATACAACTTTGGTTTTTGCAAATACAAGAAGAATGACTGAGGTCTTGGTCCAGAAACTTCGTGCTTTACATGTTGAAGGTGTAGAAGGCCACCATGGTTCAATGGATAAAAAAATACGACTGGACGTAGAACAGAGATTGAAGCGAGGAGAGTTACGAGCCGTAGTATCATCATCCAGCCTAGAGATGGGAATAGATATTGGTTCTGTAGATATGGTCGTACAAGTAGGTTCACCAGGCAGTATAGCAACAGCATTGCAGAGAGTAGGAAGGGCAGGGCACCATGTGGGTGGAGTTCCTAGAGCCAGATTACTTCCAACAGGTACACATGATTTATTGGAATTAGTTGCATTGCAAAATTCCATATTATCGGGTAAAATGGATGAATTGCATTTTCCCGAAAAATGTCTTGACGTGCTAGCTCAGTTCCTCATTGGATTAGTAATTCAACAAGATTGGGACATTGATGAGGCATACGAATTAGTTAGTACAGCATGGCCATATAGAGATCTCGAATATGATGATTTCATAGAAGTATTGGACATGTTACACGAAGAACGTAGAGTGTGGGTTGACTGGGAAGAAAATTCGTATACAAAGCGTGGATATAGCCAGATGATTTACTATACTAATATTGGTACAATTGCGCCAGATAATAACTATCTTGTATTTACTCAAGATGGTACATTAGTTGGACAATTATCTGGTTCATTCGTTCAAAACCTACGAACTGGTGATGTATTTTTGTTGGGTGGACAAACGTATAGAGTGCATGCAATCAATTCAACTCGAGTCAATGTTAGTCCAGTGACTGGACATAGGCCAACAGTGCCATCATGGACAGGCGAGTCTATGAGTAGAACAAAGGAATTATCTGAAGCAGTTCTCCAAGTACTGAAACATGTTGGTAGGATAGTCAGATTAGGCGGAGATCCTCGAAAATTATTCAAAGATGTTTATGGGTTATCGAATAAGGTTTCAGACAGTCTTGGAATATTTCTTGAGGAACATTTTGAGGAAACGTTCCTTGTACCTCACGAAAGCAGAATTTTAGTTGAACAAATTGAAGGAAATATTCCTACATATGTTGTAACTACTTGCAGAGGTCGTTCATTCAATATGGCATTAGGATATCTTTTTGCAGCCCTTGCAGAAGCTGATGAAATAAATGTTAATGAAATGTCTTTTGACGAGAATGGATTTTTAATCAAATTAACCAAGGAGGTAAATTTGTCTAATGTTTCTAAATTAGTTAGCGATGGTCAAAGTAGAACGATATTACGTAAATTTCTCATAGATTCTCAGTTATTCCAGAAAAGGTTCAGAGCAGTATCATCTCGAAGTATGATTATTCCAAGGCGAATTGGTGCAGAAGAAGTTAGCCCACAACAATTCCAACAAAAATCTGAGGCATTACTCAGAAAACATAGACAGATGGAATCAGGAGAATCTCTATTGATTCGTGAGACTGAGAATGAAATTTATCATTCTGACCTAGATCTTGCTGGATTGGATAATTTCATTCTAAGTATGTCCAAAGGTGAGGTCCATATGGTCCATTCTAAGGTTAAGCTGCCATCGCCTTTGGGAATGAATCTGTACATTTCAGCGTTTGAGGATTTACTTACAATGCGCGCGCGCGCTTTCTTGGTGAAGGATATTGACCCTGAAATCCTACGCCGATTACTCGGCCGACGTGCACTTCAAACTGATTTAGATCCTGAAAAGATCGATCGATATTATTCAGATAAAGTAAGAGTTCCTGATTCGCCAGATTCACTCCGCAGATTAATGGAAGTAGGAGGTGGATTGATTGAAGGAACAGATCATCCATTGTATATCGAGAAATTAGATGGAATTAGTAAAGAAAATATCCGTTCTTGGATGACTTCACTTGCAGATGACGAAAGAATATTGAGAATACGTGG
Source organism: Methanobacteriota archaeon (assembly GCA_002718215.1). Taxonomy (GTDB): domain Archaea; phylum Thermoplasmatota; class Poseidoniia; order Poseidoniales; family Thalassarchaeaceae; genus MGIIb-N2. Next base: position 82,183 of record PBDV01000008.1, read on the forward strand.
CACTGGTAGTGAACAAATTGATGGTAAATGGTTTTCCAAGAATATGGCTTATGTTCATGGAACGTTGGGGGTATTGTCTTCAGCAGGTGCATCTGAATTAGACAATGTTCGTGATTTGTATACTGGGAATCTATCATTTCAAATAACCAGTAGTATGGACGATTCAGGATGGAAAGATGTAGGTTTGAGTGATCCACACGAATGTCTTAGAGTAAAAATTCTTGATTTATTGGGCTCTGAAGGTCCCAAGACATTGGATGTTCTATTGGCAAGGCTTCCATTTCCTCGCGGCCAGATTGAGTCAATATTGCATGAATTAGAGGTTAGAAATTTACTAGCGGTTGGATTTTACAAACAAACAAAGGAAGGGGAATATATTCTTCGAATTGATGAATATCGGATAACTGATGGAAAGGAGACAGTAATAGAATCAAGAGCGATTCAAAATATGTTACTAGATAAGTCGTTTACCAATAGAGAAGATCCACTTGATGTTATGAGAAATCACATAATGATTTCAAAGCAAGAGGAAATGTTGTATCGTACTAGCGACTATCGTTTCGGTGACTGGTCTGATATTAAACATGATAATGATGTGTTGATGGGCAGATTATTGAACAATAGAATTGGCTATACACTGAAATCCGAAATACCATTGATACTAGGTTTACGACCTGAAATGTGGAGGGGTGAAAACGAAGACAGGTTACTAACACATGTCCCATTTGATCGTAACATAGAACGAAAGGAATTAGAAATTGAATTCATGCGTTCATATTCTAAGGATGATAAAGAAAAGGGCAAGAGAGAATTCAGAAATGCAGTCAATAATATCGATCGCTTACTATGCGTAGCTAAGCAATACCAGGTTGTTCCAAATAGGAAGAGATCATTGTCTCTATTCCATCGCATTGTAGACTCATACGAACCAATGAACTTCAAGGATGCATTGGAGATATTTGTTACTAGATTAGGTCCAATCCGACTTTATACGATTAGGAATAATGTGACTCGTCCCGTTGAAGAGATTTCAGACACTCTCAAAGAATTGGAGGATGAAGGTAAGATAGTGAAGGTTGTAACACTACAACCAGATCCTGTAGAATACTATTCATCCCCTCATGATTCAGATAGGTTGTACGAGAGGCCAGAAGAAGATAGAAGCCTGAGGATATTGACTCAATCTGATCCATATTGTAGTCGTTTTATTCAAGAGATTCGATTTGTTCTTCGTGACGGATGGTATAGGCCTGTTTTCAAAGGTATAGATCCAATTGGTCGAATATTGATGTACAAAGTAAATGATTATCTTGAAATTAAAGATGTACAAATTCCACATGCATATTTGGATGAATTCGCAGAAGAGTTTGATAGATTATTGAAGAATTTTAAGGATCAATTGATTGATGTTTCAGTGTTACATAATTTCAATGCTACAAAAATTCCTGATTCACCGCCTGAAATTCAAGAATTAGTAGCTAAACTTGGATTCAAACCAATGAATGACGAACGAATGAGGTACATTCGCGGTGGTGTAGTTGAAACACGTTCTAATCACTTGGTTCGTAGGTCTTTGTTTCATGCTCATAATTTGCATCAGAAAACAAGAAAAGAAAATGAAGTTTCAGCAATTAGAGAAATGGATGAAGTTAGAGATACAATTGCATTGAGGGGTAGATGCGAAGTAATGAGAGCTGATTTGGACGCAATGGCTGCATCAAATCAACTACACCAAGGAACCAATTTGCGCAGGCATTTGGTTTGGGCTAATTACGACCATTTCCAGAGATTATTGATGATTCGTAATTTACCTGCTGATGAGGAATTATGGAACGTTTTAGATGCATTTTCTGAGAACACTGATCCTAGGGCATATATGGAACGTTTTGCATTGAAGAGAGCAGAGTTCCGTAAGTTGATTCAGCCATTATTGAGGTCTGGCCATATGGTTCAGGATTATCGTGGTGGATTCAAAGTCATATCAACCAAGCCAGATTATGACGTATGGGAAGTCAAGAAAGAATATCTTCGTGACTCAATAATGCAATATCCAGTTGTTTCAATGAAACAAATGGAAAGAATCGTGGGTTCATCATTCAAACCCGAAGAAATTGCTCAAGTTTTGCATGAAATGGAAGAATCAGATGAATTAGTCAAAGGGTTCCTGACTGATGATTCATTAGAAATTCAGTGGGGCCAACGAGAGTTGATTGAGCAGGCAGATAAAATAGAACCAATGAGGGATTTTGTATTACCTCCATCTGACCCATTGTTGCCATATTTCAGTGGTTTACTTCGTGAAAGATTTGGATTTGGTTCTGCATATATGGTATTTCATCAGGAAGAACCGATTGCAGCATTCAAGGCAAATACGCGAAATGAAGTGTTTGACGTAACGGATATGAACAGTGATCCAGAGAAGGAAAAACAGGCATTAAGAGTAATGAAGGAATTTGCATGGGAACACAATATGCCATTGGTTGGCAAGGTCATCGAAAGACTCAGAGCTAGAATTTCTAGACAGTGATGGTGAACTAATTGACAGATATACACAAACCAGAATCAGTAGTCTTAACTGATAATTCTCTGATATCGGGTAACATCAATTCAAACCAAAATTTACTCTATTTGCCTCCAAATGATGAGCAGGGTCCAACATCAATCCTTCGATTTTTTATCGGATTGGGTGCACCGATTTTCTTGCTGATTATACCATTGTTCCTATTTTCTATCGCATCATCGCTGGGGGATGAATATCAATGGAGTTATGGATATATGCGTACTGAATCTACATTAGATTCAGTCAACGATACAAATCAGTATTATGGTAACCTATCACTTGTTGGTGATGAAATAATCGTTGGTTGTTTTATTGCGATTGAAGAATATGGGGGTGAAGCATACGTACCATATTACTCAGATTATCAGTTGACTCAAGACGATGAATCAAGATTGCATAATTATCGATGTGGAAGCACAAATAAGGATGCAGATTCGATCAGTTATAGGGAAAATTACGTTGGTAATCTTTCTGATATCGTAGTAGTTAGTGATCTAAAATCCCACACCTTTGAACTAGATAATGAAACAAATATTACAACACCTATTTGTTGTCTTAATATTACTAAAGATGGTCCAGTGTCTGAATATTTCATACATCATGAGTCCAATTTCATAGACAATAATGGGGGAATGGATAATTCTTATTTGGTAATTGATGATTTAGGTGGTGAATATAATATTTACAGATATAACTATTTTATTGGAGGCATTCATAATTCTAGTTACATGTATTGTGGAATATATTGGCCCGAAGATCCATTCAAGGCAGCAGTTTATTCATTCATTGCTGAATATGAATTGAATTATGGTACAGCAGTCGGTTGTTATGTGGATGAATACCACAATTTAACATATGAAAATGTAGCTATTGATTTAGAAGATAATTGGAATACAGATGACGCATTAATATACGCACAACAATGGGTTGAATCGAACTCTTCTGAATATGGACAAGAGCCATTCAATCTAACTACAGAGTTCAACATAATATCAGATCCGGGCGTTAACGCTCAATTGGTTGGAAGATTTACTGAAAATGGAGAGTTTTATTTTAATAATTCAGCATTTACTCCTCGTGTGGAAGTATATTACACAACATATCAGTATATTGGTAATTGGTCAGAGGATAATCGATTAGTACAATTTAATGATGGTAATTATCATGGTGAACAAATCAGTATTTCATTTATGATTTACTCTGAGGATGTTGAGAATATGTTAAATGAGTATAATGACGAAATCACGATTCAGCAAGATAATGTTGAAATGGGCGGTTATCTTTCATGTTGTGGTATTTTGATACTATCGATAATCATTACAATTCATGGTTTTGCTAGTAAAGGAGGGAATTTACAAGGAATTGCAGGATTGCTTTCATTCGTAAGTATCCCGATTTTTTGGTTCATGGTTGAAGTTTTTATTTGATGTGATTTTTGTAATCGGGGACATCAATCTCAATATATGCGCGTGCATCTGAGGTAGAAGATCAAAGAGTACCAATGCCATTAGGAACATAGCACCCAATGATACAAACTTGGCAGCATATGAATGTGCAAAATCAAACATGGTAACTCCCAATAATTCCCAATGTGGATACGATGCATGCAACCAAACAATACCTGCATTTCTGAATGTGTTCAATACAAATATAGTTGGAATAGTCACAAATGCGGCTCTAATTCTACGTGTTATCGGTGCAGTTCTAATTGCTGCCAATGCCCCGATAAATACTGCCATTGATTGCATTGCTGAGCATGCCATAACAAAACCAACTTCTGTAACTCCATCAGTTTCACGAATCAATGGAATGTAGAATCCTGCATCACCTAAATCATCTGTTAACATCCATCTATTTCCAGACCATTCATTCCATAGTACATCACTCACTCCTGTATCTACTATGACTGCTCCTAGTGTATATCCATCAATACCTGAGAATCCGAGAAATACATTGGCACTCCACGCAGTTAACCAAACTGCAGCAACGTTGAGATAAGGTATATTTGCGATTAAAAGATAGGGCCCCACACCCAATGCCATCATTCCACGCGCCCATATAATGGCTTCATCCTCAACTTCATTAAGATGAAATTTCCATTCAATTATTGCTAGAATTATTGTAATTGGCAATCCTGCTGAACACATGATAATCAATACAGGATCTGCAATTTCTACATAATGAGGTACATCAAGGTAGAAAAATATCCCAACCATTGGCCAACCAATTATGGAAAGTATAGCACCTCCATTTGAAGCTCTAAAATGTGCTATGCCGAGCAATGATACTGCAACTATACCGATGAAAATTTGTAGCTGATTTAGAGATAAACCATTGGTAGTTGAAAACCAATTAAAGACCGCTATAATGGGGTCTTCCATATTGAGCCCTGGTGGCGAACCTGTAAATATCCAGCGGCTACACGAATGTACAATGACGGGGTCTGATGAGTTCTCGCTTGATTCTTTTGTGCAGACATATTTGCATGATTTGAAATTAGCAATTGATTCAATTTCATTGTCTGATATTGATGGTTTGATTTCTCGTGTTATATTCACTAGGGATAATGGTGGTAGCATCCATTTTATTGGGAACGGTGGTAGTGCTGCAACTCCATCTCATAGTGCAGGAGATTGGTCAAAGGAACTTCGAGTTAGAACTATCGCACATACAGACAATATTGCATCATTTACCGCATGGGCAAATGATGAGGGATATGACCAGGTCTTTGTACAAGCATTAAGGACATACATTCAACCACATGATTTGGTTGTAGCATACACTGGTTCAGGTAATTCAACCAATGTTATATTGGCTCTGAAGTATGCTCAAGATAATGATATTCAGACTGTTGGTATAACTGGTAATTATCGAGACAACGGCGCTGGTGAAATTGCCAAACATGTCGATCATTTAATTCACTTCAATACACAATCGATGGAACGAATCGAGGATTTACAATTGGTGGTAAACCACATTGTAAAGGAAGCGATCAAGGCTATGGATGTGGAGTGAAAACTGATGTTACCACATAGGCATCGCAATGACCTGCTTGCACCTCTAGAATTATCCCCACTTCCTGATTCGATTGATTGGGATGGTAAAATTGCTTACCTTGATAGAGACGGTGTGATTAATCTAGGTAGTAAATCATATGTCAATGATATTGATGAAGTGATTATATTACCCGAAGCTGGAAGATGTATTGGAGATTTGAGAAGAGCTGGATTCAGAATTTGTATATGTACAAATCAGTCGCCAATTGATAGAGGTTGGTGGGATCATGAACGACTTGCAAATATTCATGATTATATTCAGGAATTATTGCATGCGGAAGATTCTGATGCAACAATGGACTTGATACTGTACAGCCCGTATCATCCACACACGAATGCATATGCAAGAAAGGGTAACCCTGGGATGTTAGAAGCAGGTAGGCAAATTCTTGAATCTTCAAGCAAAAATATTCGTTTGAACAAATCTGATTTCAAATACCATTCGAGTTATGTTCCATTTGATGAATCGACAAGCGTAATGGTTGGTGATCGAGGCGTGGACATGATTGCAGCAGACAATCACAATGTTAGAGGGATTAGAGTTGATGGTCATATTGGGATTCTTGATGCAATCGACGAGATACTATAATCAGTGATACGCATGATTTGGGCAATTGGAATTGACGATACTGATTATCCAGATGGTGGATGTACCACATGGCATGCCAACGATTTGGAAGAGTTACTTGTATCTCTTGGTGCAAAACCGATTGAGAGAAGATTGGTACGATTATGGCCATTTGCAGTACGTCGAACACGTGGTAATGCTGCATTGGCATTAATTGTTGAAGTTGATGATCGAATCAAAAACGATTGTTTGAATTTAATTCGACAGTGGTACGACGATTTGGTAGAACATATCAAGCAAGTAGACACTAACCAACATGCTCGTCCTGGATTAATCATTGCAATTGATGGAGAAATGGATTCAAACATATATTGGGAATGTGTAAAAAATGAATATACTGATATTGAAAGAATAAGAAATCATGATTCAGTGGTATTAATTCTTGAATCAGATTTAGGCAGAGATGGACTCATTGGGGCGGCTGCAGCAATATCATGGATACCAGATTCGACATCTACATTTGAGGGAATTGCATGGAGAAATGAATCAATGTATGGGACACAGAGAACGGCTCCCAATGGTGTGTTTAAACGCCTTGAATCAAAGCATCCAAACACATTCATGAATAGAGACCCCACTAAAAATAGGGGGTTAATTTCACCAAGGACTCCCTGTCCAGTATTATTTGGAGTACGTGGATGGAATCATGATGATACATTAGAAGCAATGAATGATTTATCATCATTGGATTGGAACGAACAGATTTATGCAACTGCAATTCATAGAACAAATCAATGTTCAGATGATCATCTTGAAGGTATTATCGATGGCACAGTAATGAATATTCCAATAAGAAACAGGGGTGGTCACGTTACATTAGACATACTGACATCATCTGGTGTTGTACATGTTGTTTCATTCAAGGAAGGAGGAGATGTCAATCGAGAAATAGGTAATTCAATACCTGGTGATCGTATACATGTGTTAGGAATATTTTCTCCAGAAGGGGATTTGCATATTGAACGATTTATGCGTTCATATTCGTCACCAGGTTTCCTTAAACGACCAGACTGCGAGTGTGGCGGTCATCTTCGAACCATGGGTTCTAAATCTGATTTGCGTTGTAAATCCTGTCGTAAACGTATGACTAGTCATTGGATAGCAATAAATCGTTCAAATATGGGTTGGGTTGAACCACCTGTATCGTCTCGTCGCCATCTTTCAATGCCAATTTCTATGATGAAATGATTCAGAAGGTTCATTCGATATGTGCTATTGTGGATATCATGGATACTGAGACATATGGCATAATTGGAATGCTCGGAGTTACTGCTGGGTTATTATGGTATATTATGCGTATTCGTAATCGCAATATAGCAGAATCTGAATCTGAAAACCAACCGCATATAGCTGGTGAAGACATGCTATCTGGAGGCGCAAAAAACCCCGAGCAATTTGATGAACCTGATGATGAGACATTGGACATGCTTGGTGATCTATTAGAGGAAGCAGCTGAATCTCAAGGATTGATCTACGAAGAATGAATTACGAATCCTCGTTCACTTGGAATTAATTCAATTTCTAAATCGTCCATTTCCAGTACCCGATTAATCGAATTATTCTGCCTTCTTCGTAGTCTCCATATTTTTTGAAAAAGATCTGGACCTCTAACCTTCCATTCATCCTTTCCAGTAGCATCTGCATACATTGAAGATGTAGCAATGAGTGTACATTTATTGTCGCATGATTCAATCAAATTTTTCATCATTTGAATTAATTCACTACTGACTTTACCCGAAACCCCAGCCCAATCGTCGATTACCACGTAAGTAATTGATTCCAATCCCTCGATTAAGTCTAGAGATTGTTCAATACCTCGAGAAATATGTTCGCCAAACGCTCCTGCATGAAATCTAGATAAAGCAGTTGGAGGAAGAACTCCGAAAATATCTGATAAACGATCAGGATTAGGCATTTCTCGACCGATCCATACTATGCGTCCTGTTTCTTCCAATGAGTTCCGAACTAATTGTAGTGCCAATGAAGTTGCTCCAGCCCCTGGTTCAGATGCAATGTGCAGTACTCCATCTGGTTGTGGGATGCTATCCATACCTGTCGTATGGTGTAGCCATCTTTGATTGGTTCTATCCGTCATCCCTATACGCTTGGCCAATAACCAACGTTCATGGGCGAGTCACTACCACCCCGCGATGGTGAAAGAATACCTCGTCGTACACCACCAGAATTTGATGAACTACCAGAGGATGTTGGAGTAATTGAAGGTATAATGTCTGGAGGATTTCTCAATGTTGCAATTAACGATTCTAATCAGTATGGACCACATGCAATGATTGCTTTATTGGGTGTTGTGGCTACTGTTACTGGTGTTGCATTACTTGCTCTCTGGATCATTTAGTATAACGTCATGAATAATCAGAGAACCACGATTTCTCTGCCAGTTAATTTCTGTATTCCATTCAATAGAATTGAACCATGGTGCAGATAGTACAGTTGTTTCAAACTCTCCACCTTCACCATCAATGTTTATCCCATATTTCTGTTCTAATTCAATTAACTCATCAATACATTCAATATCCAATTTTCTGTTTAGCCATGATTGATCAAGTCCTTCAGCAGATACTGCTGTAAATCGAACATCGAAATTGCCTTCGACTAGATTTTTCATATGAATTGATGCTGGCATATGCCATAGTGGACTGAATGAATGTACACCCAAACGTTTGGCCATCATGTCTAGTCTAGTGCGTTGATAATCTGAACGCAGCGCTCCAGATACAATGCCATCAATAGGTACACCAGGACGAGCTATTTTTGGTTTAATTGCAGTCCATGCTGGCCAGTTTGCATTGATTGAATCTAATTGAGACCAAATTTCTGATCTAGGCCATGGAGAACCATGGACAAATGGTTTTAGTGCAGCTTCTAATGAATCAATTCCTTCTGTGTTAGTATCTAATATTGGCAACCATGGAATTCCTGCTCCTGCAGCCTGCACTCCTGCAATAGCCGTCCCTTCACGTTGAAACATCATTGAATCGTTAGCAGCAACTCGAACTGTAACTATCATGGACACATCCCACCCATTCATCAATGCCCACCATACTGCAAATGTAGAATCCTTGCCACCCGAGGATAGTACGGCTACTCGCATACAATAGTCTGGGTATCACAGCACGTTGAGCATTGCGGAGGGTCTCCCCTCTCAAGGTTCATAAGAGGTCGATTAAACCCAGTGTCGGAGATATTGATATGCAGCCAAGTGGAAGAGGGTACGACCATGGTGTAAGCACATTCAGTCCTGATGGGCGATTGTACCAAGTTGAGTATGCTAGAGAGAGTGTAAAACGTGGTACTACTACGGTAGGTCTAAAGTATAGAGATGGTATTGTACTGATAGTAGATAAGCGAATTTCGAGTAAACTAATCAACGTTGATTCGATTGAAAAAATGTACAAAATTGACGAACATATTGGATTTACTACATCTGGACTTGTCGCTGATGCACGTCAATTGGTTGATAGAGCTAGACTAACATGCCAAATTAATCGAATTACGTATGCTGATCCAATTCCAGTAACAACATTGGTGAAGAAGATGTGCGATCACATGCAATCATTCACACATTACGGAGGTGCTCGCCCATTTGGTACTGCATTATTGATTGCAGGCGTTGATCCTGAGGGTATTCATTTGTATGAAACTGATCCTTCAGGAGCCTACCAATCATACCAGGCAGGAGCAATTGGAAGAGGTAGATCTGCAGTGGTAGAAATCTTCGAGTCATCATGGAAGCCTAATTTAACTCTAAATGCTGCAATAAAACTGGGTCTTGAAGCATTACGTGAATCTCTAGAAGAGGAACTCAACACGGATGCTGTAGAAATAGCAGTTGTAGATTCTGATGGATATCACAAGATGTCTAGGGATGATACATTGAAACATATTGGCAAATTAAAGCCATTAGAATGATAGCAACATTCACTTCATCTATGCCTATCCGTCAGCATGGTCAGTCTTGACGATGCAGTATTGGCTCGATATGAGCACGGTGGTAAACGGTTTGAGATTTTAATCGATCCTCAACTAGTTGATTCCTACAGAAATGACCCTGATTCTGTTGAATTAGATACATTTCTTGCAACTGATGAGGTGTGGCTGGACGCAAGAGGTGGCGAGAGGCCGACTTCAGATCAATTGTTATCAGCATTTGGTTCAGCGAATATTGATGAATGTGTATCTAAAATAATGGATAAGGGCACAATTCAGTTAACAACTGTTCAGAGGAAGGAGAGAGTTGTATCGATGAAGGCAGCAATTATACACAAAATTGCAAGTACTGCTATTGATCCTCGTTCTAAAATGCCTCATCCCCCCAGCAGAATAGAAACGGCTCTAGAGGAAAGTAGGTATAGTGTGGATCCATTTCTGTCCATTGATAGACAGGTAACTGACGCAATCAAGCTTATGCGACCACTTATTCCATTAAAATTTGCAACTGCTCGTCTTGCATTTAGAATACCTGGTGTTGAGTATGGATCCGTTCAAACATTGTTGCGTGAATTGGTAATTAAGGAAGAATGGTTGGCAAACGGTGATTGGGCATGCGTAGTAGAGGTTCCAGCAGGTTCTAAAATTGATTTGATGGGAGATATTGCAAAGCGGTCTAAGGGTTCTGACGTGAAAATCATTGATGAAGGATCCTAGAATCATACATCACGGTTATGAAGGGGCTCTCGGTCGGTCGGCTCGGAGTTGAACAGATGACAGACCAGAGCGCCCTCGGAGGGCGCGATGGACGAGGTACCCGCCTCGTCACTCCCGGCGCATCGCTGGGAGCCAGTGAGGGACGCCGAATAGGCCACGGAATAGTGGTCAATGACGGTCAAATGATAGCAGTAAAATTGGGTGCTGTAGTTGAATCCGAACAGGAAATTAGTATTCTACCCACACATACTCGATATACCCCTAGACCGGGAGATCTCGTTATTGGTGTAGTTGAGGCAGTTCAGAGTAATCTTTGGTTCCTTGATATTAATGCTCCATTTAACGCATTATTGCCTATGAGTTTAGGGCCTGGTAAGTCTGAATTTGGAGGGGCTCGTCATGTACTGAATGTAGGTTATACAGTGTTGTGCCGAATTCAGGAAGTTGACGAAACCCATTCATCTGTTGTAACGATGAAAGGATTGGGATTACGTAGAGTAGATTCTGGAATTATAGAAGAAATACCACCTCATCTAATGAATTCACTATTTTCTGATGGAGCGGCATTAAAATTGCTCAAGTCAACTACAGATTGTAGAGTTGTACTTGCTGATAACGGTAGAATGTGGATAGATGGATCACCCTCTTCAATTTCAAGTGTTATTTCTAAGTTAGAACGGGTTCGTACTATGTCCCGTGATATTTCAAACCTTGATTCAATGATTGAGGTTATACAAGCGGAGGTGCAATAATGGGCGGATATGGCGATGTTCAGATGATTGATGAGAATGGGAAACGTGCTGATGGGCGTACTGCAGAAGAAATTAGACCAGTAGAGATTAATGCGGGAATTATTCCTGTAGCTGATGGTTCAGCTGAGGTAATATGGGGAGGAAATCACGTAATCGCTGCTGTATACGGTCCTATGGAGGCTCACCCAAGGAAGATTCAGAAACAAGATCGAGCAGTGCTTGATGTACGTTACAACATGGCTCCATTTAGTACCACTGACAGGATAAGACCTGGTTTTAATCGACGTAGTAGAGAGATAAGCAAAGTTACAGCTGAAGCATTTGATTCTGTGGTAATGACTGAACTTTATCCACGAAGTAAGATACGTATTGAAATTGAGGTAATTACTGCAGAAGCAGGTACACGATGTGCGGGGATTACCGCTGCAAGTGTAGCTCTAGCAGATGCTGGTATCCCAATGACTGATTTGGTCATTTCAGTTGCTAGTGGTAAAATCAATGGTGTAGTTGTTTGCGATTTGAACAAGGAAGAAGACAATTATGGAGAGGCTGACTTGCCTATGGGAGTTTGCGCTAATTCTGGAGATTTAGTATTCCTTCAAATGGACGGTGACTTGTCGCCTGAAGAATTCCAAATTGCATGGGATTACAACATGGGCGCTATTGCTCCTGTACATGAATTGATGATTGACGCTCTCAAGCGTTCGAATGGAGGTGCCGAATAATGGCTACACCACCGGTTCCTGAATTGCTACGTGCTCATCTAAATCAATTGGCCCTAGAGGATCAGAGATTGGATGGAAGAGCACGATTTGAAGGCCGTAATGTAGTTGTTGAAACTGGCGTATTACCGCGAGCAGAAGGCTCCGCGCGTGTTACAATGGGTGATACCATTGTTCTCGCTGGTGTTAAATTCCAGATTATGACTCCATATCCGGACAGACCAACTAGTGGCGGTTTCATGACTAGTGCAGAAGTAAGACCTGTTAGTGGTGTGCACTGGGAGGCTGGACCACCATCTCCAGAAGCTATTGAACTTGGTCGTGTAGTAGACCGCGGGATTCGTGAATCAGGATGCATCGATATGGAGGATTTATGCATCTTACCTGGGGAAAAAGCATGGCAGGTAATTCTCGATGTGTTTGCAATATCTGACGATGGTAATCTATTCGATGCATTTGCGACAGCTGCTATGGCTGCATTGAGAACATCGATAATTCCTGGCGAACGTTTTGATGTAGGCGAAGATCGACCATTACCTGTTTCTAAAACACCGATGATGTGTTCATATCATCGTGTTGGAGGACGCTATGTATACGATGCTGTTAGAAGGGAAGAGATTGGAGGTGGTGAACGAATTCATATCACACTTGGTGATGATAATCATGTCCATTCCTTGCAGAAGGGTCTAAAGGGAGCGTTCACCGCCGCGGAATTCAACGAGATTATGGAACACGCCCGAACTCGATGCGCAGAACTCAGAGATTTAATCAATAACTAAGGTGATTTTAATGTCCAAGCGAACACAAAAAACAGGTGCTACTGCGCGCTACGGCTCTCGGTACGGAGTAAGTGTTCGTCAGCGTGCTGGTAAAGCATTGTCTCGACTAAATAGGAAATATACGTGTCCAACCTGTCAGTATCAAAAAGTTACACGCCAGGCTCCTGGTATTTGGCATTGTAAGAAATGTGGACACACATTTGCTGGTGGGGTATGGGAACCATATACTCGTGCAAGTGAAGCTAATTATCGTGTTTTACGTCGTAGTACTGATGGCGCTACATCTACCGATATGGCAATGATTGCTCAATCTAGAGCAATGGAATATGAAAAATCGCTAACTGATTCTGAGGATGAGGTGTCTGCATCGGATGACTCAGAAGAGTGAATTGAGGACCATCCGGGTCCGGATTAAATCGATTGAAGCTGATGCGTTACGCGATTCATTGGCAACTGAACCATTCAATGCAAGAATCAATGGTTCATCATTGGAATGTTCGGTATCAGTCGATTCAACTGTAGATCTTCGAGCCAGATGGAATTCGATGATGAGATCATTGATTGGGTCTGAGGAAGCGTTGATGAGCGGGGTTCATCCTCAATTGGATTAGTGATTGTATGGCGGACCCTCGTGAACGGATTCAAATGTTAGCAACTCAATTACAGAATGCTATGCAACAGGTACAAACTGTGGATACACAAATTCGTGAAATTGAAGCAACAATAAGTGCGTTAGAAATTCAAAATCCAGAAAGGCCAGTATATCGTCAGATTGGACCAATATTGCTAGAGGTTGAGGATCGACAGATTCTCAAGGATGAATTAAAATCAAGTCTCGAAACATTGTCTGAACATCTTGAACGAGTTCAGCAATCAGAAGGTGAATTGAGGGAATTATACGAACAAGCCGTCAAATCATTTGAAACTCAATAGGTGTTTTAATTGACTTCAATGTCTGAAATGAATGAATGGATAATAGATAAATTATCCAAGGGTGTAGTTCCAGTGGTAACGCATAGAAATGGAGATATGGACACTATTGCTAGTTCATGCGCATTATCAAAATCATTGGGTTCATCATCAAGGAGTATGGGTATACACGTTTCTAAGGTTGCATCAGAAGTAATTACAGAATTAGAATTTCAATTTACACGAATGGATGCAAAAAGGCCTGCATGGCCTCGTACCACATCAGGAATTATCATCGTCGATTCAGGTGGTCCTAGTCAAATTGGAATCAATTTACCTAGCGATATCCCAAAATGTGTAATAGACCATCACCCACATTCATCTGATCAATGGAAAATTGGTGAACTGGACATACATCTAAACATGGATGTAAGATCAACAACACAGATCATTTTTGACTATTTAGATGACTATCGACAGGACACATTAGACATACCAACACGAAAACTTCTGATGACTGGCTTAATTACAGACACAGGTCATTATCGTCATGCTGATGCTCACGCATTACATACTGCGTCACGAATGTTGGGTGATGATATTCATCATGGCGATGTATTGGATTTATTGAGAACAACTGGACTGGGACGTTCTATACGAATAGCTACATTAAGATCATTAACTAAAGTAGATGTAGATACCGCTGGTGATTTTGTTGTCGCTATTACAGCCTGTAGTACACATGAAGGTGTAGTCGCAAGTTCGCTCATTAATGCCGGTGCGGACGTATCTGTAGTAACGAATTCAAAAAATAATGCATTGCGACTAACTACTAGAGCAAGTCACCGTGCTGTTGAAAATGGAGTCGATATGGGTGGTATTTTGACTATTCTAGCAGAATCATTGGGAACGGAAGGGGGTGGTCATCCAGGTGCTGCAGGGTGGACTACTGATGTAGATCGTGTGGAAGCAGTTTCCTCTATATTATCTAGGATATCAGCAATTAGGTGAAAACATGAATGTTGAGAATTCAGATGAAATGCACAATCTATTGAATGCTGAATCAGCAATTGAAAGAGGTGATTATACTAAAGCACGTGAAATTTCACATGCACTATCAGACGGGCCACGATATTTCGTCGAATCATTAATACAAATAACTGAAGAAAATATCGATGGTGCATTATTATCAATTAACAATTGCATCAATGTTACACGTAATCCAAAGTCACGTGACCCAATACTCGAAGCACGTGCAAAGATGATTCGAGGGCTAGCTCGAACATCGATTGGTGAATCAATTGAAGGCGGAGCCGATTTACGATGGGCGATGGACCGATTGGGGGCCATAGATCATGGTTCTGATTATCATGGAATTTCCATACTAAACGTTGCAGCATGGCATAGACAAGAATCTGAAATTGTAATGTCTCTAGCAACTCATTCTGAAATAGCTCGTGAAACAACACATTCACCAGAAATTGTCGCATTATCTAGACATAGAGTAGCAACAATTCATTCAGAAATGGAAAATTACTCAACAGCATTAAGACATCATTGGACTGCATGGAAAATTGCATCTGAATCTGGAATGGATGCAATTGCAGAATCATCATGCCTACATATTATTGATCTAGGATTGACACACGTTTCTGAATCCGTAGAGAGGATTGATGTTCAAATTCGTAATGCTATACCTACACCTCACACAAATATCAACTCACATGCAGAAATTCATCCTAATGATTTACTCGAAGCAATCGAATGGATTTCACCACGTTCGTTAGAACAATTAACAGGTAAAAATAGGCCTGATTTATCATTAATTATTGAAGCTCATCAAAAATTAAATCGTCAATTGCCTATGGAATTAACTGATAATTCTCAACAGATTCAAGATGATGAAGTACTAGCATTACTCCAGTAAATTGCAATCTTACTCAACTCTTCAACTCCCCAATGTAAGTCATCGGGAGGTAATATGCACCACCCTACTTCCATAATTGAATCATCAGGTGATTCCCATGAGAAGGGGTTCGCTGATTTAGGCACAATTATCCACGCAACATGGCCTCCATCGATTAATTTCGAATTAATTCCCATTAATTGTCCACTCATTCCAGTTTCTTCATTAAATTCACGAGTTGCTGCATCTTCAATCGTTTCTCCATGGCGTATTTTTCCACCTGGTAACTCCCATCCTCTAGTTCGATGTCTAACCATTATCCATGATGAATCGTCTAGTACGGCAGGATTTTCGTCATGCGGAGTTGCCCATACTACAACCCAACTCAATCAATCACCCAACATAGTCATTGCAATATCGTAGAATTCCTGTGCCCAATTTTCACCATTAGCAATAAGCCTACGAGACATGAACAAAGCCGATTGAGGCTCATTATTTTCAATTAATTGTTCTAATATATCTCGCTCATCCATTGCATTTATTGTTTCAACTGATTCACTAACTTGCTCTACTTTATTCTCATTTTCTGGCTTTGAAAGTGAAAACATACGATTGTGAAATTGTGTTCTACTTCTAATATCCGGTGCTTTCCATGGTAATTTCTCACCTTCTAACCTTGATTCCATTCTTTTACGATATTCGTCGCGTACGGGTCTACTGGGAAAATGGATCTGAGCTTGGTCATAACATAACCATGCTTCATCATATTCCTCTCTTCTTTCGTGCAATCTTCCTAAACCTGTCCAAGCCTCATGGTTTTGAGGTCGTTGAGCAACAATCCTTCTAGCTAGTGGGATGAATTCTTCATGTCGACCATGATCAAACAACTTCTCAATTCGTCTTCCGAAAATTATGTTGGCTCTAGGGTCTCTTAGGTCAAGTTTCGTCAGTCTCTGTACAAATTCATTGAACTTTTCATCATCTGTTGCAATTCTATCATACCAGTTATCTGGGTCTAGTGGGTCAACATCAAATGCAGCATCGACCAAATCTTTTCCGTGAATCAATAGATCGATCCCATTCAAAATATTCGTTCTATCTGGATCCCTACCTAGAATAACAAATAAATCTTCAATTACTGCTCCGATACCCAATTCGTCAGATAATTCGATTTTAATTTCAATGAGCAATCGCCAATTATCTTCATTGGTAAAATCATGTAATATAGACTGACGTGATGATTGTTCTGCCCAATTTAGGTTCGTATTTCGATTTGATTCATCACTCATAGCAATCCTAAGGAATTTTAGAGCCTGTGCTCGATGCCTATTCCCCAAACTCCTGCGTGGATGTTGAAGCCTTGCTTGAGTTCGCCTAGTCATAATTCATCACTATATTGACGTGAAAGGTTCTGGATCTACACCATACGGGATAGTAGCATCAAATCCTACCTTGGATGTAAGGCCATCACTGTTTCGAGATGGATCTAAACTTGATCCCTTCTGATTAGACATTATTATTGTGTCTTTATCTGGTTGCCATCTAGTCATCATTGCCCATTCAACTCTAACTGGATCATCGATCTGAATGTCATCATTGACAATA
The DNA here is from genome assembly GCA_002718215.1 of Methanobacteriota archaeon. Taxonomy (GTDB): domain Archaea; phylum Thermoplasmatota; class Poseidoniia; order Poseidoniales; family Thalassarchaeaceae; genus MGIIb-N2. Next base: position 99,765 of record PBDV01000008.1, read on the forward strand.
GTTACTGATTTCATTGATTTATGGCCATCTAATGCAGCTTTTATTGCATTACGAGAATCATTTGGACCATTGGGGCTAATAGCAACAACAGATGATAACCATCCGCACCCACCTTCACTAAGATGTACATCATTACAATTAGTCACCATTGATACTGCTGCCTTAATCGTAGGTGCACGAGGTAATCCCATCAGTGTCTTATGTTCTTTACCAGCAGGCAATAATGCATGGAAAATAGGATTGTTCCTGTAATGCAATGAATCAATCTCAATGACTGGTTGTTGTCTTACATCATCTACTGTTCCAGTAATATCTACGTATGGACCCTCATCGTCGTCCTCTGAAGTAATTCTAGCAGCCATAACATACTCAGCATCTGCTGGTACGAGTACACCATTATCCAGTTTTACTACTTTCAATGGACTACCGTAAATCTTGTTATGCAATGATGATGCTACTCGCAGTTCATCAATTCGTTCGTCAAAGGACATTGCCGCTGCTAGTAAAACACATGGATCAGCGCCATTAATTATAGCGATATTGAGATCATGTGAATTATTCCTAGATTCATCAGTAAATTGGCGCAAGTGCCTGGGGACTAACCGAGCTACTAATCTATTTGCACCAGCAACATATTGACGATGAAAACTCATGTTTCGCTCTCCGTCCTTTTCTGCAATTATCACTGAAGCAGACATATATCTCCCACGATCCTGCTCATAATGCCATGGAACTGGAATTGATGTAACGTCGACTTTTTCCATAATATTCTGCATACATTGAGCAGCAGATGATTCAACTATTTCAGGATCAATGGGGTTTTGCATTGCCCAGCCCAATGTATCAATAAGCTCTCCAGGATTAAGATTCCATACTCTACACAAATGCTCACGAGTTAGAACATTCATTGCTGCACGATGGCCAGGAGTTTCGATGATATTATCGAATACCAATGGAACATGATTATGTTGAATTGACTCATTCATAAATCCGTGAATTACCGACACACCGTCGTTTACAATTGTCGCCATGTCAGTATGGTCTCTGAATGACATGATTGTCTCGGGTAGGACATTACCCTTCAAGTTTCCATGATTATGGACATAAAAATACTCAGTATAGCCCGTCACTCTCATATACGGATGGCTGGTCGCCGAGTTGCATTTAACGAGGTGAGTGACTCTTGGGACGTGGACTGTTCGCTGGATCAAAGATTAAGGCGGACCGTCAAAGATTTAGGCAAAAAGATAGACTCATCCGCAGGCGTATGAAGAAAAAATCTCGTGTTGGCGGAGTTTTGAAGCATGATCCCCTTCGTGGCAGTCATCAAGCAAAGGGGATTGTAACAGAAAAGGTCAATATCGAAGCAAAACAACCCAATTCTGGACTTAGGAAGGCAGTTAAAATCAATCTGAAAGGATCTGGAAATAAATTGACTGCTTTCGCTCCTGGAGATGGAGCAATATCATTTATTGATGAACACGATGAAGTGTTAGTCGAAGGTATTGGTGGTAGAATGGGACGTTCATATGGTGATCTACCGGGTGTACGATTCAAGGTAATCAAGGTTAACGGAGTTTCACTAGATGAGATGGTACGTGGCCGCAAGGAGAAACCAGTACGTTAGGTGATATCATGTCTGATGATGTAGTTGAAACAGAGGCTGATGATTCTGATTCATCGGTTGAAGACGAGATTGTACAGCCGATTGCTGGTATTGGTACGCTTGTCTTTTCAAAATGGGATGCAACTGAAGTAACGTGCTCAGATCCTGGAATTGCTCCTTACATCAATCTGACAACAATTGGTATGCCTCTCAGTGGGGGTAGGCATGCAAATCAATGGTTTGGTAAACAACGTCTATCATTAATTGAGCGTTTTACTAATGGTTTAATGCGACGGGGTCCAAATTCTGGGAAAAAATCAACAACCGTTTCAGCATTAAGAGATGCGTTGGATATTATACATGATCGAACAGGCGAAAATCCGCTTCAAACATTAATTGACGCAGTTGTAAATTCCGCACCATGTGAAGGTATTACTCGAATTAGATTTGGAGCTAATTCACAGCCTAAGGCTGCTGAAGTATCTCCATCGCGCCGAGTTGACGTTGCAATTAGAAACCTAACAACAGGAGCTACTGGAGCCACAATAAAGAGTAAGCGTTCACTCACTCAATGCATTGTTAATGAAGTTATGAAAGCGGCTGAAGGTGATGTTTCATCATTTGCTGTTGCTAAGCGTGAAGAAACAGAGAGAATTGCTGCATCTGCTCGATGATTATTCGATTGTGCAATCAACTAGCCTGCTGATTACATTACATCGTGTTTATCTACCATGTTCGGGTCGAATGAACGTTCAGGTGATACCATGGGCCGTAAGGAAGATAACATCAAGATTGCAACACAGGTAATGCATAGACGAGATAGAATACGCAATCTCGCTATTGCAGCACATATCGATCACGGTAAAACTACACTAAGTGATAATCTAATTGCTGGTGCAGGTATGATGTCTGAAGATCTTGCAGGTAAAAGCCGTGTATTGGATTTTGATGAACAGGAAGCTGCGAGAGGCATTACAATTAATGCTGCTAGTGCATCAATGGTTCACAAGGTGGAAGGTGAAGATTACCTCATTAATCTAATCGATACTCCTGGGCACGTTGATTTTGGTGGAGACGTAACTAGGGCAATGAGAGCAGTAGATGGATGTATTATTCTTGCATGCGCAGTTGAAGGTACAATGCCTCAAACTGAAACTGTGGTTCGGCAAGCACTCAAAGAACGTGTTCGACCTGTATTATTCATAAACAAAGTAGACCGTTTAATCAATGAATTACAAATTGATGGCCCTGAGATGATGAAGCGATTCGAAAAAATCATTGTTAAGGTAAATAATTTGATTAACGCATTTGCACCTAATGAGTACAAAAAAGAATGGCAGGTAGATGTTCAAAAAGGTACTGTAGCATTTGGTTCGGCCTACTACAATTGGGGTATGAGTATACCGTTTATGACCAAAACTGGATTAAATTTCAAAGATATCTTTGAGCATTGCCATAATGATGAACAGAAGGCACTATCAAAGAAAGCACCAGTGCATCAGGTACTATTGGATATGGCTGTAGAAAGATTGCCTGGACCATTAGATTCTCAGAAATATAGGATCCCAAATATTTGGCAGGGCGATTTGGAATCTGAAACTGGCAAGGCTATGATGGAATGTGACGCTGATGGTCCATTATCACTAATGATAACCAAGATTTGGATGGATCCACACGCTGGTGAAGTGGCAGTTGGTAGAATATTCTCTGGGACAGTTAAGCAGGGAGAATCATTGTTTGCTTTGGGTGCTGCTAAGGCTGAAAGAGTACAACAAGTAGCAATGATGGTAGGCGGTGACCGAATACAAGTTCCAGAAGTATCCGCAGGAAATATAGCCGCAGTCACTGGAATCAGAAGTGCTGCGGCTGGAGTAACTGTTGCAAGAACTGCAGATGCCACTCCATTCGAGGCGATACGACATTATTCAGAACCTGTTGTTACTGTAGCAATTGAGCCCAAGGCACTGAAGGATTTGCCTAAGTTCGTTGATGCAATGAGAACATTGGCTAAATCAGATGCTTCCTTACAGGTAACTCATAATCATGAAACCGGTGAAGCATTACTAGCAGGAATGGGTGAATTACATCTAGAAATTTCAGTATACAGACTAGAAGAGGAGCAGAATATCAAGGTTAAGGTGTCTGAACCAATTGTTGTATATCGGGAATGTATACATGGTGATAACAAGGGTAATCCATTTGAAGGTAAATCCCCAAATAGACATAATCGATTTTACATTGAGGTAGAGAGATTACCTGATGAAGTTGTACAAGCACTTAGAGAAGGTGAATTTGGTGACGGTGCAGTTCGAACTAAGGACGCTAAAGAAGTAGGAGATAAGTTCGCAGCATTCGGTATGGATCGTGATTTAATGCGTAAAATATACGCAGTTGGTGGGACGAATGTATTGATTAATGCTACGAAGGGAATACAACAAATACACGAAACCCGCGAATTAATTATTCAATCATTCCTTGATGTATGTGTTAGAGGACCGTTGGCTGAAGAACCAATTATGGGTGTAATGGTTAAGTTGGTAGATGCTAAACTTCACGAGGATGCAATTCATCGTGGTCCTGCACAAACAATTCCAGCAGTTAGGAATGCGATAAAGGGCGCAATGGTTCGTGCTAGATCCTCATTAATGGAGCCAATGCAGAAGCTACAGGTATCTGCACCAAACGACGTTATGGGCGGCATTACAAGGCAAATTACTACACGACGTGGTGTAATTGAGGACATGCCAGTTGATGGGAATATTACAACAGTTATTGGACGAGTACCAGTTGCTGAAACATTTGGTTTCTCAAATGATATTCGCGCGGCTAGCCAAGGTAGAGCAACATGGAATACAGAGAATGCTGGTTTCGAACAAGTACCTCCACAATTATTTGAGAAAGTCACGCAAGAAATTCGTGAACGTAAGGGATTGAAGTCAGAAGTTCCTACTGAAGCAAATTATACCGATTAGATTTTCAACTGTATTGTGTCAATTACTGATAATTAAATGAGGAATTGTGATGAATAGAACCATCATTCGAATCATAGTTCTAGGCTTTCTATTTTCAATACTTGCAAGCCCATCAGTAGCTTATCATTTAGGTCCACCAGCTGAGGGTAATGGCAAGGATACTGCAGTATATGGGTGTACATGCCATGGCGTGGGGGGTCCATTGAATGGACAAGCATCTGATCGTGCAATAGTCAGCGTTTCAGGAGTCCCAATACAGTACACCAACAGTACTGCCTACAATTTCGTAATTAAGGTACAAGATGCTAATACTCTTGCCGGTGAATCTGGGAACGTTGCTGGAGGATTCCTAATGAGTTCTGGNAATATTGGTGTATTTTCATGGGATGAATCCGAAGATATTCGTCCTGCTGTGGANACAATAGATCAAGATTCTACATCTAATTTTACTTCATACAATATNTCCCAATCTGATGTTGACGATGATGGTATGTGGACGGTAGTATGGACTGCNCCAGATAACGATAGTGGACCAGTTGTATTCCATTTAGCTGGGAACTCAATAAACGATAATGATCAAGCAGATGAAGGAGATTATTGGAACGTACTTTCTTTTTCAATAAATCCACCTGGAACAATTTCCAACAATGCTGACCCTGAATCATTAGCAACCAGGACTGTAAGTGTCGGAACCTATGAGAATTTATTTGTTGCTGAAATTACTGATGAACAAATCGAAGAGGAACGACAATTAGCACTTTCAGCCGATATTTTCCTCAAGGGGAATATCTACTATTGGTTAAGTCTTGTAATGCTAATATTAGGTGCTGTAATTCAGAGGGAAGTTATGGAACGTAAACGTGGAGAAAGACCTGAATATTTAGCTAGCGAATTAGCATATCCACAGATGCTGAAATATGGAATTGTTGCTGCATTATTATTCTATCTGGGTGTGATGATGAAATCCAACGAATCATCAACTATGATTTGGGGGACTAGTTTCTTCTGCTCATTATGGGCCTCATATGGTGTATATCGTACATGGATGGCAATGAATACAGAACCCACACCAGATGATGTAATGTAATCGTCATAGCAATCAACCCCCTCCTACTCGTATGTTCATGGAGTCAGATGATGGACATATGGAGTCATCATTATCAATCCATTTTAATGAATTGTATTATTCTCTTAAAAAATGGATACTGATCTGTATTTTGACCTCTATTTGTTGTGCATTTATTATTGATGATATAATCAGTAGTTGGATTAATTCATTTCCTTATTCCACATCAAATTTCACAATATATTCTCCAAATAGATGGCTGACTATGCGATGGGGTTCTGTAATACTTGCAGGTTTTATTTTTTCATTGCCCTATGCTTCGATAATGATTGACAGATTCATCAAGCCAGCATTAATGCAATATGAATTATTGATGGTTCGATTGTTGAATTTAATATCAACAATACTAATCTGCATGGCAATCCCATTTTTCTTCTATTTATCTCCTGGAATAGTCATCGAATTTTCTTCATATTCGGCAATCAACAATCTTACAGAAAACTATGATATTAGTCTAATTTATTCGATTATTCTAGCATTATCATGGGCATTTGCAATTTCTATAATCGGTATTTTATCTCAAGTAATTTCTAGACTAATAATTCATGACCAGAATATTGAATCATCACCAATGCAATGGAAAATTCATATTATAACTATGTTTATTTTATATCTGATATTAAATCAAAATNTATCATCANTATGGTTTCCANTTTCATTGATTGTTATTNTAACNTCTGAAGCNNTANTAAGAATTTTACCAGCNCGACAGATAGGTTTGATACAGCATGGTAATGANNTACTATCATCNGACGGTTCGATAGACAGAATAGCCATTGTTGATTGTAGATGCGANGANGCATGCCCTAAAATGGTTGATGCGCCNAATAATGCATATGTAATTAGAACTGANTCNATCTGTCTNAATAANGAATCACAATACNGACTGTATGATATTCTTAACAATATNAATGCAACAAAAATGATAGTAACTGGTTGNGATATTACTCCTATTCCCAAACANGTATCAACAAAAATCAGAAATNATTCTATTGAATTAATAGGATTATCCTGGCTAAATAACCGGGGTTTTCATCCGAACGATGATGAATCNGCNAATAATCGAAGACGATACCAANTATACAANGCCTGTAATGATAATATTGANGATTNCAATAAATTGACNATTNTNGAAGATCCNGGATGGGGCNGATACATTCCNCGNGGTAGTATTTCATTNCCACAATTCGAATAATATTGAACANATACCAAATGGTTTGATATTCGAATTGNANAAACAACATATGTGATTAGAGCAGTCCGAGTGTTTGTTGCCATCATTCTAATGATNGCATCTGTTGCATCATATNTGGANCCAGANTACGTNGAAAATGTTCTAAATTCNAATATTATANTTGATNCNGAGTCTGAAAANANCGATTTNCTTGGNATACAATCNAACGAACATTGGTTAGTGATGATAATTGAATTCGANGGNCTTCCNTCAGGCCCNGGTAANGATGCNGANCGAGCNGAGATNGTTTTGATGGGNNTAAATGGNGCCGATGACTATCTTGAACAAACAACTGCNTCTCAATCATCATTAGAAATTACTATNGTTGATNCNGTATACAGTGCTCCATCAACNCCATCNGCATGGGGNACTGATTCTGATGGTAAGNGAGATATTTCATCNGATGGNTCGAGNCCATCTGATTTAGCAGANTCAGCNATTAGAAGTATNNCAAATGANATTGATTNTTCTNAGTTTGATTTGGATAATGATGGAAATATGGANAGNCTATTGTTGCTTCATACTGGTAGGCCGCAAGAAANNAGTGGTAGNNCAAGTGANATTTGGAGTCATTTNCAGTATTTNNCTGAACCAATNATGAANGGNAATACATCNATTGGNCATTACACNATGGCTTCATTTCAGAGTGGATTAGGAACTATCATTCACGAAATGATACATCAGATGGGNGGTCTTGATTTGTATGATGTTCATGATGAAATTGAATCTGANGATTGGAATGGNGTTGGNGATTTTGANATTATGTCTAGNGGTAATTGGAATGGAAATGGNCGTANNCCAAGCCTACCAATGGCAGCNACAATGGATTTAATNGGATTANAACGNACNGTTGATGCNANTTTACTTGGNTCNGATGTGCANCTTAATCTTACACCAATGTCTGCNGGNGGAAACGCACTCAAATTNTCCATNTCCCCTACTGAATCGGTATATATGGAGTACAGNGGNGATNTTGGNTTCGACAAAGAATTACCNGGTCATGGTTTACTAGTATCAATAGTNGATGTTTTCGAAAAATCATTGAATAAGAANGAAGTAAATATTAATCCTGATTCACCTTATCTTCAAATTGTNGAGGCTGATGGNAATTCAGCATTAANATTGGGNATTGATTCNGGTNCTCAATCAGATATGTTTGNTGAAGGAGANAGAATNGGNTCTGANGGTTATCANCTGTACGATGCNCATGGTNGATTAGTAAATTGGAATGTAACNATNTTGAATATTAGTGTANATTCAATACATATTCATTTACAGNATATTCNTTCNANTGAAAACGATGTANTNCCTGAGAGATCNACAGTTGAATTACTNGAAAATGANTCAATATCCTTGGTTTTTGATGTTCATAACGAATGTATTCCATGGGTNTCNCTGACTTCATCTGATGGGCGTAATGCAAGAATAGATACAAACACTAACATTAATGGTACAAATACCACGGTTTTACTNGATTGGATTCAACCTTCAATTGATGGTTCAAAGGGAACTCTGAACGGTAAGATAGGTTGTGGAGACATTACATTCCGGAATGTGATTATTAATTGGGCAATCGTACCTCACAAACTAATTAATTCGCATTTTGAATCATTCATCNCNTATGATCAATTGACATCNTTATCAGTTCCAACTGAAATTATTGGCAATGGAAGTAGGATATACTCTGTATCAATTGAAGGTGCATTGGATAGAATTACAGAGACAAATGATACTACAATTATCTCCCAAGGNACATCAATTAATGTTAATGTTGATCCAAATGGNTTACTCACTCCCAACATGTTCGCTGAGGGNATTATTGTACTGCTATCAGAAGATAACATTCGCAATGAAATTAGTGTTAAACTCTATACTGATAGCAATACAAACAGTATATTTGGTGAATATATCGATCCACCAACACTGGTATCTATTCTNATCTTNTTACTTGNATTTACAATATTGCCATCATTCAAAATANCTCCANNAAATGAGANTAGATNCAANAANGAATACNAATACTCATCATTCAACACTAATGTTTCTNAAGATTTGTCCAACGCCTATCGGATGGAGGACGACGATANTCTAGATATTTGATTTGACCTTCATCAGATAATATTGCNACNATATATCGTTTATTTACTCCAGATGCTAACCGTGCATTCAAACATGCAGCTGTCCAATTCACTGGTGAATCTTGTATTGTATCAATTAACCATGGTGCATGCGAACTACNAATTTCGTCCTCATACGCTCTCCATCGAGTTCCATATTTGAATCCNGAACGAATATACAACCCTCTATTATGAAGATCATCTAATACAATAGTCAATTCATCATTGACTCTACCTGAAATTAAATCTAATTCAACCTGAGAGTATCGTGTAGNCAAAGGAGTTTTCACGCCTACATTATCCATATTTTTCATGTCTATGTTTCCANTTGGATTCGCAATGCTAATCTCATATGTTACNACTGAACCTTCATCATCAATTACCAATATTTCTGGTATTCTATCCCGTTTAATTACTGATAAACACCATGAAAATAATTCAATTGTATCGATTGATTCTAATGAATGATGCCATCGTATTTCTGACGTTGGNTGATCATGGTCAGGGTGTTTTTCCTTATGCCATCTGAGAGCCCACGAATTTTCCGAATGCTCCCAATGAATTNCCTCATGGTTCAANAGTACAATCAAATTACCAGGNACTCTTAGNGATTCAAGTATTACATATCNATTAAGCAAAGTATCATCATTTACTATTTGTTCATTTATCCATTCATCATATGGCAATTCTTGATGCCTATGTACATGTGAATATATCACTTCTTCAGGAAGGAGACGTAATCCNCCGCCTTGTATTCGCTGACCAATAGCCGATTTTTCCCACAATCTTTGCCAATGTGCCTCCGAGATAATCACATCTCCATTGCGCTCCTCCATGTGTATCGATATATGCCATATTTCATCAGCATTCGTATAGACAATATTACCAATCTTTCATATTGTACGCTGTAATAATAATGACATGGCAAACAGAATAAGACGCGCGCTCACTGTTCAAGAACGTGTCTTATTNCATCTACACAATCGAATATTGATTGAAGATTCGNGGGACGCACCTATTGAATTNTCTCAAACTGGAGTTGCTAATGCCGTGGGAGTACATCGTAGGCATCTACCACGTACAATGAGACAATTACAAGATACATCAATGGTACTNATTGAATTAAGACATGTTCCTAATATTACACGNAGAGTGCAAGTATACTCGTTAACTAACAAGGGCAACGATGCAGCTGATCANTTACTCAAATCAATATTAGAATGGGAAGTAGAATCAATCGANGGNGTGGTNAAATTATCTCANATNGTTACTACATCTGATGACGTTTTACAATNTTTACANCCAACTACAATGACGAAGGAATCACCTTCTGTTGGAAGACTTACTGAATTAGTNAANGTTGCATATGANGATGGTATTCTCACATTATCAGAAGAACGACTCATAGATACNGCTGCTCAAGAATTGCATGTTGATAGNNAGACGCTTGATAGAATAAAAAAACGGATTTCTGANGATGANCCTAACGGNAACCATATNCGTCTCATTAGAGGNGCATTGATGACNGCATTANCTGATGGNCATATTGATTCAAATGAAGAAAAAATACTNATGAGGCTNGCTAAAGAATCTGGAATCGATATNAATGCATACAATACGNTGGTAGAACATACNATCTCACAATCATTATCNATTGAAGAAAGAGCNTATTTTGGNGCTATGGAAGCNATTANTTGGGANGTAGNTCCGNTAAATCCTATTATNGNGGATTTACAAAATGCACTTGGTATTGANGATGAACAACACNNTNGGTTACGNACCATNACTCGGGCCAAGTTGAATTAGACCCACCTCTACGCGCAAACAGTGATTGCATGCGAGGCATGGATGAGAATGAGATTGAACATCTTAATCGATTAAATAGAGTTAGANCATTACTTGATCANACTCCTGAAACTCATATTACATTGGTTGGNGATGTAATGNTNGATNAATTTGTTACTGGCGAGGCAGAAACATTAGCAACAACAGCTCCAGCNCCNGCTCTTCGNGTAGTTTCAACAAATCAATCACCAGGTGCNTCNGCACATATCGCNCAGTCNCTNAACGGATTTGGNACANATACNAGNTTNCACAGTGCTGTGGGCAATGATNTAGCNGGACNNCAAATTATTGAAATNCTACAAAATTCAGGTATTNATACTAAACATATNTTGATGNTAGACGATCAATCNACATTAGTNAAATCGAGATATTTTGCTAGTCGTAGAGGATTACTGGATCGCAGACAATTGTTATTGCAAACAGATGATGGGGGTAAACAACCACTATCCGATGAATCATACAAAACGATAATACAATCTGCAATCAAAGATCTTGGTGGTGCTGGGGCATTAATAATATCTGATTACGATAACGGAGTAATTTCGGATAACGTTGCTTCAACATTGATCAGAACAGCTAATGATGCAGGTATACATACTATAATTGATCCAAAACTCAGTAGCCTTGGCAAGGCGAAAGATGCCGATATTGCATTATTCGAAATGAGAGGCATTGAACTAATTATGCGCAGACAACTATTGTCTAGCCTTGAAGAAACCAGAGAACATTTGTTCAATACATATGGGTGGAAAGCTATGCTTGTAATTGGTGGAGTGCATGGTACTGAACTATATCTTGAAAACGGTGAATATGAACATCATCAATGTCGTGTAATTGAGCCTAGACAGCAATTGGGATTACACGATGCAGCAGCTACAGCCATGGCTCATGCACTAGTATGTGGTGCATCGCTATCTGATTCGGCATGTCTTGCACATGCGGCATGTGAGGTAATACTTGGTGCAGAAGCATCAAGAGAATTTGTCTCGAAGGATGTACTATCAAATTGGCTTGATGAAGTTACATGGCAATTCCAAATCAGCAATCGGTGATTGAATGAGTTGGTGGATATGGCCCACTACAGCCGATGTGGGTATTCGTGTTTTCAGTTCATCTGAATCGTCGTTAATCGATGATGCAATTACTGGAATGCAAAATATTGTTTTTTCTGATATTTCACCTAGCAGATTCAAGGGTCTAGTAATCGGAGAAATTGAATGGAAACATGAATTAGATCGTCCGTTAGATAGAATGCTTGTTAGAGTTTTGGAGGAAGTTCTTTATTTCTCAGAAGTGGAAAATAAATGGGTAATTTACTCCAAATCTATGATTTCAGATAATCAAATCAGTGTTGTCTTCACATATGTTGATTCTAATGATATTCAAAGAGATGTGGAAATTAAGGCAATTACGAGACATTCACTTGAAGCTAGGAAGTTAGCAAATGGTGAATCAATTGCAGGAATAGATGGGATTCCTGAAATGATTGGGCCGGGATGGTTTGCATCGATTGTATTTGATTTGTAGTGGGCACGTCATCGGTGGACACGCGTAATCGTCAGTAATCGCTTGAGGTTTCTCCGCTCCGGATTCCCGAGGCATCCATAGCTCCCAGTCGGGCTGTTCGCTTCCGCGCCTGACCTGGTTCCCGGGTGAATTCCATTGCCACATCCCTCCGGAGGTGGGTTTGGACAACCTGGATCTCTCGGGGTCGAAGCATCGACGTCCCCCCGAGCATTACTGACGGTTCGTTTGTGCCGCCCTCAGACTTCGGACCACCATTATTGACGATTTGTGGAAAACAGGACACGTCATCTTCCCTCCTAGCCCAAATCATCGCCTGAATGGATACATATCAATCCGACGGATATTTATTCGGTGCTCGCAGGGTCATATTTACTAGGACAACCTGTCTGTATCTCATCAGCTCTAAGTATATATTCTCCATCGATANGTTTCAATATACCCTTTACNGANACCATTTTTCCTTCTTCNAAGCCTGTAGGTATNGCCAANCCNGATATATCGATANTTAGTTGATNNTNCATTCCATTCAATGTAATCAACGGAGATTCATCACCCATNGTNCCNTTCANNATTGTACCNCGAATGTGTATCCGTTCGTCAACATGAGAATCTACTGTATCAATTACTTCATCAATACTATATTGTGGCATTGGGCGAATAGANATGGTCATCATCAGTACAAATGATGTAAGCACCAAGCCGACGACAAATAATCGCCCTACTCTGCTGAGTGCCATGTATTTCGCTCCAACTATTNCTTTTTGAGANTTTATATCATCANTTNANNCGGTGNGCGTGNCCNACTGCTTCTTCTANTGAATTATACCCATNTTCNTTCAACTTCTTAATTAGTCCTTTATTGATCGTTTTATTTACACTAGGGCCTTCAAAAATNANCGAACTATACAATTGTAACAATGATGCACCTGCAGATATTTTTTCCCANGCGCTTTCTACATCCGATATACCACCNACGCCAATNATTGGTAATTTTCCTTGNGNNTGCTCGTACAGCAGATGGATAACTTGCGTAGAACGTGCACGTAATGGNTTACCAGACAATCCNCCNGATTNATTCATNACNTTGTCATCTCCTGGACGTTTAGTAGTGGTATTTGTTGCTACAATCCCNGCACANCCNTGTAAAATTGCAATATCTGCNANAGACATCANNTCNTCATCCGACAAATCTGGTGAGACTTTCACAAGGAGAGGTTTAGNCTGAGTACGNGCANNCTCGGCCNTTCTAGAATTNACCTCATTACATGCTGTAAGGATACGACNCAATTCNGATCCATCCTGTAATTTACGAAGATTCGGCGTATTTGGACTAGAAACATTGACNACGAACATATCACCAAATTCCCAAAGNCGTTCAAGTGTANANGAATAATCNTGTTCAGCTTCTTCATTAGGAGTTATTTTGCTCTTACCNAGATTNATGGCTACAGGTATAGANGCCCATCGCTTTTCCATTTGNTTCGANAATCTCNNAACCATATCTTCTGAACCGGGATTATTGAACCCCATCCGATTAATCAGTGCTTTGTGNTTATTGCTCCGGAACATNCGTGGCTTAGGATTTCCATCTTGTGCATGTAATGTAATNCCNCCAATTTCAATCCACCCAAACCCGAGATGTTCCCAATTGGGTATATTCTCACCTTTCTTATCCATTCCAGCTGCTAGNCCTACTGGATTGTCAAATTCAATACCAAATGATTGAGTNTTGACNGATGGTGAACTAAAGAACATAGACAATAATGNNCGATAACCCGGGANGTAATTACAGCGAATACGTATTTTCTTCATCGCAATCGAATGCATGGTTTCAGAACTTANTGGAATAATCGACATTATCGNTGGNGCCAATAATCTCCATAATGCCCCCATTAATACTCGCTGAATGGCGACATCCTTCAAGCGTTACGATTCATCGGAACGTCATGGACGGGTTCAATGAGTTGGAGTTAGCNCTCCGTGAATGGGCTAGAAGATTCCTTAGNATCGATTCAATTCGAACANTAGCTCCATCAAATATTTCTGAACAAATCGTAGAATTGCATAATCATTACAATGATCGNGTGCCTAGTCAATATTCCNTTCTCNAAACGAACGATTGTNCAGATTTTCAAATTAGTCTATTCAATGANGACANATTAATTGGGCAGATAGGNGGNANCATGCCGAATGATTCACNGGTTGTATTTATACCCTCAAAAGACATTCAATCATCCTGGAATNCATTACAAAATATTGCTAGTGAATTGATTGAAGCCGGTTATCCAGGATGTTTAGGNTGTGGAGGTAGTGATGCATCCGAACCNTGGGACGAAGTGCAAAGCCGTATGAGAATATCCAACGTTAATCTTTGATGATTTACTCCACTCACATTTATCACATGTCGATGTCGCGTAACTAATGGTGGGACAATGACTNACCTAGTAATTGTTGAATCCGGAGCAAAGGGAAAGAAGATTAAACAAATCCTTGGNAANGNCTTCATTGTTGAAACNTGTAAAGGCCACGTACAGGATTTACCNGGAAAGGCTTGTCCGNAAAAAAAACAGGCNAATAAGGCAATGTGGGCTTCNAAAAAAGATGCTCTTCCAGAACCGCCTTGGGACTGGTCNGGCAATACTTCTAAGCAAAGGACAAGCACTGAAAAGTTGGTANANTCNTTACTCAGCAAAGCCGAAAAACATGATGNNNAAACAGTGTATTTAGCAACTGACCCAGATAGNGANGGNGAATTCATTGCATGGAGATTAAAACATATTTTCAATCAATACAATACAGTTAGAATCTCGTTTAATGAGATTACNAAAAATGCTGTTCTTGCTGCAATTAACTCCCCTCGAGATATTGATATGGATCTAGTGGATGCTGCNAANGTAAGACGTTTNATGGATAGATTAGTTGGATTCAGAGCATCAAACTTCAGCCGTTCATGGAGATTACCGTCGATGGGGCGTGTNCAAACCCCTACCCTTGGATTTATTGTTGAACGTGAAGNAGAACGTGATGCATTTGTTCCACANCCATTCTATGCAGTAACTTCTGTAGCTAATGATATATCGTTTAANGTTAGATTTCATGAAAAGGACGACAAGNATGCATGGTTTGATCATGATCATCAACCTCCTAAGCACCATCCTGATAGGACCAATGATCAANNTCTTGCNAACTTAGCTGTTGATTCNATTAAATCATCTAGAAAACTCACATTAACCCANNTTAAATCAGGCACACGTTCAAACAAACCTAAGCCGCCTTTTAACACCTCAAGTCTAATTCGAACTGCTGGAACNCACCCCGCTATTGGATGGGGGAATAAACGGATTTCAAAAGTTGCTAATGATTTATATCANGCTGGACATATCACATATATTCGNACAGATTCAACTCGAACTAATCCAGATGCNAGAGATAATATTCGCGAANTCATTTCAGATAAATGGGGTTCNGACCATNTTAGAGATTCTCCAGGGATACTGGGTAAGGATGCAACTGATTCAACAAATGTACAAGATGCACATGAGGCCATACGACCAACTGTTCCTAGCAACATGAATCCNGANGGATTAGATGCATCAGAANTGCTNCTNTATCGNTTAATTTGGTCTCGATTCGCTGCCAGTCAAATGTCTGATTCTCAATTTGAGAATCTTAGTTTACGTGCNTCNGTTAATGGATTAGACTGTCCACTTACNGGTTCAATTTCATGGAGAGTACATGCGGGTTGGGAAGCAGCATACGGAGATCTCAGATCNGAACCACGGCTAAATGCNCCTAATCCGCCACTTTCAGTAGANAATGAANTGGATGTAGCTGATGAAGATAATGGGGGTTGGCGACTAATTGAAGATCAAACCAAACCACCATCTAGGTATAACCAATCNTCGTTGGTTGCAAAGATGGAGGAAGAGGGNATNGGTCGTCCATCTACNTATGCAACTACAGTNGATTTATTATTGGANAAAAAAAGACAATATATTATTCAAGAATCTAAAGCTCTNATCCCTACAATTAATGGTANAACTCTGTGGAATGAAGTTGCTCCNATGTTTGGAGATGATAATGTNCGAAGAGGNGTTTTCGAATCTAATTTTACTGCAACAATGGAATCNAATCTAGATTCTATTGAACATGGAANTGAGGATGCACCAGCCGTATGGTCAAATTTTGTAGATCAATTTTCNAATGCACATAAAATAGCACTTGAAATTCGTTCACTGAAACCTACTGTGAAGCAGTTAGCATATATGGAGTCTTTACTTAATGCTATACCGCCAGAAGAAAGAGATAAATTGCTGAACGGAAAACAACCTTCAGAACTTTCTGGAGATCGAACCAAAGAAATTATTGACCAATTAAAATCACAAAATATAGTTGGAGTTGCATCCGAAAAACAACTCAATTTGATCAATAAATTGGTTGATGAAACTGAATCAAACATAGATGAAATTCTACAATCTGTATCTGTAAATTCTATTGATGAATTAACTGGTGGAAGAAATGGTACTGCTTCATTAGTTATCGGTAAATTGTTTGAGATACAAGGACAGGTTCCTAAACCACCGTCAGCACGTCAAATCAAATACGTCAAGGATCTCATAAAGAAAGCAGAACTTGAGGAAGAGACGTATTGTATGAATTATAACATTAAGTCTGTTGATGAAATGACCGCTGCTCAGGCGAGTGAGTCAATACAATCGCTACAAGATAAATTAGGAATCAAGGGTAGAGGTAGAAGACGCGGGTGATCAAATTATTGTTGATGTTCTAGTAATTGGTGCTGGACCAGTTGGCGGATATCTTTGTCGTGAATTATCGTCTAATTCAATTTCAGTATTGCAAATAGAGGAACATGCTGAAATTGGTAGACCATTCCAATGTGCAGGATTAGTAACCCCATCTGCAATGGACAAAGTGGCCTTACATGATACGACACTGACTGACGTCTGGGGAGCAAGAATGCATTCACCAGATGGGACAAGTATTCAGATAGGTAATCCAAATGTAGTTCGTGAGCACGTTGTTTGCCGTAAGCGATTTGATGAGGCAGTTGTTCGACAAGGTATTGCAGCAGGTACTGAATTATGGCTAAATTCCACTATAATTAATTCAGAAGTAATGGATGACCACATATTATGTACGGTAAAAAAGTCAGATGAAATCATTGAAGTTAAAGCAAAGTTACTGTGTGGAGCTGATGGTGCACATTCTTGGGTTCGTAGACACGCGAAATTAGGGCGGCCCCCCGAAACAATGATTGGATTTCAAGCAGAAGTTGTTGGATATCCAGGATTGCCCGGTATTCTCGACATGTATACTGGGCATGAAATTGCCCCTGGATTATTTTCATGGGTCATTCCAAATGGAGATACGCACAGAATTGGTCTTTGGGTACGTACGAAAGATGTAGACGAACGTTCATGTGAAATGTTGTATGATTACTTGATCAATGATTCATTATTTTCATTTAGATTCAATGATATTACTGAAGTAGCACGTTACTGTGGCCCCGTACCGGCAGGTGTATTAAAGAAAATATCACGAGAACGGATACTATTGTTCGGCGATGCTGCTGCGATTTGTAAACCGACTACAGGAGGGGGAATTGGACCTGGTTTTGAACAAGTTGATTTGATGCTGCCTGACTTATTGAAATGCATTCAGAATAATGATTTGTCTGAAAAAGCACTGAATAAGGTCTCTAAAAAAATAGATTCAATACGTAAAAATCATCGGAGAGCAAGACAACTTCGTGATTTATTCCTAACTGAAGTTGACGATGCTGAATTAAATGAGATTTTCAGGGTTTTTGCTCGACCTGAAGTAATTGAAATGATCAATGAATTGGGCGATATAGAGAAACCAGTACCGTTGGGAATGAAATTACTCAAGGATGTACCTGAATTTCGCAAGATGTCACTTAAGGCCGCTTGGACTATGCTTTTGGGCAACTAATTTTCATAGACATGTTCATTCATTACCGTGTTATCGATGTGCATGGATAGGAGATTACTCGCGGTCATTCTAGTCTCAATATTCATCATACCAGGATGTATTGGATCATCAAATAACAACGAAGAAGAAATTATTACTGAGCCAGAATTACCTCAAATACCACCAATACCCGTGGTTTCTATTTCTCCTTCTAACCCTACGATTAACGATGAAATCACTGCTACAATTCAATGGTATTCTGCTATGGGGGGATTGCATGCGTATACTGTATTACTTGATGATGTGGAAGTATCAAATGGAGAGTCATCAGGTGATTTACCTAGTTCAGCAATAATTGGTACAACTGCTCAAGGGACACACACAGTTACGGTGAATATTGGAGAAGGAGACAATGAAAAATCAGCCACTTGGACATTCACCACAAGTTTACCCCCTACTGTAATTCCAGAAATAATTGCACCATACTATTTGCAATTAGAGTATCCAGGATTAACACCTGAATTTAGAATTGAAATCATTCATCCTGAAATTGAATTATGTTTGATTGAATTTTACATTAACGATGAAATATACAATTCAAATCAGTTCATCATGGTTCAACAAAATGTCAATTCGAGAATATATTCAGGGAACATGTATTTTGAAAATAGTAATGACGTAGAAATTATGGTAGATTGTGGTAGAAATCAATCTGCTACTAAATCGATGCCAGTTTTCGTAAATGACCCTGCATTAGCAGATAGTGATTCAGACGGTATTCTCGATACTATGGATCAATGTGAAAGTACCTCTGGTTATACTAGCTCCCCTACAACAGATCACGATTCGGATGGATGCTATGACTATACAATGGATGATGATGATGATAATGATGGCACATTGGACGGTAATGATCGTTGTATTAGAGGTGAAATAGGATGGGATTCATCAAACAAATCGTTGGATTTTGATGGAGATGGATGCAATGACGAGTACGAAGATTACGATGACGATGATGATAATATCCTAGATATTGACGATCATTGTCTCTCAGAATCATTTACATCTACTGGGATTACTGATCATGATTCTGATGGTTGTAATGATATTACAGAAGATGATGATGATGACAACGATGGTTACAATGATTCGGTTGATTACTGTAGTAAGGGTGTAATCGCATGGATTCCCTCCAATTATACCGACTACGATTCTGATGGATGTAGGGATATTGATGAAGATACAGATGACGATGCAGATAGCATTCCTGATGTTATTGATCAATGTGAATACACAACTATTGGTTCGTTAACAGTCGATCTCAACGGATGTGATGACGATCAGAGAGATAGTGATGGAGATGGATTTGTTGATTCAGAAGATGATTGTGTAAACACTCCTGGACCATACATTGGCCAAGTGAATTCTGTTGGATGCGCCGATATAGATGGTGATGGAATATTCTCTAATGTTGATATTTGCCCTAATTCCCCGCAACGATGGACTATTGATGCTGACGGGTGTGCACTACCACAAATTCCAATCCAATGGTCAAGCGGGCCTTATTCTGCATCAGCGTTCGGTACTGTTGCGGATTTTAGCTTCCCAACCACAACTGGTTCATATTCGATAAGAAATGAATGGACTGGTAATCATACTCACTTGTTCATCTTCAACTACAAATCCAGTTCCTATATGACAAATCTCTGGAATCAAGATGTAGGCACATTTCTAGCAAATGTTCCAGATAATACAATCGTTACATTCGGGTCTTTTGATAGTGATTATGTTAC
>PBDV01000009.1 GCA_002718215.1 Methanobacteriota archaeon
CCCATAGTATTGGTATGCTGCTAGAGTGCCGAACTCTCCAATAGAGCATCCAATCAAACACCATTTCGTATTGTTGGCAGATTGTTTCCAAACTCCACGATCTTTCCAGTTAAATTCACTTTTAGCCCCTTCATTTCCTATTCCATAGCCCAACGAAATGATGGTTTGTTCCATCACATCCTGTGTTACTCCTTGTACGCTGGCCTTTCCAGAACTCAAATCCACACTGATATTACTGGCTCCTTCTAAAGATGTTAGAGCATCTTCGACTTTACCTACACAAGACATACAAGTCATGCCTGAGATAGTGGTAGAGACAGCATCCTGCATAGTTACTCGTCATCTAGGTTGTATTTCAATCTCGGTAGACATTTGTCTTTATTCCCCCATCAGTTTGAAGTTAGAGCCCAAAGTCCGTTGGTTCATGCCTGCACCTAAACCAGCGGGGGAATTGGACCCAGTTTCTCTTGAGGAGGAGACCATGCGTTTATGGTCACAAGAGGCAACCTTCCAGAAAAGTGTTGAATCTCGCCGTGGTAACACGCCATTCATTTTTCTTGAAGGTCCACCAACCGCAAATGGTCGACCAGGGATTCATCATGTGGTCGCTCGAACATACAAGGATTTAGTTTGTCGATGGAAGGCTATGGAAGGCCATTTTGTAGAAAGAAAAGGAGGGTGGGATACCCATGGTCTTCCAGTAGAGATTGAAGTGCAGAAGAGATTAGATTTGATGAGCAATGAAGCAATTGAAGGGTTTGGGATTGCTGAATTCAATGAAGAATGTCGCAAATCAGTTTGGACCTATGAAGAAGCATGGAGAGAGATGACTGAAAGAATGGCGTTTTGGGTAGATCTAGATCACCCATATGTTACGTTGGACAATAATTTCGTTGAGTCATGTTGGTGGGCATTGAAACAGATGTTTGAGAAAGGACTTCTTTACAGGGGACATAAGGTACTCCCATACTGCCCACAAACTGGAACATCTTACTCCAGTCATGAAGTAGCATTAGGGTACAAGGAAGTCGAGGAGCCATCTGTTTATGTTAAATTCATGTTGGAAGACACTGACGCCTCAATTTTGGCATGGACTACAACTCCGTGGACTCTTCCCGGAAATGTTGGATTAGCAGTTGGTCCCGAAGTAACCTATGTTCGAGTCAGGGTTCTCGAAGAACCATCTTCTTGGGAAGGATTCGGAGGAGCTAGAATTGGTGAAGAAATGATTCTAGCTAAGGAACTAATGAAAGAAGTATTACGCCATCAAGTAGAAGTTGTAGAGGAGTTCCCAGGTTCTGAATTAATTGGACGTTCATACAAACCATTGTTTCCACATGCTGTAGCGCAAGGTGAATCAACTACAGCTTGGACAGTATTGGCTGCGGATTGGGTCACCACTACAGATGGGACAGGAGTAGTACATACTGCAGTCATGTATGGTGAAGACGACTATAATCTAGGTATGGAAGTTGGCCTACCTGCCCAACATACTGTCGATATGGATGGACGTTTTGTTTCAGGTACACATCCTCGTTTAGATGGCCGATATGTCAAAGATTGTGATGAGGAGATAATGGAAATTCTCACCGAATCAAATCTACTATACCGTCAAAAAGCATATTCTCACGATTACCCGCATTGTTGGAGAACAGATCATCCATTGTTGTACTATGCTATGGATTCATGGTTTGTTAGAATGACTGCTGTAAAAGAACGTTTACTAGAATTCAATGATCAGGTAGAATGGGCTCCTGATTGGGTTGGAGAGGGGCGATTTGGCGAATGGCTCAGAAATGTCAAGGATTGGGCAATAAGTAGAGAGCGATATTGGGGTACTCCACTTCCAGTATGGCGTTCAGCATCTGGAGAGATGAAATGTGTGGGTTCAATTTCTGAATTACAATCAGAGGTTGCAAAGGCCCGAGAAGCAGGAATTGAGAATCCTGAGTGTCCTGACGATGTCGATTTACATCGTCCCATTGTTGATCAATTTGTTCTTATTTCTGAATCAGGAGAACCAATGAATAGGGAACCATTTGTTATGGATTGTTGGTTTGATTCTGGATGTGCATCATTCGCTCAATGGCATCACCCATTCGATGACCCTCAGATTTTCGAAAACAATTTCCCGATAGACTATATTTGCGAGGGAGTGGATCAAACTAGAGGTTGGTTTTACACATTATTAGCAGTGTCTACTACTGTTTTTGACTCACTGTGTTACAAGCGTTGTTTAAGCCTAGGATTGATTCTTGATGCTGAAGGAAAGAAGATGTCTAAATCAAGAGGTAATATTGTCGATCCATGGGATCACTTCAATCGAGAGGGAGCAGATGCTACGCGTTGGTACATGGTAACTGCGGGTGCGCCCTGGAATCCGATGAAATTTGATCCGAATGGAGTTAGAGAGACCTACGCAAAGATGTTCTTGACTCTATGGAATTGTTATCGCTTCCATGCAGATTATGCTTCAATGGATGGTTTTGATCCTGAAGACTCTACCAAATTTATCGCTGTTGAAGAACGAACTCCTTTGGATCGATGGATTTTGAGCCGCCTCTCAAATATGGCACACAATTATCACCAACAGTTCGAAGATTGGGATTTCCACAAAGCGTGTCGAGATCTTGAGAATTTTGTAGTAAATGATTTGTCTAATTGGTATGTTCGTCGCTCACGTAGAAGGTTATGGGATGAAAATGAATCCTCAGATAAGATGTCTTGTCAGTATACTCTTCATGAAGTTTTGATGATATTGTGTCGCCTTATTTCCCCTGTTGCACCTTACATGGTGGATGTAATCCATCGCAATCTATGTGGAGGGCAAAGTGTCCATCTTGCTGATTGGCCACTAGGTTCTGAATCAGAGTCATTTGAAGATATTGTCCCGCCTATCGATATGATGGTTGAGGCAAAGATGGAAATGGTTCGTTCGCTTGCTGAAGCTGGAAGAAGAATTAGAGTTGATGCTGGACGTCGTCAACGTCTTCCATGCCAATCAGGATGGATTGTTGGGGGTCCAGATATTTCTGAGTTCCATGAAATTTTAGCAGATGAGTTGAATGTTGAAGTATTAGAGACAGAAGAAGATTTAGATCGTTTCCAACAGATTGAACTTGCTCCTAATAGGAAATCCCTTGGTGGTAAATGTCGCCAGGACCTTCCTGCTGTTTTGAAAGAGTTAGAATCAGTAGATCCAGAGTCATTCCTACTTGAGATTGAGGCCGGTCTTGGAGCCTTAGCCGGATATGAAATAATTGCTGAAGATATTGAAATTAGAAGAGTAGAAAGAGAAGGTTTTGCGGCATCAACTATTACAATTGAAGGCCCAGATGGTGCCATGGATGTCAGCCTAGTACTAGATTTAGCGTTGACCGAGTCATTGCTTTCGAAAGGATTAGCTAGAGATATAATACGAAGAATTCAGGCTAAAAGAAAGGATCTTGATTTAGACGTCGATACCACAATTTCTCTAGAGGTATGGTTGCCTGAGGATGCACCAAACCTTTCAGAAGATGATAGTAATCACATTGCTTCAGAAGTCAGAGCCTCATCTGCAGTTTTCAATAGAATTGAATCCGATTTCAATTCTGAAAAATTTGCAACCGCTGATGTTTTCTCTCTTGATGGAGAATTCAATATTTCCTTCCTAATCTCTCAAACATGACCGATGTTCTCAATAACTCCCGAACTTCGATGTTCACTAATGATTGGCTTAACTGAGATTCCTGGAGTAGGAGAATCCCTCTCTCATCGAATGATTGATGCTTTGGGAACGGAAGAAGAAGTTCTCAGGAGTTTATCACAAGGAGATGTGGCCAGTCTTGCATCTGTAGATGGTGTGACATCAGTTCGAGCAATTCGATTAATTCAGAATTTTAGAGGTGAAGATTCAGATGTATGCAAAAGCATCGAGGCATCTAAGTTACATGATAGGATTCTAGAATCCATTGGCGAATATGCTACCAATCACGCATCCAAGGAACGAATTGGATTATTGAGGCCGTTATCTTCTCAGTACATTAGTTCCATAGAATCATGTAGGGACAATTCAAAGGAAGCATTAGATTTTGCTTTTTCTTATCCTGAATCATTGGAAACATGGACAAAACATTCTCAACATCTTGGAAATCCTAAAAGAGGAACTGGCCGGATAGAGCGGGTTATTGTAGTTCCAAATTCTGAAATTGCAGAAATGTGTAGTAGTTTAGCATCACGATGCAGAGTTGTGATTAGAGATTCAACAGAAACCTGGTCAGATTACACAATTTTTCCTAATGTGACTTGGGTTGGCTCTTCTGGACCCACAACAGTTCCTCCTGGGTGGATTTGTATTCAAAATGTGGAGAAATTGGAATCCTTGGTTCCTGAGATTGGTGTGGAATGGTTTGAACTCAATTCTACAATCCTTGAAGCAATTTTAGAAATAAAGGAAATTGAGTGGCCAGTTCACCCTTTAACTGAAAAGATTCGAGATTGGGTTGAACCATTATCAGAACTTGATACAATTCTTGAATCGATGGAAGAAGGCTTAGATTTACAACATTTAGAGCGAGTTAAAGATGGAATTTGGTCTGAAATTAAGGCGATTGAAGGCGGGATAAATGACGCAATAGTGGCGGGGACTTCAGATGCACATCTATCAATTGAAGGGGACGAAGTATTGTCTTTTTATGCAGATTCTGAGGGTCTAAATCGTCGAATACAGGCAACTGTTGCAGATACAATAGATGAGGCGAAAGAAGTTGGAAGAAAAAGATTAGAATTGTATCTTCAGGAAACTGGTGTCAAGATACCATTTGATTGGGTTGAATCTGATTATCCCTGTATAATCAGTCGTCGAGCAATAGAAAATATCGAACAAGAGTTGGAAAAGGGAATCATTTCTGCAAAAAACAACGATCTTATTCGAAATGCTAGAATTGCTCAAACTCTAATTGAACCATCCAAATCAGCGATTTCGGGATTGATAGAAATTGAAATGTGGTTATCAGTAGCAAGGTGGGCTGTAGAAAATAAATGCTCGATGCCTGAAATTCATTCAGAAGATTATGGATTTGATATTATTGAAGGTCGCCATCATCTACTGGATTGTACACCCACTCCCGTTTCATATGGTCTTGGTTCAGTTGCAAAAATCAGTGATCAACAATCTCTTGCTCTTTTGTCGGGTGCAAATTCAGGAGGTAAAACTACTCTTTTGGAAACAATTGCTATGATTGCATTGTTAGCTCATGCAGGTCTTCCGGTACCTGCAACATCTGCAAAGATTTCGTTGGTTGAAGAAATACATATTCTAGCGAAAGTCAATGGGACTCAATCAGCAGGAGCCTTGGAAAGAACCCTAATGCGGTTAGCAGAGGTGTTTATTTCGGAAAGACGCAAACTTGTTCTTGCAGATGAATTAGAAGCAATTACCGAACCAGGTGCAGCAGCAAGAATACTTTCTGGATTGCTATTTGAGGCGATGAAAAATGATCGTACCACAGTGGTACTAGTTACACATATTGGGGGGCAGATTAGAGAGAATTTCAATGGTGAAATTAGAATAGATGGTATTGAGGCAAGAGGTCTAGATGAGAATCTAGAACTTGTCGTTGATAGAACACCAATTAGAAATCATTTAGCTCAATCTACTCCAGAATTGATAGTTCGAAGATTGGCTGCAAGGGCCGAAGGTCCTGCTTCAGAACTATTTGCTTCATTGAGTAAACGATTCAAGGAATAGAATTCGCATAACTTTCTGGAAGAAATAACTCAAGGCCGAATAGAGGATCTTCGTCAGATGAATCATGGTATGCGATGACTGACCCTCCATCTGGCAGGATCGCCATACTAGCAAAATCAAAGCGAATATCTTGCCCTGCCCCAGATGTTGCATCCAAGTCTCCTAGGCCAAGAAACGTCATTGAATCAGGTGCTAAATTTTCAGAATATTCTCGTACATGCCAAGCAATATCGATATCTGGTCCTTCTGAGCTTTGATATCTGACATTTAACACAAATAAGTCTAGATTTCCATTTGCATGAAATTCCCATTCTTCAATTTCTGCTGCTTCTCCTGTCAGATCATATGTTTGATTTATCCATGTTTCACCACCATCACTCGAAATCATGTGTTCAAAAACCACTCCAGAATTTACAATACAATGCAAATGTGATGATGAGTCAAAAGCACAGTATTCACTTGGTAGGCTATTTCCTTCAACTGTAGTTGCTCTCCACCAATTCAGAGATGTGTCTAGAAAAGCATCGCCACCATCATTGAAAAAATTAGGAAAGTATGCTCCTCCTGAAGGTACAGGGAAGCCACGCATTTCTTTGTGTGGTTTTGTGAAATCCCATGCTGGTTCAAGATTTTCTGCGTTTAAATCAACTTCCATAGTATCTAATTGTGCATCTCGGTCTGGGAATTCAAAATAGTAGTAGTTCAATCCATCAGTAGACATTTGTCCACCTCTATTGGAAGATTGATGCCAGAAATTTGAGATAACTAGGCTGGCCCACTCTCCACTCCCGTATGGTGCACCAGCATCTATTGGACCCACGATTTCCATTTGCCATGATCGATCATAGAATGGTTCAGTTAGTCTGTTGAAGCACCATGTCCAATCTTCATCATCAGCATCCCAAAAAAATGCATAGAATTGGTCTCCACCAGATGAGGAGGGGTAAGGAAACCACCCCATAGCGATAATATCTCCTGTCGTGGTTTGCACTATACTTCCTTCGCCGAGACCTTCTTGACCTGGAATGGTGATTTTTGGTGTTCTACAATTGAAATCCTGAACCACTGGAGGGATCCATTCTTTCCATGTATGGCCACGATCTTCTGACCAAGTAGGGTATTCTCCTCCAAAATTTAGAATCCAACCCCATTCAGTTGCAGCTATGTAATGCTCACAACAATTGCCTCCCTCTGGATTTCCAAAAACAGCCCATGAGGCATTGCCCCACGATTCGTTAAGGGCAGGGTCTGGGTTACTCACGTTAAATGGTCGAATTCTATCTTCTCCAGTAAATCCTGCAGGGTCATCAATATAGCTGAAACCTTCAGTCCAGTCTATCGAATTAATAATTTCTTCATTCGAACCAAAGCAACCCGGAAAAAGAAAAATCAAGGTTACCGTGAGGGTTAGAATTCGCCCCCTGGCCCTGTGCTCCATGTTCACATTTAGGGGGTGGTCTTTTTCTGATTGTCGCTTATTTTGATTTTGAAAATTAATCGTAGGGTTCAAGCCCCTATTATCTCCATTACTGATTGTGGGCGGAACTAAATCATACCAGGCCATTCTTGCAATGGTCGTTTTATTGCTTACTCCGTTAACGGGTATAGCATTAGGTGATCAAAATTCTGGAGTATATGTTTCAGAGATACTAGTTTCCCCAAATAATGAGAATTATGGCGGCACTGATTGGAATTGTGATGGGACTTTTGGAAGTTACAGCGATCAATTCATCGAACTTCACAATCCTACCGCTTCAACAATAGAAATTGGAGGCTGGACTCTTGAAGATCAGGGAGCAGATTCTGTAGATTCCTTTTCTATTCCAACAGGGACAACCATTGAAGCAGGGTCGCGATTAGTATTTTTCCGCGCAGATACTGGTATAGGATTCGATTTCTTTGAAGGGGGGTCTGCTAGATTAATTGATACATCTAGTGTTTTGATTTCATCTCTTTCTTTCGGTGGAAATGATTCCGATTGGGATACCTCATATGTTTCTGATTCTAGTGGGAGTGTTTCCAAGGTTTCTCCACCAACTCCTGGGTGGGGGCCAGGTGAAGATCAGCCTTCAATAGGTCCTGGGGCACCTTGTCCCGAATTTACTGGAGTGAGTCATTATGGATCATATGTCTTATCTGGAACAGTGGTCACAATGGAATCTGAATCAAGTGTTCTCTTGAATGGGCACGTTCTTGTCGTTGATGGAATGATTTCTGCGGTGTGGTCTGAAGGTCAGACAATGCCTATTGCTGCTGAAGGTGTGGAACAAATTGAGACTGGAGGGATTATCTATCCTGGTTTACTAGATGTTCATAATCATCCACATTATAATGCAATACCCATTTGGGATCATGGTACAGACGGGTGGAATAATCGATACGAATGGAGAACTGAAACTGCATATAAGAATGCAATTACCAAGGTAGAAAATGGATTAAATGACGGTGGGTCTGATGGATGTAGTTTGATGGTAGAATCAATGAAACATGCTGAGGTAAAGTCGATTGTAGGTGGTACAACAGTTATTCAAGGTGCAACTTCAGAGAATGAGGCTGCATTTGATTCAATACTTGCAAGAAACTTGGAGAAGACTAATTTTGGCGAAGATCGTATTGAGACTCGAGTAGGGGGTTCATGGTTTCCCACTGATTATTCTGGTTCTCATGTTAAGTCAAAGAAAGCCGCTGGCACTCTTGATGCGTGGATGATTCATCTTTCAGAGGGCATTGATGAACCATCTAGGGCGGAATTTGATTCATTGGTAAACAATCAACTAGTTATCGACGAACTAATCGTAATTCATGGGACTGCTCTTACTTCAACAGAATTTGCATTAATGGGTCAGGTTGATGCATCATTGGTTTGGTCTCCGATGTCCAATCTTTTGTTGTATGGGGATACTGCCAATATTGCTGCAGCTGATGATGCCGGTGTATCAATATCAATATCTCCAGATTGGGGCCCTTCCGGTGCAAAGAGTGTGCTACATGAAGTGAAAATAGCAGATTGGTGGGATTCTAATGTTCTCGGTGACCGATTTTCAGATTATGAAATGGCTCAAATGATCACTACTAATTCAGTTGATCAAGTTGGATGGACGGACAATGTAGGGCGAATAAAACCTGGATTGGCTGCTGATTTTTTGGTTCTCGATTCATTCGCTTCCAATCCATATCGGAATTTGATTGAAGCCGTTGACCCTGATGTTCGCCTCGTTGTTGTGGATGGATTCGCATTATTCGGCGACGTCGATTTAATGCAGAAGATGACCAATGATACAGAAATAATCAATTCTCCTGATTTTCAAAAAGGAATCGACATTAGATTTGACGGAGTTCCATCTGGGACTCAGACTTATGCTACAGTTGAACAGAAATTGAAGGATTGTTTGGATAATCTTTCTATTGGTCCACGGCCATTTGACCCTTGGTATACGTTTGGAGATGATCGATATTTTGATGTTTTAAATCGTTCATTGACTTTCCAAAAAGATCGTACTGTAGATCTGTGGTCAGATTATTACGACATTAATTTGGATTCAAATGGTAATCGCACCAATTCAGATTCTTCAGACCCTTCTACTTGGACTGGAGGAGGGGATAATGGAACTGATAATTCCAATAATTCTACGGAAACTCCTCTAGATGACGGTGAAGAAAACAACAGTATTTCTGCGAATGACCTCCCACTCTTATTGCCCACATTTGGTCCATTTGGTGGCGTTCAACACCCCGCTAATTCTTCCTTAGAGAAGGGAATTCATATTGAAGAATGTTTGACTAATCCAGAGTCCAGTGATGATGGGCGAGTAAGAGGATGTGGGTCTCTAGTTATCCTTCTATGGAGTGGAGAAGGATGTTTTGTAGAGTCTGAAATTTCTAATCTCATTGAATACAAATCAGATTGTATAGGTGAAACTAGTTGGAAGCAACCACACCCTGAAATCAGCGAGTCTTCATTAGATGGAGATTGGCCAGTGAGTAGATTAGATCCCGCATATTCTCCAGGAGATGCTATTACATTCCCTGGAAGAAATTGTGAGGATTCTATTGTGATGCATCCCCTTATTTTAGGGGATGAACCACCAAATAGGGGAGATGATATTCGAATGGGAGAATGGTTCTGCAGAGACGCTTCAAATTGGATGATGCCCATTGAAATTAAAGATGAAGAAACTGATCCTCAAGGAGAAGAAGTATCGGCATTAACCGAAGAGGTATGGTATTGGATTGCCATTCTAGTTACTTTAGCAATTCTTGTTGGTTCAGTGATTGTAATTGTTAGAATGACATTAACCACTCCTGAACAATTCATTAATCTGAGAGACGTAAAGGATCGTTCTACCAATCAATTAGAGATGCAAAATGAAAATGAATCAGAAGAATGAGTCCTAATCTAGAGACCAAACAACTCCGTCGGATGTATCTTTGACTGTGACTCCCATTTCAGATAAAGCATCTCGAATTTCATCAGCTGCTGCCCAATCTTTTGCATGTCTTGCAATAGATCGTCTAGCTAAGAGTGCTTCCACTTCATCACGTATTGCTACTCTTTTTGGATCTAGTCGTGGGTCATAAATCGCTTTAGCAATTTCTTTAGTGGGGAGGACCCCCAATATTGACCCCGCTATTTCTTCCATCCAATCTATAGAGAAGGTAGCAAATGACGCAGTATCTGTTTCGTCGATTTCGTCTGAATTTAGAACTTCAGCAATGATTTTTGCACCTGCTTGTACTTTTGATAGTGCCAATCTACTGTTCAAATCATCATCTAGGGCACGTGCTGCTTCTTCAGCAAGGGATTCTATGATTCCGATTCTTTGAATTAAGAATTCAGTTGATTCAATATTGCCTTCAGGAAGAGGGGGAAGTGGAGCCAAGGCCTCACCTTGTTCCGAGGAAACAATTGCTTGACCATATGTTTCGGAGATTTTGCGTTGATTTCCTTTCGCATCGTTCAACAATTGTTCACTAACATCAATTGGATTTCTGTAATGGGCGTTCAAGAGAGCATATCTCAAAACTATGGGGTCATAAATTTTGAATGCGTCAGTAACTGTCCAAAAATTTCCTAGACTTTTACTCATCTTTTCTCCATCTACTCGTACGAATCCATTATGCATCCAAATCCCTACGACCGGTTTTTTCCCAGTACAACACTCAGATTGGAAAATTTCTGCTTCATGATGAGGGAATCTTAGGTCAAAGCCCCCTCCATGTATGTCGAAAGATTCTCCGAAATGATGGAGGCTCATAGCACTACATTCAATGTGCCATCCAGGTCTACCTGGCCCCCATGGTGAATCCCATGCAGGCTCACCTGGTTTCGCTGCTTTCCAAAGAGCGAAATCATTGTGTTCCTTTTTATCTGATTCGTTGAGTCGGCCTGAACCACCTGCTTGTACTGCCTCAATAGTATTTCCAGTAAGTGTTCCAAATTTCTCAGGTGCAGATGAAACCGAGAACCAAACCCCATCTGAAGAGGTATATGCGTGTCCTTTTTGGATTAAAATTTCAATCATATTGATGATTCCTTCAAGATGTTCTGTGACTCTTGGATAATGATCTGCACGTTCTACGCCAAGATCATCCATGACTCGGTAGTAATCCTCTATGTTTCGGTTCGCAACTTCAAGAAAATCGATCCCTTCTTCATTTGCAATTTTGATTATTTTATCATCAATATCGGTGAAATTTTGGACATAATCCACATCGTATCCTGATGCTTCTAACCACCTATGTAGAAGGTCGAAAGCAATGTAGCATCGAGCATGACCTAGATGAGATGGAGAATAGGGGGTAATCCCACAGACATACATCTGAACTTTGCCTGGGACTGCAGGTTGGAAGGGAACCTTCTCCTTCCTGCGAGTATCATAGAGGTGTAGGGTCATGTCCTCCTCATCCCTTGGGTAGCACACTTCATCATAAATGCGTGCGAACTAATTTCCATTAGGGGCCTGTAACAAAAATTCAAACCAAAGAAACAATACGTTAATGCATGAACCAAGAATTCAAGCGAGTTTTAGTTACTGGATGCACAGGTTTTCTAGGGCGACAAGTTACCCATGAGTTTCTTTCTAGAGGGTATTTTGTTCGTGGAACAACGAGATCATCGCAGGAATCTCATCAGCAAATATTAGATGATTTTGATGCCGGCTCCTCCTTAGAACTTCGTTGCCTAGATTTGATTTCCGATGAAGGTTGGAAAGAAGCGATGAATGATATTGATGCTATCGTGCATACTGCCTCGCCATTCTCAGCATATGAGCCAAAAGATGAGCAAGTTTTGATCAAACCCGCAAGGGAAGGTACCCTTCGTGTTCTATCACATGGATATGAGGCTGGAATACGTAAGTTTGTGATTACTTCATCAACTGCAGCAATTGCAGGAGCTACTCCAATAACTCGAAACAAAACATATTCTCACAATGATTGGACTGATTTAGAACGTGTAAATTCTGCTTATACTAAAAGCAAAACATTGGCAGAACAAGCAGCATGGGATTTTATTAAATCACACCCAGAATCTGTATTGACTACTGTAAATCCAAACGTGATTTTTGGACCATTGCACAGTGGTTCTTCCGGGACATCATTGAGAATCATTGAATCAATTATCGATAGTGCCTATCCTGGATTTCCGAAAATCAGTTTTGCTCCAGTTGATGTACGTGATGTTGCTTGGATGCATGCCGAAGCCATTGAGAATTCTAATCTAAACGGTGAACGTTTGATGATGGCTACAACGCCGATCACAATGCCAGAGATTGCAGGTTATCTCAAATCTAATGGTTGGAAGGTGACTACTCGAGCACTTCCAAATTTCATAGTCAAATTGATGGCTTTGTTTATCAAAGAAGCGCGACTAGTATCACGAGGCCTTGGGACAACGAATTATTACGATTGTTCGAATACTATGGAAAAGTCTGGTTGGGTTTCCAAATCTCATGAAGAGATGATAGTATCGGCGGCGAAATCTTTGAATTTAAGATGATGATTATGAATCAAGCATTCCATTTTTCCTTGCCCATCTAAAGGATTGAACGCAAGCATATGTGTAAACTCCACCAAGAACTAACAGTAGTGCATGAGAGATAATCAAGATGTTAGAGGAGTCTCCATTCATCAGTATCATCGGTAATCGCAGCCCACCTAAGGCGCACAGCAGTCCAAAGACCACAGCGATGTGCATGAACAGTTTCCTACGCGAGGGCATCTGTGCTGCAGCAGATCCCATGACTGCGATTGGTGTTCCCATAATAGTAGGAATCAAGGCTGTGGCACTGGCCATATCAGAAATCACGTATGCTGCAACTCCCCAAGCAGAGAGTGCCCCTCCGACCAAAATCGACATTAGTGGCATCTCCATTCCTAGAAATTTGTAACTCATTTGTTCCACCTAACCATATGCGTATGTTATTCCGAATCCACCACGGGGGTGATTCCAACTCAATGCACCGTCAGTACACATCAAGAAGCAGGTTCCACACTCAACACAATCTTCGTATTGGAATTTCATTTCTTCCAATCCTACATCACGGAACATATAGCATTGTGCAGGGCAGCCCCAAACACACATCATGGAATCACAATCGCCACATTTCTTTGTATCTACAATGATATGTGCATGCTCGTGTTCGTCAACATTGTACGCAATTAGTCCTAGACCATTTTTTACATCATACTCAAAAAGCCCAATTTTCGTTTTTTCTTCCATTTCTACACCTCTTTTTTGATTATAGTTTTCTACCCATCATCCCGAGTCTGATTAAGTTAAGTAATCCCATGCCTTTTTTGGTTTTCTTATCTTTTCGCCGCATCTCTTTTCTTAATCGTAGAGCCTGTTTTTCAACTGTGATTTTTTCCTCGCCTATTTCACGAACAACTCTATTGAACATTTTACCCATGAATTTTGGCACCCAAGTATAATTTGCATCATCTGCCAAGAATTTAGCTGTAGTCTTGAAACGTTTTAGATCTCGCATTACATAGGAATCATCCAAATCTTTCCTGTATTGTCCTAGAGATTTTTTACTGAAATCTCCTGATTCAATACATTTGGCAATTACTTTCGCTGCTAGTTTACCTGAATGAATTGAATAGTTTTGACCCTGGATTACGGCCCCATTTGAATAAACGAGTCCAGCGGCATCTCCAATTACAACTGCTCCATCTCTTACTAGGCGTGTAGGCATCCTGTCCAATCCATACTCGGGGACCAAATGGGCACCATATTCTACCGTTTCTCCTCCACTAATTAGTGGCGCAATTGCAGGATGAGATTTGTATGCTTCTAACATGTCGTAGGTATGAATTCCAGAAGGTAGACTATCTAATTGAATTACTACTCCTATCGAGAGAGTGTCACGGTTAGTGTAAAGCCACCCACCTGCTCTAGGGACTTGTCCCGCAGTAACAGGATATTCTTCCCATGCCTTTTCTGCCATATCATCGTATATGGCTAATGCGGCTTCCATTGCCATTCCACTTGGAGGTCGTTCTTCATCGCCCGAATAACATCCAAATCGGCTGTTAATTACATCTTCTCCAAGATGAATAACTTCCTTTACGCCTAAGATAATTCCATGACGAGATTGAGCATGTAGCATCGAATCAAAGGCATATGATCTAGTCAGTATTGAATTACTTCCCTCTGCAATTACAACTACATTGCTAGTCATTACTTCTCCATCTTGAACAATCCCACATATTTTCCCTTCTCTGATTGCATTTACAATCTCTGGATCGGCATTATCAATCCTCCATTTTTGGGCTTTTCCTGTTCCAGAATCCTCGGCCGGAGAAGTCAAGTCTCTAGCAGAATAAGAGGTGTGGTCTAGTCCATCGATATGTAGTTGATCTATTTTGATTCCAGGCATAATGAAAACGCCTGCTTCTTCTAATTTTTCAGCAAACCAAGAATCTGTTTTTGCACGAAGTACACTCCATCCAGTTCTCATTGATGGTTCCTCTGTACCACCTATTCCATCCCATGAAGCAAATTTCCCTTCCATAATGAATGCATCTTCAGAGGACAAGAATCCAATTTTTTTGTGATTGATGTATCTTTCTATCCCTGGGTTTTCCATCTCCCAATTTGGAAAAATATCGTCCAATTCATCCAGTTCTCTACCCCATAGAATACCTCCAGAGAGATTCTTAGCACCAATAGGTTCACCTCGATCAACGACTAGAATCCTGTCGCCCTCGACTCCCTCTTTGAGAAGTTGGGCGGCGCATGCCATTCCTGCCATCCCGCACCCAATAATGATGACGTCAAAGTCGGCATCCTCGCTCAATACAACCTCACCCATTCCGTTCCACTAGTATATTGCCCTTGAATGTCACCATCTGAACATTCGTCCTATTTACTTGAAAATCAGCAATGGATATGGGCGAAGTCTTCCAGCAGAGGGTGATGAGGGTCGCAGATGCACCAGGAAAGGCCATCCTATTTGGTGAACATGCTGTTCTTTATGGTGCGCCCGCAGTTGCAATAGCAATCGATCTCCGAGCATCATTTTCTGTTACAAATTCTGAAACTTGGATTCTAAATGGTGAGGAATTTAATCCGATGGAAAACCCCTATTTGTTACCCCTAATATCGAAATTTGGTGATTTTGAATCTCCTTTATGTTTGAATATTGAAAGCAAAATTCCGATTGCGGCAGGTCTAGGTTCATCTGCAGCATTATCAGTAGCTTCCGCCCTTGCCATTTCTTCGAAGCCCCAATCAATAGAAAAAATTGCAAGAGCAGCTCATCATGCAGAAGCGTTGGCTCAAGGAGGGCGAGCCAGTCCGACTGATACTAGCACTTCTGCATTAGGAGGAGTCGTTGTAGTTGCCCCATCAGTCATTGATTCTCTAGAACATCGGTGGGCCATTGATTTAGAAAGTCCAGAAGGGTCCAACCATTGGGATGTACATTCCTTACAGATTCCTGAAAATATTGCTGGTTTATCTCTTGTAATTGGATACACAGGGGTTCCATCATCAACTAAAGAAATGGTTGAGATTGTAGCATCTAGAATGACTTCGGATTCTTTTAAGTCTTCAATGGATGAGGTCTCAAGTCTTGCTCAATCATCGATAAATTTACTCAAAACTGGGACTCCTTCAATGATTGGAGATGCAATGAACCAATGCCATTCACTTCTCAGGGAAATTGGAGTGTCCTCATTGGAATTGGAGAGTTTGATTGATGCAGCCCTGCCCTTTTCATACGGAGCTAAATTAACAGGCGCTGGTGGTGGCGGGTGTATATTGGCATTAGCAAAGAATCCAAGTGCTTGTGCTAAGGCAATAAAAGAAGCAGGGGGGGTCGCATTTGTCACCTCTATTGCTCAACAGGGTGTTCAGCTAAAGACGAACTAATTTGGGGAAAAAATGTGCTGTGGTTCCGCGCACTTGTTTATATACTCTTGATAAATCGCCTATTATATGAGCGATGAAGATCGATTAGTTGTAGTGAACGTGGTTGCAAGTACTAGAGTGGCAGAAGAATTAGATTTGCCAGAAATTGCAATAGAACTGAATTGTGAATATGAACCAGAACAATTTCCTGGTGTCGTTTATCGAGTAGTAGATCCTCGTCTAGCGATTCTAATGTTCCGTTCTGGCCGCGCGGTATGTACTGGTGGGAAAAATGAGGAGAATATCCATACTGGAATTGAGAGGATGATTGCTGATTTGAGAGCTGCAGATATAGAGACATGGGATTTAGCCGATGTAAAAATCGAGGTCCAAAACATGGTGGCAACATATGCTTTGCATTACCCGGAAGATTATGATGGAATTTCCAAAGATGTTGACCAGAGAATGAAGATTGTAAAGGATCCTGGGCACAAGGACTCCAATAGTGGTGGATGGCGCGCCCCTACACAAGAAGAAGTAGATATGCCTGAAGAAGAAAGTCCTCTAACCACGCTTCCGGTTGGTGAACCTCTAGCAGGCTTACCTCGTCATTTGAATCTTAATCATTTGACTTTCCATCTTCCGTTCGATAAGGTAGAGTATGAGCCTGAACAATTTCCTGGCTTGATTTACAGAATTGATTACCCTAAGGTTGTCTGTTTGATTTTTGGCAGTGGTAAGATGGTAATTACCGGAGCCCGTCACAAGGATGAGATCTTAGAAGCAATTGAATTCATCAAGGATGAATTAGCTGATTTGCTCTACGAATGATTTTGCAAGTTAGAGCGATTGGTTGATACACAGCCGAATGGCTGTAGGTGCATGGTGGCTTCAACAGTAGCGCCCTCACGCAGGTCGGCGCTGTCCATTGTTCTAATTTTCATTCTATCAACACAACTAGTAATGATGCAACCCTCTGAACCCCTCAATGAAGTTGAATCATCATTCAATGTGTTGGGTGTTAGGAACAGTCAAGGTTCTGTTGATGTGCCCGAATGGGCAGTTGGCGATGTGTGGACATATGATGCATTTTTTGATGTTCAGGACTTGATTGCTTCGGGTGCTCCTGGATCAAATGTGGGGACATTGAGGGGCACTTTGACCAAAGAAGTAATTGATACAACAATAATGATGATCGAGAATCAATCAACAATTGTTTACGTAGTAGAGTCGTCAGGGACGTTCCAGAAAAATGGAATTTCATTGGTTACTGATGCAGCGACTGTTTCTGGTGATCTCAGAGTTGCATTTGAATCCGATGAACTCGTAAGAGCCTCAGACCTTGGTCAAATAACCTATAATATGGAACTAGACGTTGATTTGCGCAATATCCCCTTTCCCATTAGTCTCGTAACTGGTTCAAATCTAGATTTAGCTGATATTACTATTGGGAATCAATATTCGCCCCCTAAGGAACATTATGACTTTCCTATGTCTGTGGGAGAATATTGGAATACAACTCTGACGACTAGTACCACTTGGTCTGGTTCAGTATACCAAAATCTCTTCGAATTACCTGAAGATTCTGAAGGTCAAAGCCAAGAATCACATGGAATAACTTCTGTAGGTAATCCAGGTGTAGGATATAGTGGATGCGCTACATCATTGAACGCCACATCGTTCAATTCAACAGGGTCTGTAACTGGATACCGCTGGTATTGTCCATCTGCTAAGGGAGAAGCATGGTGGCATCAGGAATTAGACTTGGGTCTTCAAATTGATTTCAAACTTTTAACCTACACTCCTGTAAATCGTGATCCAACTATTACCGTAGAGACTGTATTCCCTGCATGGCCTCTTAATTCGAATATGGGGGCATGGGTCAATTTGACAGACCCAACAACAGGTTCTCCTCTTGGTAATCAAGCGGTTCAATTTCGATATGAATCCACTGGAGACTATCGTGCCTTAACTACCTCTACAAATGGTAGTGCATATGTCGAGTTTGATACTGGTTCATGGCCAGATCCTTCTCCAACCACATATGATTATGCTAGCCATGGAGTAATTGGTTGGGATGCTTCAACAAAATCAGTGGGAGTTTCTACGATGGTATTGGATGAAAATTTGGTGGAAGTAGACTTGGTTGCACTTGCATCTGGAGTTTCTGTATCTCGCACTAGAGATGGTGTTACTGAACAATTGAATTCTCTTACTGGTTTCAATTCTATACCTAACGATATTCTTGATTTTTCAATACCGGTTCGTAATCAGGGAATTTTATCTGCGCCCGCTACTGAAATTGAAATTACTTCTCCCGATGGTGTCAACTCCAGAGTCAATATCCCTAGTTTGCCGGCATTAAGTGAGGTGCGTGTAGATGTTCAATGGATTGTGCCTACGGATCAAGCGATTGGAAACACTCTACTACAATTTGAGGTTGATCCTGATTCATTGGTTACAGCAGATCTCAACCGAAGTAACAATGCTGATGTTTTCGAAATTTTCGTAGGACGTCTTCCTGTTGCTGATTTGGCTCAGATGAATAGTTTCTACACTCTTACTACTGTAGTATTGGATGCTTCAGCATCAAATGATCCTGATGGAGCATCAGAGATATTTTGCAGTTTCATGATTGAAGACCCACTTGCAATAGATGATAATGATGCTGACCCTACTGATGGATTCATTGAGAAAGTAATCTTCACGGATTCTCCTGATGATTGTGTAGTGGAATGGTCATGGGATGATGATGGAATGTACTTGATTTCTCTAAGCATTGTTGATGATGAAGGTGATATGACGGTTACCAATATGACCGTTGAGGTATTGAATCGAGCCCCTGAAGTTGTAGTTGCTTCTGATCGTTCAAGTATCCCAGTAATGGACCCAATTACCTTCAATGCATTCCAACATAGTGATGCAGATACGATGACCCCTGAAGCACCTGTGGACTTTCTATGGGAAGCAGATTGTGAGCAAGGTAGAGTTACCCAACTTTGTACTGTTACTCCTATGGTTGAAGGCGAATACACCATGAGAGCAACAGTAACAGATGATGATGGAGCAATAACATCGGGTAGTCACACTATCAATGTTACAAATATAGCGCCGTGGAATGCATCGGTAACTGCTGCTCATGAAAATGGTACACAAATAGAGATGGATTCTCAAATGGTATGGCACGTTTTTGAAGACCAACCTATTGTTTTCACAGGTACTG
This sequence comes from Methanobacteriota archaeon, assembly GCA_002718215.1. GTDB lineage: Archaea > Thermoplasmatota > Poseidoniia > Poseidoniales > Thalassarchaeaceae > MGIIb-N2. The sequence goes on from PBDV01000009.1 coordinate 19,312, forward strand.
CCGAAGATTCGTCCAATGATATTCCGACTTTAAGTTATGAATGGTGGCCTGATGTTGATTTTGATACTTCTAATTCTACAGTTGATAATGAAGCAGGAGCTAGTTCAACAATTACTCATTCTTATGCTACTCATGGAATGCATGTAGTGCAAATGCAAGCTACCGATAATGATGGCCTTCGAACTAGTGTCGCAAACGGTTGGCTACAAGTTCAAAATGTCCCACCAACAATTGATCCATTCCCGACTTTATTGCCAATAGCAGAGGATCAAGTTTTGACTGTTACAGGTTTATTCCATGATACAGCATCAGATATTGATACTCTTCATGCATGTTGGGATATTAATCCAGCATTCAACACAGATTCTCAAGGTTCCGCAGAAGATGATTGTGATGTTGAAGGTGCTGACTTGGCTTATTCGTGGCCAGATGCAGCCACAGCCCCCTCTCAGATAGTTTTCCATGTAATAGATGATGATGGGGAAAGAGCAGTTGAAATGTTGAATATTACAATTAGGAATCTTCGTCCAAAGGGTGCAATTAACATGACTGAAGGCCCGTTTGAAGTTGGACAAGAGGTCATGTTCTCTGCTGAAGGAACTACTGATTCTAGCCTAGATATGATGCGCCTAACATATCGTTGGGATTTCAATACTGCTGTAGATTGGGATGATGATGGATATACTGCTAATGACATCGAGGCCCAAGGATATAGTGTATCTCATATTTTTACTGAACCGGGAACATACATTGTTCGATTAACTGTCGGGGATGAATCAGATGAAGATACCGTCGATGTACAAATTACAGTAGAGGACACGACTATTTTTGCTGGTTTACTGGATGTAGGCTTTGGTGGCGCTAGTGCCACGACAGTGATAATTTTGGTTTTGGGAGTGATTTTCCTTTCCTTGCTTGTTGGAATTGGAATGGTTAGGAGAGGGAGAGGCGGCTCGGATTTTGACCCATATGGGGTGCAGACCGCGCTTAATATTGGGGCAACTCAGCCCGCAATGCCAAGTGCTCCTCCTCCAACTTACGCATTTGGGGAAGAGAATTCAGTTGGCAGCCCTCCAGTACCAGCAGAAGGCCTGCCTACGGGTTGGACTATGGAACAATGGAATCACTATGGGCAACAATGGTTGGATGGTCAACAGGCAGCTGCTGTAACAACACCTGCTGAATCACCATACGCTGCTCCGGTTGAGTCTTCTTATTCGCCTCCGGCTGAGCCTTCTTATTCTCCTCCGGTTGAATCAATGGCTGCATCTAATTTGTTAGATCCAACCCCCTCTGTGTCGGGCAAGACTCGTGAACTTGATGAAATCCCTCGAACTGATGATATTTTAGATTTTGATTTGTGATAAAATGGTGGATATTTTCAGACTTCTAGGTCTCCCGTCACCTACTTCCAGTGGTTCAAAAAAAGACTCTGAACGTACAGATCATTCATCTTCAACTGGCCCTAAAACTGTACCTTCTTCCGAATCCTCTGATTTTATGGATTTATCTTCTGTTCAATGGGCTAGAAAAGCGGGGCCAATTACACCCGATAGACATTTACGATACATTCAGCCAGATGACCGACATACAATTCCGCATTCTGAGATTTCTGAGCGACTAAAGGAAGGAGATGTGGTCATTGTTGATTTACGTAGGTTGGCACATATGGATGCTCAGAAAAGTGCATGCCGCCGAAGGATTCAGGAGATTGCTAACGATTTATCGATTCATGCATTCGTTCTCGATAGTTCTGAAGATTTGATACTTGTTCCAGGATTAGGAATTTCTGTAGACATAGATCGTCATATTCTGGGAATTGAAACCGACTTAATTTGATTGAAAATCATTAATTTCTTGACTCCAACAATTCGATTGATGACCCCCTAAGAGGAAATTTGCTATTTGACCTATTTTGGCGACGCCTTCTATTTCTTTGAGGCTAGTTGATGTGGGTACAATAATCGAGTCAACTTTCAGAATAACCCATTCTGCAACAGAACCTAGTGGCAATCTATGGCATTCTACTAGTGTCGTTTCAATTGCTGCAATTGCTAAACTTGGTGCTTGAATGCCATTTGGGATTGTTTTTGTTTCCTCAATATCGCTCCATTCTGATTCATTTCTAGGAAGGGGCATCGCAGTCTTTTCAACCATGCTAGCCGATTCATTATTCGCTGCAAGAATGGCTAATGTTGCCTTTTTTGTTTCTTTTAGGTTTAGAAGTGTGTCCCGGGGTTTACCATCTCGATTACTGGAGAGACTCATGCCAATTAGTGGTGGACTATTAGATACAACTGAAACAGAACTCATTGGTGCCAAATTCCTATTTCCTTCATTAGAAACAGTTGAAACAAGTGCTAATGGCCTAGGTGAAATGATTGCAGATAGCCATTTAGTTCGTTCACTATGACTCATATCATCGATATTAATGGCCTCAGGATGCGAATTTAGGGATATTACTTCATTTTCTGAATCAAACCAATCATCTAATTCTCCTCTTGAAACCTCTTCAGAAGCATATGCTGTAAAATCTCGATACGCCTCCCAACGTGAAATTTCTCTCTCATCTTCGCCGCGTTCTGTTTTTCTCTGAATAGATTCGTTTGCATAAACTACACATCGTTCTAGGAATTCGATGACGTTTTGTTTAGGGTTGCTATTCATTCGATTACCTCAATTATTCAATGTCTAGTATTTTCAACACCCTTTCTACATGGCCGGTTGCTTTCACGCCCCTTCCGAGCCATTGGATTACTCCTTCTTGAGAGATTATGAATGTACTTCGAATAGTTCCCATGTATGTTCTACCATAGTTTTGTTTTTCTCCCCAAGCCCCGTATAGTTGGTGTATTTCAGTTTCTGGATCAACAATCAAATCAAAATTCAAATTCTGTGATTCAATGAAACGAATATGGCTAGCTGCTGAATCCTTTGAAACTCCAATTACTTCCCAATTTTCATCATCTAATTTCTGCTTTGCATCTCGAAAATCGCATGCTTGTTTGGTGCATCCAGGAGTACTATCTTTTGGATAGAAGTAGAGAATCACGCCTCTTCTTTCTAAAGCATCTGAAAGAGTCCATTCTCTTCCATCTTGCAGAATTCCTGTAAAATTAGGGGCTTTATCTCCGATTTCTGGTCCGTTCATACTACGTGCACATCCTTCAACATAGTCAATCCTATGTTTCTATTCAGTTCCATTTTCGGTAAACTCTAGAATTTTTATTGCATCTTCAGAAAGTTCCGAAACAGTCCTCCTCCCATCTCTTCTTCGTATAACTAATCCCAATTCACTCATTCGTGTTACTGCTGCAACTCGTCTAAGTTGTAAGATAGATTGTGTCCAATTGAATACAGTGCCTTCTCCAAATTTTCTGGTCATTCTAGCATCCAATCGTTCATTTCCAACAGCTCCACCCCTCATTCCATCGATTATTGTGCGCATCACCTTCCATTCTAATGGTAATCTATGGTGAATAGAACCTAGAATCAGTGTTCTTTCTAGTGGGCTAAACGGTCCTTCATGCCCTAGATCTCTATCGATAATTGGATTTGGTAATCTAGCTAAATCTACTCCATGGGGGGTTAATCTATACCCTTCTGAATCTTTACAAGACCAGCCAATTATTTCCATTGCTGATAACTTAGTGGAACCTCCTGGAGAACCAATCATCCAGTTCACGGTTCTAATTCTTGCATCATCATCAAGGTGGCTAAATCCTGCTGCAAGTCGTTCCCCTCTCCCCCGTCCATATTTTTCATCTTCTGCAGCCAATATCGTTCCATTTAATTGCAACATTTGGTTTAATGCATTTCGAAATTCTCCGTCAGGCAATGATTTTTTTATTGTGCTAGACATTGACCATAGCAGTCTAAGTGCATGTTTCATGGGGAGGAGTCTTAGTAACCCAGTTGGCAACATTTCATCTTCTAATTTCCCAATATTTAGTCCCGTAACAGGTTCTCCTCTAATCGATTCAAGCTTTAGGTACTCTCTATCGCCCATATTTTGTTCAGCCAGATTTTCGCCTATTTTTGAACGACGGTCCCATGCTCTTTCTGCTAGGCCAGAGATATTTCTATTTTCAATTTCAGTACTTTCTCTATCGTCTATTCTGTCTTGCCTTGAAAAGTTCAAATCTATATGTTTGATTAACCACTCTTCTACGTTCATTCCTTCGTTTTGTGCTGCTTGAATCCATTGTATGAGTCTACTATCATCTACTGAAAGGGTGACGTCGACCATATGTTTCCCACATTATCATTCATTATGAATCATTCTATAATATTGATATATATTGAATATAATGATTATAATAATACAATAACGAATTACTGAAAAATATTTTATATGTTTTAATCAATAATTTTTCTGAAAATTTCAATAATGATTCAAAAATGAATCACTGGTGTCTATTCGACATCGAAGAAACAGACTTCTTGTGGCGGATCTCCGCTACTAATTTGTCCTTTGAACTCACGAGGTTCACCATCCACTGAAACAAGGATACTGAATTCNGTAACATCCGTTGAGTCATGTTTTTCGAAGTGTTCAACAAATACNCGATATCTGCCNNTTGGAGCATCTTTCTCCCAGAAAACATTCTCNACNGGTTCGTCAGAATTTCCACTNTCATTCATGTCGATNTCCAATCGCCCNCCACAATTTGAAATCTTNTTNTCGAATGAAATCCGTTCTCCACTGGGNCATACAACAGACAAATCNAAATCATTCTTATTGAACCAAATCAAACTAACTTGTACCTCTCCTGTTTCTGCTCCTTCTCTTCCAAGACGCTCTGCGAAAACATCTTCCTGTTCAGCTTCAACTTCTTCACCAATTACTTCTGCATCATCAAGATTTGGAGCAGAAGGTAAATCATCGATTTCTACCTCTTCCTCAATTGGAATTTCCTCTTGAATTTCTTCTTCAATGGGTTCTTCCTCCACTTCTTCTTTTTGCACAGGTGTTGATTGAGGGGTGGTTCTAGTTGTTGTAGTACTCAGTTCTACTCCGCGGTCTAATTGTCTTCTAGGTCTTCTCAGATCCTTGTCGACAATAGGCGCAGGAAGTGAAGCCATAGATGGGAGCAAAGCCCTCCTGGCATCTCCTCTAATTATTCGATAGATACCTTGAGCAGAGCCTATTGTTAAGGTGGCAATCACTGCTCCACTCACGGGGTCCATTACCCCCTCGAGGGAACTTGAAGTATGTCTTCGTTTCGTTGGTTTCTAACTTTTTGTTGGGGGTATAATGTGCGGTTCCTTCATATTCCTCCGGGAACTGGTCAAGGGATAGCGGAGGCCATGCAATGTCAATACGTCTTGGGAGAAAGGCAAGGAGGTTCCTTCGCCGAATCCAAAAGGCCCGTAGCCTGCAAGACCTCCAGTCCATTGCAAATGAAATTCAAACAGAGGTAGATGCCCGTTCAATTAATTTTGAAGAGGCCAATCAATTAGGAAATAGAATTCAAGAACGAGCAGATTTGATTGACGAAGAAGGTTTAGTTTATGCAATCAGTGATCGAGATACTTATCGCAGGACATTGGAAATTTACCTAAAAGACGGTTTACTTACTAGAACTGAGCAAATGCTTCTTTGGGATGAACGAAGAAAACTTGGAATTAGTGAAGAGGAACACTCTCGTCTTCTTGAAAAGTTGGTTAATTTATACAGGGGCCAAGGGCGAACAATCAGAATACAACGTCAATCAGGAGGCAGTTCCTGATGAAGATTTACCATTCCATTGTTTTGGTAATTTTATTATTAGTATCATCGATGGGGCCTTTGGCATTACATGATTTGGAGAACTCCTCCTCCCTTACCTCCGGGCGTTCAGTAGATATTTCGGTTGATTCCGTGGAAATTGTTTCGCCTTCTGCAGTCATTGATGGAGTACATACTTTAGCAACGGGCACTCATGAAGTTCGAGTTCGTTTGGTTAATCTTGGAACTACTTCAGCAACAGGTACATTGGACCTTAATGTAGCAGTTAATGGAGGCGTCCCATCTGCTGTAGACTCGGTTGCAATTAGTATCGGCGGAAGTTCATCTGCTACTTATCTCATGGAATGGGTACAAACTTCAGGAACAGCAGATGTTTCTGTTTCCGTTACAGCTGGTGCAGATTCTGATCTTTCCAACAATGAATACTCCATTACAGATACGCTAACAGTAGAAGATAAATCGGGTTATCTTGTAGTTTCAGATACTTTGCCTAATGATGGCGCAATTATTGGTAGAGATATGTGGCATGGTGATTGGGTCTTCACTAACACTGGAAATATACCCTTTAATGCCGAAGGAGATTTGATTCTAACTCCTTCTGCAGGGGGTTCTACAATCGATTTAACCTCCAGTATTACCAATGCTCCTCCTGGTTCTCTTTCAGCAAATGCAGGAAATTCAGTAGTCAATTTATCATTTGATGGTTCTGCATTATCAGGTACTTACACCCTAAGTGGCTTGTTTCAGATTTCCTTCCCAAATGGTTCAACAACTGATGTCACAATCGCTTCTAGAAACATTGTACTAACCGATTCTCATGCTACTCTTACCCCCCCATCCAATATTTCTGTAAATCCTGGTAGTGGTACAGGACTTCTCTTTATTGTACAAAATTTAGGTTCATCAACTGAGTCATATACTGTTGAATATAGCAATGTTTCTGGATGGGTGGATCCCTCATCCCTTCCCTCTACAATAACCGCTTTAGCCTCCAATACAGGTGCTCCAATTAATGTTCCAGTAGATGTTCCAATTACAGCAAACAGGTCCGATGTAGAGACTGTAACTGTTTATGTGAATAGCACTACTTCTGGTGTGAGTATATCTGCTAGAGCATCGGTGTTAGCGGGCGATCTCTTTGAATCCGATTTGCAGAGTAACGGTTCGCTTGTTTACATCGATCCAGGTGCAACAGAGCAAATTTACTACACTCTAGTCAATACAGGAACTTCTCCTGCTCATTTTGATTTGACTGCTGGGCTCCAAGAAGAACCAATTGGGTGGACAGTAACCATCGAACCAGAACAAACAGATCTGCTGTCTCCTGGGAATACTAGAGCAGTTACAATAACCGTAACTGCTCCATTATTGTCTTCTCCTCTAGATCCCGAAACTAAGGTTTCTGCTGGGAATAGGTTACACCTTCGCGTAACTTCCACTCCTGTTGAAGGAAACTCTGCTCTTACTGCATCAAATATTACAGATATTGAGGTCAGACCTTCTGTTAGTGTTGCAATGAATCCTTTGGTTGATGAATTATTTTTCTCTGCTGAAGATTTGGAGTCAGGGGATCTATTCGAATTATTTGATGTCGAAGTAATTTTGTTGAGTAATTTTCCTTCAGGAACAACAGGTTCTGCCGTAGTTAACATTACATCTGCTCCAACTACATTCAGTTCAGTAGATGGAGCAACATATGGCACTCAAGAAATATTGAGATGGAATTCTACTCTTGCCCCGGGTTCAATTTCTCTAAATCTAGGAGAATCTAGAACTATTGTAGCATCAGTTTTGGGACCAACGGAAGCTCTTCCTGCAGCGGGAGAACTAAATTTCACTCTCACAGCAACTACTTCTTTGAGTGGAATGGTTGGGATTACTTCACCTCAAACAACTTCCTCATTTAGAGTCATTATAGATACAGTAATTGACGGTGAATTGGAAGATAGTCCAATCACCGCAGGAGTTCCAGGCGTTCAAAACGATGCTACGATGAATCTAGTTAATACGGGAAATGCTCTTTCCGATTATACACTTTCTTCTCCAGGTCTGCCCGGATGGATTGTGAATCTTACACCTAATGCAGTAACTGCCTTAGCTCCTGAAGTAGGAACATGGCCTTCAGGAATAGATTCAGTTTTCCAGAGTGTTGTAGTTGCCGCCACTCCACCAACTGATGCTAGAGCAGATATTGTTCATGAAATTGAAATTTTGTTGTTTGATGGAGAAGGAAGATTTGTAGATAATGGGACTGCAAGTTTTGTTCTTGCTGAAGTAATTGGGGCTTCAATAGAACCTGATCAAATGTACATTGAAGTTCCTTCGGAAGGAACTCAAACCGCAAGTTTCCAAGTTAGAAATCTGGGTAATTCACTTCAGACTTACGATATTTCTACAGGCAATTTCGTAGGTGGAACTGATTTTACCGTTGGTGCACCTAGTAGTGTAACAGTTGAACCCGGTGCAAATATTACACTCACAGTCGATGTAACTGCATTAAGTGGGGCTAGAGCTGACTCATCATATTCGTTTGAATTAATTTTAGAACACTTGGGTATTGAACAGGATCGTTCGGCCGTTGAAGTGGGAATTGAGAAAATTCACGATCTCCGATTAACCCATGAAGCATCGTTTGAGGCAATTCCTGGTGAAACATTGACGATGTCAGTAACAGTAGAAAATCGAGGTAATCTCCTAGAAATTGGTAGCTTCAATCTTACCACTCCTGCTGGTTGGGTTCAATCATCAGATGAAATCAATATCTTGCCCGGTGAGACAATCACCGGGCTATCCGTTACATTGACTGTTCCTGCTTTAGACTCAGAAGAAGTGCCTATGGCGGGGCAGGTATATGTTATACCAATTCTCGCAGTTAATAGTACAGATAATCTAACGATTGGAACATCGAATGTTACTGTAACAATCAAACCGGTATTCCAATTAGTCATGTCTTCATCTCCCTCACGAATTGCAAGTATTCCTGGACAATCTAGGGACGCATCTTATCTGATGAAGAATGCAGGTAATGACGCAGTGATTCTTGATGTAACTTGTGAGTTGGATCCTTCAAGTGTAGGAAGATGGTCTGCACCTGTATGTCCATCTACTCTAGAATTATCACAGGGGCAAGAGAGATGGATAAATCTCTCATTGACTCCTATTGATGATCGTCATTGGGATAAGGAGTCAGGCACTCTCCTCTTCGAATTTATTCCTCGCGGAGAAGTTGGTGGGAATGCTAGTTGGTCTACCCCTCTAATTATTGAGCGCGTTCAAACAGATGACCCTATTGTTCTTCGAGCTTCAGATGGTCCCCAGTACACCTTGAACGTAGAATGGATGCACGTGCCAGAGTTAAGTCAAACAGGTACATTGTCCCCCTCTTCATATTCTCTCCGTTATGTGTCTGCAGAAAGGACCGTGAATTCTTCACTTTATCCTGAATCATTGTGGAGTTTTGCAATTTCCGGAGGCCCTAATCCATTGGTACCCGGAGATCTTCATTCGCTTGGTTCTGCAGCTCCTTATGCTCTAGATTCGTTTGATGTCTTGGTAAATATGCCTGATTCAACATCCATCGCTCCAGGAGATGGATGGAATCTTACATTCAATCTTGAGAATTTAGATGAGGCAGGTAGTCGGCCAGGTACAACTTTCGTGATTAAACTTCGACTGGATTCCTATAGTGATCCACGAATCGCAGAAGTGAGTTTTAGTGCAGGATCTCTGATAGAAGGAAGTACCACTGATTTGGTAGTTAATGTCACTAACTCTGGGACTGCAATTTTACCAATGTTTAGTTTAGTTACGCTTTCGTGTGGGGATTCGGTAACAATTACAGATAATTTTCCAAGGGCCATCCCTGCGTTGGCAATCCAAGAATCGGTTGAAGTCAATTGGACAGTCACTGCTGATCCATTGCCTTGGTATGTTACTCAAGGAGACTTGGAATGCACTGTTAGTTTGATAATGCCTGACTCTGTTTATGGAAACAACGAAGGAAATGATGTGGTTGTGGAGATGCTTACAGTCGACTCATGGAGTCCAGGTTTCCTGATTAGTTTAATTTCTGGAATTCTTGTTATTGTTCTCTCCTTGTTTTTGTTTAGGAGAGGTTTGGACGACGATGAGCGTGCTCTACATGGCTCGACATACATCGTAATGCTCGGTTTAGCTCTACTGGCCAGGTCATCAGTTATTCCCGAAATCGGTTTAATTTGCATAGTACTTGCGACACTTTGGATGTTGGTTGTTTCTTGGATTGGTGCGGGTGAAATTCAAGCAATTCATGATGACCGTCGAAAGGCATTGATTGGAGAAAGATCGGCTCTTGGTAATCATGCTGATGAGATAGAAACAACAAGGCGCGAGATTGGACTAATCCTACTTGGAGCCCCAATTTTCTTTGTACTAATGATGACTATTGATCCTAGTTTGAAGGTTGACTTAAGTGTTCTAAGTATTAGTTCAAGCATTGGATATATCCTAGTCGTTGGAATCATCTGTTTTGTTATTCTGAGGTATCTTGATCGTCTTTACGGACTGTTACACAATGACTTAGCAGCTTTGGATATCAGAACTGCAAGGATACGCGGTATTCTCCAAAGTAGGACACAGAATCGTGTAAATCCTTTTGCTGCACCTCCTCCAATGCCCGAAGCATTCAATCAGGAAATGGAATCAGAACATATTGAAGGGGGTGAAGAGGAATGATGGGTGGAGATTCAATTGATGATTTGATGGGATCAGGGGCTGATGCATCATCTAGATTTGTAGATCAGTTGACCATTCGTTCGGCTCGAGTTCGGCATTTCCTTTGGAATCATAGGCCTTTCAAGGCGAGAGCTGATTTGAGAGAAGCGAATAGAGATGCAGAATTCCTAGAAAAACAGGTAATTCGTCTGCATCGTTCTTTATTAGCGTTGGAACAGCACCTTGCAGGCCTTGATGATTTGAGTGAAGAAGAAATGAGAGCAAGAGGGATGGTGACTGATGGGTTAATTGATCTCGGCAAGGGTGAATGGGAATCTGCTTTAGAATCATTTAGAACTGCAATTTCATCATTAAGTGCTTCTGGGGGAAGGGTTAACCCATTCGTTGCTGGCCGATTCTTTTTCACAGTCGAGGCTCGCTGGCCTGCAGAGTTGGAGCATGGCTTACTTATGATGACCATTGAGAATCTTGGTGAACATGATTTGCCCACAATGAGGATAGCAGCGCCAGCACCAACAGGATGGATAGCTGAGCCAAAAGCAGCTCAAATCCCAGTTATCCCACCTAGAGGAGTTATTGAGATGGGGATTCACATCCACCCTACAGGTACAATTTCGGAAAATCTAGTGTTGTCTAAGCAAGTTTCAGTGGTGACTGGATATATGGTGGACATGGGAGACATAACCGTAATGTCGCGTGTCGAAAACAGAACATTACGTACAATAGAAGGCTTTGTTGTTGATGCTTGGTTGCCAAGAGGATATGCTGCAAAACGTGTCCCATTCATTCAGAATCTTTCCCCCGGAGAAGTTATTCATGTATCCACTGAAATAGATGCAAGATAGCGAAAAAAGTCGTTTTTTGGTGTTTGTATTTTTATCCCCTTAGGACTACTATGATATACTTCAATGGGGTGCAAAGGGATGGTGAACACCATGAAGAACATGAAGACGACCTACAAGAACGACGATGGAGCATCGATTGGTATCGGTGCAATGATTGTATTTATTGCATTAATTTTAGTTGCTGCAGTAGCATCTACAATCATCATCAAGACCGCAGAAGAACTACAGCAGCGTGCTGAAGCAACTGGTGATGACACCCGTGATGAAATCTCGGGTAAAATCCAGCTTGTAATGGCCTATGTTTCGGAAGAAACTGGTGGTGCTGGTGTAACAACAGTAGATGAGATCAGCCTCATTGTCCAGATGGCAGCTGGTTCTGATGCAACTCTACTTACTGATATCCAGTGGGTAATTGTTTGCGACAGTGGAACAACTGCAGAAATCAATACAGGAGAGGCAGAAACCGGAGCTGGTGTTGTTAACGCATTCGAATTAGATGGAGCAACTGGATTGACCGCTGGCGACAGTGTGAGTGCAGGTGAGACATTCACTCTAATTATTGATACATCTGCAAATTGTACACCTGATGTTGGCGACACACAGGAATTGCGTATCATCGTTGATGGTGGTGGCGAGACTTACGCTCAACTAACATACAACGATTTCCAAGCTGGAACTCTAATCGTTTGATTACTGAATTGGTGTTTCCCCTTAGGCCTTCGGGCCTTTGGGGATTTCATTGATTGGATATAAGGTGATTAGATGGATAGCAACGAGGGTCGTATGGCGGATAGGCTGGACGATGCTTCACGTGTCACTGTAGATCAAATCGATATTCCTCCTGAATATCGTCCCACTGATCTTGAGGCTTGGTTGTTCACCCCAGGTGCAACACGTGTAGGATTCATGGGAGATATGTCTTCTAGACCTCCTTCCGGCGCTCCTCCTTCTTCAGGCTCCTCTTCTAGTCCACCTCCTGATGAGTTACTTCGGATGCTTGCAGATCGTTTTGAGCGGTTAGAGGCATCAATTGGACATATGGAAACCAATTTGGTATTAGGGCAAGTATCTGGAGGGCCAGTCGCATCATCTGATGTAATGCACACCATAGGAGATGACGGTCATGTTTCCTCCTTATCCTTGGGTGAATCAGGAGATGGAAGTGCAGACGGAGTTGACGCAGTCCATTCAGGACCTGATTTACTCGATTTGTATGAAGCCCAGTCTTTAGCACTCAATCCATTCCTCCGTTCAAATGATTCAGTTCATTCTGGCCCCGGAGTTGATCCTGCAAAGATTGCCGCTCTAATTTTGGATAATCTTTCTGGTAGTGATGCTCAATCATTCATTCAAGCAGCTGCCAAGAGTGGTTTTCTTACTTCTCAAGAAGCCAAGACACTTAGTGGTATTACGTCATTAGCTGAACCTGGTCAAAGTAGCGGAAATGCCACTTTGCCTAATCGTCCACTTTTGATTTTCGTTGCAATGGTAGATGCATGGCGCTCCCAGTCCTCATCATCTGGTCGCCAATCCTCCATTCCTTCCGCACCCATGGTCGATTTTGAACCGGGGGAGTGAGATGTGGGCGGTTCAGCCAGTGTTGGCGCCTTGATTGTAGGCACAGTACTTCTCTCCATTTTTGCTAATGCAATGGTGATAACTCTAGAGAACAGGGAACGATTTGAGAATATTGATGAAAATGAATCTAAAGATGTGAAAGTTAGAATTATCAATGCAACACTTCCGTCTTCAACCCTTTTTGTTAATATAACGAATGATGGTTCTGATCCAGTTTTGTTTTCTGAAATTTGGATAATATTGGATGGTGGAGATCCCTTTTCCTTTTCAGATTATTATTCTACTACCGATTATCTTTTTCCGGGTGAAACTGTTATGGGTTCTGATTCTATAACCGGGACTCCAGTACGTGCCTTTGTCTCATCATATGGGCATAGTTCAGGGGCAACGATTCAGTAGGTGAGAAAATGGCAGATGGGGGGGCTTCAGATATGATTATGTTAGTTGCAAGTCTCATTGTTGCTGGAATTGTTTCTGCGGTATTGATACAAGCATGGGGTGGTATTTCATCGGCTTTGAATGATGGTGCAAATCAAATTGAAGCAAATGAAAAAACAGATGCTACGTTAATCAGCGATCCTATGAATATTGATTGGAATCCCACTACGAATCAGACAATGATTACAATTCAAAATACTGGGGATTTTACCTTGAATATTACAGATACAGTTGTTCTTCTCAATGGTTCTACGATGAATGTATCTCAGAGGGGAATCACTCCTTCTGTTTGGATTCCAGGCTCAATAGTCAATTTCACTGTACAAGGAAATATTTCTCTCTCAGTCAATGATGAGGTTTATCTCAATGTAATAGTTTTATCAGATACTTTGAATCCTGCCCAAGGCGTGTACTCATTTACAGAGGTGGGTCGAATTGTCTGAAGACTCATTTCCCTTTGGTTTAGAGCAAGATAGTCTGGCCAACAGCCTTGGTGCTGCAATTCCTAATCGTTCTCTAATGATTGTGGAAGGAGAAATTGGGGGTGGAAAGAGTCTAATTGCTCAGCGTCTAGCATTTGGTCTAGCAGAAAATGGAACTAAAGTAGCTTTAGTAACCACTGAATTAACCACTCGAGGATGGCTTGAGCAAGTGGATAGTATTGGATATGGTATGTCGAATTATATCGACAAGGGCCAATTCTTATTGATGTCTAGATTCGGAGTTCTGACTGAAGAAGTAGAAGTAGAAATTACAATTGACGACCTTCTTACAAATGATGGGCTTAAAGCGGCAGATTTTGTGATAATTGATCGCGCATCTCAATTGATTCCTAAGGAAACAAATCCTTCTACCCTTCTTTCAGCAATTCGTAAATTTACTGCGGAGGGAAGAACATTGATGCTGTGCATGGATACAGATGAAGTTGAACCATCCTTGCTTAGGGAGATTAAAGGTTCTGCAGAAGTAGTATTAGGCCTATTATCGACTACTCAGGGCGGTCAACTAAATCGAACTCTTGCAGTAACTCGTTTCCTTAGAGCTGCCGGCCCTGTGCAAGCAAGAATCGGTTGGAGAGTTGAACCTAGCATGGGATTCATCGTAGATATTACGGCGGTCAGTTGAGGTGTTCCCAATGGCAGATGAAGAAGATCAATTCGAGATTCAGAAAGGCGATCTCGATGGACTCATGGCCAAACATACGCATGTTCGTAGGTGGGTCGAAGATTTTGAGGCTCAACACGGTTCACGCCCCTATTTTTACGGTCCATTAGATCGGGGCGCCAAAGAGATTGAACCTAGAAATTTGATTTACAGCCTTAAACCGCCTTTATTCGCTCATATCTACAAACCTCCTGATGATGATGAACAGGGTGCTGGAACCACTCTATGGTTTGGAATTGAACCCGTTTTGAATGAAGAAGAAGAGGTAATCCGTCAGGAAATTGTCGATCGATTATTGAGAGATGCACCAAGTGCTCCTTCTTTCACATCAGATTCTGAATTCGAGGGGATTCTTGAGGGGATGATTGAAAGAATGACTACTACCAGTACCAGTCTAATTCAGACAGAAAGTGTTCTTGGCCCTGCTATGGGGTTTCTTGGATTCGGTGAATCTGCGATTGAGGTCACGGAAGAACAATTGGTGCGATTGAAATACATAATTATTCGAGATTTAGTCAAATCTGGTCCATTAGAAGCATTACTTTCCGATGAAATGCTTGAGGATATTCATTCTGTAGGATTAAGATATGTGAATATGGATCACAAGGTATTCGGAATGGTTACTTCGAATATTCGTTTTAGAGATAGAGAAGTTCTAACTCGATACTTACGTTCAATGTCTGAGCGTATTGGTCGGCCAGTTTCAGATAGTAAACCAATCATCGATGGTGCTTTACTTGATGGTTCACGAATTAATATTATTTTCAGTGATGATGTTTCCATGCTTGGGCCATCATTCACAATCCGTAAATTCGCAGAAGAAACCATTTCAGTCATACAACTAATCCAATGGGGCACTATGTCTGCTCAGCAGGCTGCATACATTTGGTTGGGCCTTGAGAATGGAATGTCATTACTTGTGTCCGGAGAAACAGCATCTGGAAAAACCACGACCTTGAATGCAATTCTTCCTTTCATTGATCACAACGTAAAGATCTATTCGGCTGAAGATACACCCGAAGTAAAGGTTCGGCATCGTCTTTGGCAGCGACTAGTTACTCGTGATTCAAAAAATGAGGATTCTCGCGTCGAGATGTTCGATTTATTGAAGGCTGCTCTAAGATCTAGGCCACGATATATCATTATTGGTGAAATTCGAGGTGTTGAAGGAGCAACAGCTTTCCAAGCTATGCAGACTGGACATCCAGTTATTGCTACGTTCCACGCATCATCTATTGTAAAGATGATTCAGAGGTTTACCGGAGACCCAATTAATGTTCCAGCACGTTTCTTTGATAACCTAAATTTTGCAATTTTCCAAGAAGTTGTTGAAGCACCTGGTGGAGGAATTGCTCGACGAATAACTGGTATCGATGAAGTAATTGGTTACAATAAATTCGCTGACGGGATTCTAACTAGAGGAATGTTTGAGTGGGATCCAGTTTCAGATAAGCATTACTTCAGAGGTATGTTTCAATCTCATTTGATGGAGAATAAGATGGCTCCTATGATGGGTTTTTCCAATAAGCGTGATATTTACGATGAAATGGAACGGCGTACTGAAGCTATTCAAAGAATGGCAGATCGAGATTTGACGCATTATGACGATGTCTTCGATCTTCTAGATGTCTACTACCAGCAAGGATGGGAACAATTCTCATCTGCTATCGACACCTGGGTAGGGGTGAATCATTAGAAGGATTGGAGTGGGAGCAAATGGAGCGTCTCCCACTTTGGCAGATTGCAATTAGGCGTCTTGGCATGCCTGTTCCTGAATATGCAATGAAAGTAGTCGTTCCATCTACAATCGTTGGATTATTAGTTGGAGCATTTGTTTTCTGGGGAGCATCCGGCCTTTTCACAGGGGTATCTGGGCTCTTACTGGCTTTCATTTTCCCTTTGCTTACCGGAATTCTAGCCTCTGTATGGCCATTAATTCAAACCCAAAGAGTTGCCATTGCAATAGAACGTGAGATGCACATGTTCATCACAAGGATGGGAATTTTATCTCTTGGTGATGCAGGTGCACAATCCATGTTCGATATACTCAAGCAAATGGGAGATTATGGGGCTTTAGCAGAAGAAGTACAAGCAATCGAGACATTAGTTGACCGGTGGCATACTAATTTGCCTGAGGCTGCAAGAATTGTCGGTCGTCAGAGTCCTTCACCAATATGGGGTGATTTTCTAGATAGGATGGCATTTTCTGTAGAAGCAGGTCAACCATTGGAAGATTTTATGCGTTCAGAACAAGATACATTTCAAGAGGAATTCAACACATTGTATGATACTCGTTTAGAAGCAGTTGATACTCTTCGAGAAATATACATTTCACTAACTACTACTGGCATGTTTTTACTTGTAGTAGCAGGCATTCATCTTGTTTTATTCATGACAGGAACTCTAGAAGATGATTCATGGACAGTAATAGCTAGGATTCGTTGGATTCTTCTAGCTGCATTGATTTATTCGTTGTTACAATTGTTTGGTTTGATTTCATTCATGATTCTTATTCCAGATGATGATTTATTTTCACGGAATGATATGACTACGCCCTACAAAATAAAGATGAGAAGAGCCTGGGCAATNGCCTCNATAGTTGGNNTTACAATNATCCTNCTNACCATATTTTCNAGNTTNTTGNTTAGTTATACTGNCATNTTGGAAAATTGGCACAAATATGGTNTNTTATCAATAGCNGTAATTGTAACNCCGTTTGCAGTTCCTGCATATTTGGTTGGAAGGGAAGAACGTTCTGTTNGNNGAAGAGACGAATCNTANCCTGGTTTTATNCGAGCTCTTGGAGGNACNGCNCAAGCTAGAGCNNCNGANCCTAGTGCTACCGTTAGAGCACTACGAGGNATCGACTTTGGNGCATTAAACAATTCAATTGATCAGTTGGAAAGAAGATTATCCATGCGAATCGACAGNGATCATTCTTGGGATTGGTTNGCAGCAGATGCGAATTCAATGATGGTTTCTNGATTTATTAGGATATATTTGGAGGGTGCACAGAGTAGTGGGGAACCNGCNGGTGTAGCAGAATTGGTNTCNAAGAATACTACNAATCTTCTCTCNNTACGTAGACGAAGAGCATTATCTTCNGGCACTATGCANGGNGTTGCATTCGGNGTNCTTATTGCTATGATTACAAGTTTGAATATNACNATATCCATTGTNCAAGGACTTGGTTCATCGATTAGTGGNGTNGCNCAAGGNATTNCTGGAACNGATGTTGGAGCAATNCCTGAATTATCTGGAGGATTCGGTTTACCGGTTTTAGATGATAGTACNGTAGTTGAAGAAAATATTTTCTTATTCAANATTGTAGTATCGATTCTTGTTTTATTGATGATNGNNATNCTTGGNTTGATTTCTGCTAGAATCCGNGGTGGAGGCATTACCCTTTCAGTNGGNCAGATGATTTCGATGTTGTGGGTAGCNGGNT
The DNA here is from genome assembly GCA_002718215.1 of Methanobacteriota archaeon. Classification (GTDB taxonomy): domain Archaea; phylum Thermoplasmatota; class Poseidoniia; order Poseidoniales; family Thalassarchaeaceae; genus MGIIb-N2. Next base: position 37,229 of record PBDV01000009.1, read on the forward strand.
TCACGAGTTATCTNACTGCAGTAATATTAGACGCATCAATTGGCTTATTCATCTCTGGATGACGNAGTAATTTTNGTAANTCNTGAGTTATTTTTTCTCACTATTGATTCGTTTTTTTGACGCAGCCCAAGAACAAATTAANCAATTTTCAAGATCATGNAATCTAGCGGGGCAATGCTCACGTCCAAAGNAGATAATTTGGAGATGNCTCGAATTCCAAGTTTNCTTTGGGAAAACTGNTTTCAAATCGGNCTCAGTTTTTTCNACATTTTTNCCGTTGCTTAAGCCCCATCTTGCTGCCAATCTATGGATATGTGTGTCTACTGGAAATGCNGGNATTCCAAATGCTTGGGACATTACAACACTTGCAGTTTTATGNCCNACTCCNGCAAGCGANTCTAAGAACTCCCATTCAGGNATTACTTCNCCNCCATTANCAATNATNTGTTCAGCCATTTTTTTCAAATTCTTTGCTTTNGTAGGNGCNAAACCNATTTCNCGAATNATTTCTTTNATTTCATCAACTTCAAGTGAAGCCATTGCTNTAGGNTTTGGAGCTATTTCAAAGAGTANNGGAGTAACTTGNTTGACNTTTTTNTCTGTTGTCTGAGCNGATAACATTACTGCAACCAAGAGAGTATATGNGTCATTGTGATCTAGAGGAATAGGTGTTTCAGGATANAGTTGGTCNAGTANACGACCNATTNTNTNTGCCTTTTCCTTTCTNTTCATTTTCTTCCTTCCAACATTCTTGATTCTATTTCTGCACCTGATAAGCAATTCAATACATCATCTGCTTCTAACCAACCTTTTCTGGCAATTTGGACTCCAAACCATACGTCTTTGAGTCCTTTAGTTGAATGAGCATCAGGATTGATTACAATAGGAACACCTTGGGATTTAGCAAATTTACANAATCTCCAATCTAAATCTAATCGATATGGGCTTGCGTTAATCTCACAGGCTTTCAATACNCCNTCAGAATTTAGTTCCCCCATNCNCCGNAGAANTGCATGCATGTCTACTGGAANCCCNTCTCTTCCTCCNATAATACGTCCAGTNGGATGTCCNAGAATGGTGAATGTAGGGTCTTCAATNGCTTTGATTAAATTTTCAGTATTTTCTATTTCNTCACGGTTTTTCCAAGATCCAAGCGCATGTACNCTNCCNACAACATGNGTCAANCCTCGTCTAATTTGTTCNGGATAGTCTAATTTTCCGTCTGCTAAAATGTCACATTCAGAACCGTGTAGGATTCGAAAATCCGTNTTCTCATCTTGCCAGGTTTCATTCATTTTTCGAATTTCATTTCCTTGTTCGATAACCAAATGTNGGGGCACTCCTATACTTCTCCCCCCTATATTGAGAACTTCTGAATGGTCTGCTATTCCCAAGAATTCCCANCCCAAGGAAATTGCAGAATCTGCCATTTCAGTCAATGATGCNGATCCATCNGANGCCGTTGTGTGATTATGTAANGCGCCTTTGATTTGNTCTGGTTCTATNAGTTGAGGAAGTTCACCAGATATTGCTGCTTCTATTTCNCCCATNTCTTCTCTCATTTCNGGAGCAACCCACTCCATNTCTAAGTGNTGATAAATNTCCNTTTCATCTATCNGCNGNAATTCCNTTTNCTGCNGCTTCTAATCCTTTCAAATCACCCAATCCTTCTAATGGAAATAATCCGAATTCATTGAGCCGCAACCCCATATCTAATGCACGTTGTCTCATTCTGACATTGTGTTCCTTACTTCCNGTGAAATATGCCATTGTNTATGCAAAAACATGAGGTGGNACCAATCTGACTTGAGCATCAATCGTNGAGTTTGCTTCCATTTCTTCCCAAGCTTCACCACCTAGGGCNGCNAAAACNCCNCCATCAATNATCGATTCAGATGAAGAATCATCAAACAGTGTTGATTCTAGAATTAGACTNATTTTCGAATCNCCTGCACCCTTNACTTCNGCAATNCCTGGAATTGAGAGAATGNCTTCTGTNACTGNTNCAATATNNTCTTTTTCNACTGCAGCAACTATGTCTAAATCACCAATTGATTCCTTGCGCCTTCTTGCAGANCCNGCAAGTTGTGCCCTATGAACGCCNGGAATTGANGCGATTTTTCCTTCAAATGCTTCTCCATAGAGTAGCCCTACATCCAATCTCCGACGGCCTGTGAATCGTGCGAGTAAATCTATTCCTTCCAATATTCTTTCTTCCATTTTTTTNCCCATTCTGGGTAGATTGCTTAGAGCACCATCTTCTGCNGCNGAACGTAACTCNGCAATACTCTCGATACCCAATTCGTCGTGAAACTGTTTGATTCTTTTTGGCCCCAATCCAGGGATTCCTAGCATTTCTATTAGCCCNCGAGGAACCNTTTGGTAGAGTGAATCTAAATCNCCCCANGTTCCTTCCTTCATTGCTTCGTTTATNAGNCCAGCAATTCCNTTTCCAATCCCTTTGATATCNATTAATGAATTTGAATTAACTGCNNCCCANAGATCNTCTTCATANGCGGAGAGNCTCCGTGATGCATTTTCGTATGCTCTTACACGGAATGGATTTGCGCCNTCTAATTGNAATAATGTCCCTACTTGCTCAAGTACNGTAATCACTTGACTCTTGGTGAAAAATGGNGGTTCTTGCCTTCGTGAACGAGGCATTGCCCATCCGTGTATACTCACCATGAGCGNCTATGATTCGTGAGGGGTCTTGAATCATCTTCTTACTTCGCTCAATTTCAAAGACCGACTGAACTAAATTGGGGCCGAGGGGAGTCTATGCTGGAGTTGTTTGAATCAGTTCTTTCGTGGTCTTGTGGGTTAGTAGTANTAATTTGGATTTCAATAGGCACTCTTGCCCGCTCTGAAAAAATTGAACGATTATCGCATAATGTAATGACTCTCTTGTGTTTTTTGACGGCTATTGGCTTGGTGNTTTTCCATTTTTCTGGAGGTGTTTTTTGGGGTTCTCCTCCAATGGCNAATTTNCTTGCATTAGTATTGGTAGTAATGGGTTTGACCAGTCAAATAATTCCGATTAAAGGAGAGGAAATTCAAGGAGAACCCAATCCGCATCATCTGATGAAAATNCGTCGTGAAAGGGATTCNGAAGAATAATTNTACTTAATTCGNAGATTCTGCNGCTANTTTCTCATCGATGAATTGTCTCATGTATTCAGGNAATTCTCCATTTTGGAAAACAACATCGTTTACNNCATCTAATTGCATTAGTGAATAGTAAATTTGCATTGCAGTCATGGGNGTTGAACCGCANCCTGTACAACCNCCTTCAAGAGAGATCATGATNATTCCATCCGTGGTATCTACAACATTCACTATTCCATCNTGAGCATCTAGAACTGCNTGCACAGGGCCGACNGAATCTAGGATGAGTTGTTTGTCTACCACGCTTTTNGGANTATGTCCTCCTCTATCAATCAACTCATCAAATANGNNGATTTTTNNTGTTATGGCGATAATCTATTGTTCTTGAAAAAGGTAGNGAATGCATTTACCATCGGTCCCCATTAAATACAGGTCAATTTTCGCGTTGACGGAATAGGTGAATGAAATGAGTGCTTTAACCCCCGAACAATTGGCACAAATAGGCGTTGGATTGGCTGTTTTTGGATTNGCGACAGCCTTTTTCCTTTACAGGAAGAATGATTCAATCGAGATTGATAATGAAACAGTTGCTGATATCACGAGTCAGATACAAAATGGAGCTATGGCGTTCCTGTATGCTGAATANCGATATCTTGCAATTTTTGTCCTAGTCGTCGCAGGCCTTCTTCTAGGAGGGGGCCAAATTAACGATGATTTGGGAATGGAGACATCCATGGCCTTCCTTTTGGGAGCCTTCACCTCCGTAATGGCAGGNTATTCTGGAATGAGAAGTGCAACTTCTGCTAACGGTAGAACTGCAATGGCGGCCAAGAATGGAGGTCAACCTGCTGCACTTCTTGTTTCATACAATGGAGGAGCAGTNATGGGTCTTGCAGTAGGCGGCTTAGGTCTTCTAGGCGTGTCCTCAATGTATCTTTGGTTGGGCCAAGATTTCAGTACAGTAGGTTCTATTGCAGGTTTTGGAATGGGTGCATCTAGCATTGCACTTTTCGCACGTGTAGGTGGAGGAATTTACACCAAGGCTGCTGATGTTGGCGCAGATCTAGTAGGAAAGGTAGAAGCAGGCATTCCCGAAGATGATCCACGAAATCCAGGAGTTATTGCAGATAACGTAGGAGATAACGTAGGAGACGTAGCTGGAATGGGTGCAGATATTTTCGAATCTTTTGTAGGATCGATTATTGCTGCGATGGTAATTGCAGCATCAGCTGGAGCTGCAGCAATAGCAGCAGGTGATATTGTAAGCGCACAATATTATGGCGCTTTGGTTCTATTGCCAGTGGCATTGGCATTGGTAGGTTATCTTGCAAGTATAATTGGTGTATTCTCAATGTCTTTCTTGAAGAACATGGATGATGCAGCAGCTGCTTTGCGATACACCACATTCATTGGAGCAGGTTTGTTCTGGGTAGGAGGGTATCTAATAATGGGTCCATCAGGAATGGATCTTCCAAATTATGACCCATTGTATGCAGTAATTGCGGGTTCAATCGTTGGTATTCTAATTGGGCTTGTAACAGAATATTATACTGGAATAGAACCGGTAATGGGCCTTTCAGTACGAGATATTCCTTACATAGGTGAGATGTCCAAAACCGGCCCTGCTACTAATGCTATTGCGGGCCTCTCTGTAGGAATGAAGTCGGTATTTGTTCCAATTGTTTTGATGGCTGGTGGCATCTATATCGCCAATGACTTTGCAGGTTTGTACGGAATTGCAATGGCTGCAATGGGAATGCTTGCTACGGTTGGAGTAACAATGACTGTAGATGCATATGGTCCTGTGGCAGATAATGCTGGAGGAATTGCAGAGATGGGCGAATTAGGTTCTGACGTCCGAGAAATTACCGATGCATTAGATTCCATTGGAAATACTACTGCTGCAGTTGGCAAAGGCTTCGCTATTGGAAGTGCGGCATTAACTGCCCTTGCTCTTTTTGCCGCATTTAAATCTGCAGTAGAAATAGCAACCCCTGGATTTACAATGGAGTTAACAAACCCCATGGTTGTAATTGGGCTATTGATCGGAGGTGCACTTCCATTTGTGGTTGCAGCTATGACTATGACCAGTGTAGGTAAAGCGGCTGGAGAAATGGTTACAGAGATTCGACGCCAATTCCGTGAAATTGAAGGTTTGTTAGATGGTAAGCCAGGTGTTAAGCCAGATAGTGCAAGATGCGTGGACATCTCTACTAAGGCGGCTCTTAGAGAAATGATTGCGCCTGGTGTAGTAGCTGTAGCATCCCCAGTAATTGTGGGTGTTATTCTAGGGCCAGAATCACTAGGAGGATTGTTAGCAGGTGCTACCGTTACTGGAGTACTAATGGCGTTGTTCATGGCGAATGCAGGCGGTGCGTGGGATAATGCAAAGAAAGCAATCGAACAAGGGCATATTGAGGGGGCAGAGAAGGGAGATGATGCTCATTCTGCCGCAGTAATTGGAGACACAATCGGAGATCCATTCAAGGATACATCTGGGCCTTCTCTAAATATTCTAATCAAATTGATGAGTATTGTAAGCCTAGTAATCGTTCCATTAATTGTTTAGAATCGATGTGCATAGTTGCATCTGCTAGTAGTCTTGGTGAGGGTTACCTTTTCTGAGCAGCATACCCGCATACTGAAAAATAACATCCCTGTCGGATGTAACATGCGTCCTTACTTGTTGTCGTTTTTGATGATGACAGTCTGCCTCACGGGCTGTATCGGTAACGATACAATCACAGACTCTGAAATAGGCGATACTACCGAAGATGAATTAGTCCTCCCTGAATGGCAAATTGGTGACCAGTGGCTATACACTTTCATCACTCCAGAATTCGGAGAAGACAGTACTCGCCTAGTAGTCGCAGATATTCGTGAAGATGATGGTTTATTCATGCTAGGTATCTCTTCCGAAGGTGAGGCACAAAGACATGCAGTAATCAATCACAATCCATTCTTAGGTAGAGTCACAATGGATGGTTTGTCAGTTTATGAGAATGGAGATCCTCAGCCTGTTTTTAACTTCCCTTGGGCAGTTGGCAACACTTGGAATTTCAGGCTCTTAGGCCAAGATTGGAGTGCAAATACCGACAATATCTACAACGGAGAAGTTTCAGTTTCTGCAACATCTAGTGAGGATCACACTCTTAGTTATGTTTTTAGTGGCCGTGAGGGTTTCATCAAGAGCCTTCTTTGGACTGACAATGAGGGCGTGAATCACCTTCAAATGAATCTCAACGAAAAGAGAACTGGCTATTCTGGTGATGTTTTCTTCTATCGTGCCGGAGATATACATGATAATTTGTATGAGGAAAATGATCAGGAAATTTACGATACATTTCTCGATGAAGGGTATTCTCCAAACGAGGCATGGGATACTTTAGTTTGGTATTTAGATGTCGAAATAAGTCAGCAAGGTGGCTCAGGTTCACTAAGTATCAAAGATCACGAAGGTGCTTCTCCTTTGACTCGAGCATGGGGTGCAGGAGCAACAGAAAAGGGTTCATTTGGTACGATTCCTTCTAATTCCGGCGAGCATTCAATCACCGTCACTTTAAGAGGCCAAGATTCTTTTGTTCACCTCAAAGTTGCTGGCGCTCATGTTCGTTCTTGGACATTGTGAGGTTGCAACATGCCTACACTCGTAATGATGCATGGTTTGACAGGTACTGCTAATCTGATTCGTCCTCTTGCTGAATCCTTACTTCCTTCTGGAATGAATTTGATTCTTCCAGAAGCAACGATTCCACATCCTAAACGAGGCTTTGCTTGGTGGTTACGTGATGCACCTCCTAGTGAACCATTAGATGAACAATCACTTTCTCAGGTTGATGCTTCAGTAGAGTTAATTGTCTCATGTATTCAAAAAGAGGCTCCGAATCAATCGTTGATTTTAGGTGGTTTTTCTCAAGGAGCCGCTATGGCAACTGAATTATTCATGCATCCTAAAATCCAATATCGTGTATTGGGACTGGTTCTAATATCTGGGAAATTAGTTCGCCCTGAAAAGATGTATTCCAGTTTACTGAAAACCCCAGTTCCTGTAGTTTGGATGCATGGAGAGAGGGATCAGATTGTTTCTATGGAACAGGCGAATCAACTATGTGATGTATTTGAAAAAACAAATTGTTCGATTTTGAAACTCCAACATCACAAAGGACACATGGTTAATTTAGATCAGAAGCCAGAAATTGTTGAATGGATTAATTCAATTTCGCAATGAGTTCATCTGAACCTCCAATAAAAATAGGATGTTCATTTCTAAGGTCCCAAATGATTGGTACAGTCCTCCACCCGGTTCTGTTTCTTGCTTCGAGATGAATTTCAAGATCTTCGCTTCCATTTATTTCAAAGTATGAATACCCTCTTGAATCTAGAAAATTCTTTGCCCTTGTACAATAGTAGCAGACATTTGTAGAAATTAACATGAAATCAGCGTCAGCTTCCAATGCTTGGTCAAGATCCATTCTTTATCCTCCGTATTCACTTATTTTCGACCACTAGGCCATCGTCATCAAATTCCCAATCTATTACTTTCCATCCCGCATCTTCACATGTTTTCTTGACTAAATCTTGAGTACTTGGGCGAGACAGAATAACTGCACATCCTCCCCCACCTGCTCCCACTGCTTTCCACGCCATCACTCGTTTTTCTTCTATTAATGGCTCAATTACTGCTTTGAACGGAGCATGTATTTTCTCATCAATTAAATCCACTCCTTCGCATACTTGTTTCAATGATTCAACAACAGAATCTCTTCTATCTCGATTGAGCCCCTCTGCCATCTTTTTTGCTGCACTTCTTAGCATCAGTAACCCTTCTTCTACCTGTGAATCGCCTTGTTCAAATCTACCCCAAACTTCCTTATGCATCTCTCCAGAAACGTGTTGAATTCCGCTATCGACCAAAATTAGATGTTTAGTTAGCCAGTTCCTAGAACTAGGTAATGGTTCCAATGGAAGTTGTTCAACCCTATCTCCAATGAAAAGTAAGTGATTGAAGCCTCCAAGTGCCGCTGCCCATTGATCTTGCCTTCCACCAATATTTCCGAGTTGCATTTCAAAATTGTATGCTTGTTCAGCAATTTCTAGTGGTCCTGAATTCCCACCATCTATTGCCGCCAATAATGCCACATTTACTGCTCCGGTGGTGCCTAGACCTGAACCAAGTCTTGAATTGCTTCTATAATTAGCAATTAACATTCCTTCTTCATTTGTACTTACATTTGCTTCAGCATGAATTTTTATTGCAAAATTCACCACCTCTCCACCATACTTTTCAGCAAATATTGGTACATCTGTCCATCCACCTGCGAGGTCAATTCGAGTAGGGGCTTTTGCAGTACTAGATCTCATTCATCTCCCTCCGGGAAGTTCAAAGCAATACGACTTCTTCGATGGTCTACCCTAGTAACCACTACTCTCACAGAAGTTCCTCGTGGATACAGTATTTTGAGGTTGTCGAGTCCAAGGCTTGGAAGAAGACTCATTGGAATAAGGCCATTCATGTTCGGTTGTAGTTCAATGAATAGGCCGTGTTTGTCATGCCATCCATCTACCGTTCCTCTAATCACATCTCCCTTAGAGTAAGGAATTCCTTCCAGTCGAGCAAAATCCCTTGGATCTTCGTCAGTTTCTCGGCCATAATCCAAATGTTTGACTCCAATCAAGGGGATTCCTTCACTCATATGCCCTATACCTGGTTGAATCCACGGGATTCTCGAATCAATACTAATTTCAGATTCTATAGTTTCATTTGTTCTCAATTTAATTAGTATTTTTAGATACGGTGTCTTGAATAATGTCCTAAACCACCCACATATTGGTTCGATTGTAAATCCACTGACTCTAGTTCTATCCAGTATATCTATTCCTTCCACAATCATCTCTTGTTTTTCTTCAGGAATTTGTCCCCATCGAATCAATCCCGATTCTTCCCTTCCTTTATGTTGGATGGTATCCCAAGTTCCGAATAACATTAATTTCTCTAATATGTGATTACGTGTTTCGTTGTTCATTTTGTCTTCTCCGTCAAATAGGGATTTTATTGCGGTTGAATTTTTCAAATTGAGAATTTTATGTTGCCCCATTGTATCAGCGCTAACTTCACTACTTCGATGTGTGAGGATTATTGCTGCCTTGATTGGTGGAGAATCTTCAGCCACTCCACTTAGTATAATCGAGGGGCGCAGGATTCTGCTAACTTGGTTGATTCGATCATCAAGCCGTCCAAATGGATAATCTACTCCCCCCTTAGTTTGCTTCATTCCATCTTCTGAAACTTCGATTTTCCCTTTCCAGTGTTTCACCTCAATTAGAACAATTCCTTTAGGTGAAATAGCTACAATATCAATTTCAAATCGACCGACTGGTCGATTTGGGTCTGGGATTAAAACACCAGTAAGAAAGTGCCACCCTTGTGGGCCCAATTTTTTCTCCAAATTTTTCCTAGCAATTTCTTCACCTTTTAATCCGGCTTCTTCTCCATGATTTCTTTCTTCGTAAGAATCAATCATCCTCCTTCGGAGTTGAAACCTAGTGTGGAAACCGGTCATGTTGATGATTCACATACTTCACGGTACATAGTTCGGAGGTTCAGGATAATCGCCATTGTACAATTGAACCNGATGGAACTTCNGCATNCCATCCTCCATTGTTTAANTCAANCTTCTTCTTCTTGGCGTTTTCTAACATACTACANTCATGTACGCGACTCAAATCGAGTTCTGAAGAAATTCNACCATTCCAATCAGTNTCTGTCGGATTATANACTCNAAGNANGATTGNTCCTTGATCNTCTGATGGNTTGAATGCTGAAAGAATCGGCTCTGGNCCATCNCCTTCAAATCGGATATGTTGCAGACTNCGNCCNAGTGTTCCAGGAGTAAGAGNTTCTTCAAAGAAGCCATTNGCNAGTGGNTTTCTAGTNGCNACTAATAGATTCGCAGATGCTGCAAAACATTCTGCNGCATGNTGTACNGATTCACTTTGCCAATCTTCGTCGAANGGAAGNANTGACCATCGAGTAATAGANGANCCAATACANTGGGAACCCGGAGCTGGCAGTACTGCGTCAGCAGNNTCATGTCTATGAGCAAACCCNTTTTGTGAAGTCCAACCNACTGAACGGACCAATGTTAGTGCGAGATCATGCCCCCCNGGATCTGCATCNTCTGCAAGAATAACTTCGTATTCATTTACACCAGGNGATAGTAATGCTAATCCTCCATCATTCAAACCATCATCTGTTCCTGTTACTGCGAGGAATCTTTCCATNGGTTGTGTTGGTACAAGNGGTTGAGTCCAANTTGGNTCATGAGGNTGAAGTACAGGCCTTCGAACAACATCGAATGGGGATCCNGCATGCGATTCAGTTAGGTGCATCCCAGTTGGAACAATTAATCGGAGTCTGTGATCTTCGGCTTTGTTATCGACCCATGTNTCTACTTCTACGTTCCTTTCACCTAATCTTACTGTAACGAAATGGTCAATAATTACGGGAGCCAATTCTACACTTCGAGTTTGATTTGTAATNTCGAGATATGCAGGAAGATTCCATATAATTCNTAGATGAACTGTAGCTGACCACTCATCTGAATGTTGTAAACTACTGGTGGTTTGGATTCTTGTAATATCTGCATCGTGCAGGCGCCTATCNAAAGGCTGAGCTCTAAGNTCCATTGGCNNATCNCTTTGTCCGGGATGTCCTGCGGGACTATGGTCGTGAGAATCACCTGCATCTTCTACGTCCTCAAGTCTTCCAATTCCTGGGAATCTACGNCCAGTGGAACGGTCAATAAGATCGAATCNACCGTCTGCTAGGAATTCAATTCTTACTTCTCCATTGTCTATTGATGATACTCTACCTCCTTCTTGTTCAACTTGAACAGGTTTACCTGGAAGAGTGGATGGCGCAGCATGCCCNGGAACTGCATGAAGGACATGTATTCCAGGNGGTAANCGNTGTACTTGCACCCTNCCTCTAATACGCGGTAATTCTAGTTGAACATGNGTATCTCTATGGAGGTGTGTGTCTACTTCTGGTGCAACTTGAATTAAATCACTAATTATTACAGAATTTATTGGGGCTTTAGAGAATTCTAGGTGNACTGGGTTCCCAGCATCCAACCAACATCGATATGCTGGAGCGACNATGTCTANNGGCAACATTCCACTCCATTCAGTCCCTAGNGGATTATGCAATAGTAACGGTACTGCATCGCGGTCAATATGATGTAGGTTCATTGAATCTGCAAGTTCTATTCNTACATCTTCTGTAACCATAGCTGCAGTTTCTTGTGCATGCCTGAAGGAATCTTCCATATCCATATGAACTGCATCAGGAGANACTCCTCCAATTTCATGGAATCCATGATTCTGTANCACTAAGTTCCANGCATCTTGTATTCTTTCCCANCGTTTCCGCCCATCATGGAACCAACTTAGAGCCGCNAATGGTTCTGTAGATTGAGTAAGAGTTCGTATTGTGTGGTCATTCATTCTCTTCAGGTATATCCGGGAAGACAATGCTCCACTATGGAGCATTCTATCCCATCCATGGCGCATTTCACCATCAAATGCGTACAGTTTTTTCCTTCCAACCCAAGAACGTACATCTTTTGCAAATTCTGTAAAACTNGAATGTTTGAAGGAAACCTCTCCTTCCATTGCTTTGTTNGCATCAGAAATTAGGCTCGGTAGGGATGGTTGTGCCATTCCATGCCGAGTTCCATTTCCGAAAACCATCATTGGTGGAAGCCAACCATATCGTTCNAAGTGCATATTCGANAGATCTTCGATCCTTACACAAGCCGAATCGGAATCTATATCCATTTTATCCTTGGAATCGGTCTCTCTTTTCTCGAATCCCCATCCTCCNAATGNGTTTCCGTTAGGTACTTGTTTAATCGCTAGAANTGATGAATTACCATCAGTGGAACTCCACTTGAAAACACCACGAGCATCTTGAATCCAAGGGCCNGCTCCACCGTTGAAAATNAATTCATCTGAACCAATTCCTGTTAGCAAGGCCGGCAATTGACTAACATGTGAAGTGCTCCGAGGCATTACAGTACTACCAATANTTCCTCCNAATGATTTGATTGTNGAGACNCCCTTCTGCAAATTTCTNATCAATGCTTCNCCCCCAACTAAGAATTGAGCNGGAGGATTGTACCAGGGACCGATATTCAATCGACCATCAGAAATTAGTGAACNAACACGTTCACGGTTTTCTGGCCTATAAGATAAGTATTCTTCCAACATCAATGTTTGTCCATCNAGGTCAAAGGACGGAAAAGTCTCCTGATTGGATTCTAGAAGAGTTANCAAATCGTCCATCATATCGAGAAGTAGATGTCTATTTGATGCTACTGACCGTACAGCAGTTCTAGGCCATANTGCGAAAGGTACAATGTGGCCACTTCGTTCTGTATCTGGTAAATCATCATACACNGAACCTGCTGGAGCATTAACTTCTCTTGGAGNAATAGAAACAGGAGGGGGTGCATCATCAGGATCACTCTCTGAAAGTGGAATTCGATTTGGNAATGCATCNAATGATTCCACTTNNATCTCCATAGGTTTACGGTCATCAGTTCCAAATTTATCCACAATTATTGGNCCTTCATTATCTGCATCTTGGTACTCTTCATCCTCTTCGACGTCTTCTTCTTCGACATCATCTTCTTCGACATCTTCTTCGATGTCTTCTTCTTCGNCATCATCTTCGATGGTAGCAATTGGTGGTCCTTTCAAAGGTGGACGTGAAGAAGGNGGCCCTGAAGGTGGNCNNGANGAAGGCGGCCCTGAAGGTGGCCCNNNNGAAGGCGGNCCTGTAGAAGGNGGNCCTCTTCCAGGAGGNCCTCTTGGAGGNCCNGGAGANGCCTNAGTCTCNNCGTTTTCGATANTNTCNCCCTCTTCNTCTTTGGGCNCAGTTGGCGGTTTAGAGGTCGGCGGCCCTCTTGGAGGTCCTTTNGGAGGGCCGGGCACCATGNCTNTCGATACAAGGCTGGGATAATGAAACTGCCCCGAAATATGCCNGATTGTTGAGNCANCCTCAAGGAGGATAATGTNGCCCGANNATCATGGCNGACGAGCCNGTTGATGCTGATTTGGTTGNNGATGAGCNTNAGCAANGCNCCAGTTCANTNTCTGNAAAGATNGCNAAANTGTANCCNATTGGTAGAAANCCNGANCCTAACAANTCANAATTATTGCGTGCNGTTTGGATGTCTACAATTATGTTGACAATTCCNTTTGTAGCTGCAATGCCTTTGTTGAATCCAGAACCTGAGATGGAGGTTGAAAATTGGTATGCTGAATGGGGTACTCAATCATGGTCTACTGAAGTAGGTCAGACTGTATCAAGTGGTTCTAGAGTTGAAGCCATGGTAACCGTAGACCAAGGAGGAATANTAGCTGCAAATTATTCCGTTNTAAATCAAGGTGGGACTTTGGCAGGCGTTGATTGTCAACCACAATGGCTTGTNGAAGTTAGGGCCCCAGATCCTGTAAATTACTCNGATGGTACAAACAGTACTTCATGGTCTGCAGAAAATTGGGAAGGCTCAGANACAGTNAATATCGATACTCCAATTCCTGAAATCAATGCTACTTCAAGTGATGAATTACAGGAAACGATATTCAATTTGAAAAGCGACACACAGGTTTGGATGTACGGTAAGGGTGACTGGCTTCTTTCAGTAACTAATCAGGGTAGTGAAGGCACTTTGTGCCTTGGAAGTAATCAACAAGTAACNTTTCAAATTAATCTCACTGTTACTCAATGGAGAGAACCTCGGTTTGCAGATGGTGATTTTAATTTCACAACATCAACTGTGGGCGGCGGAACACCAGTTGGAACTTATGTTACTCTGGGTGGAGCAGCACCNCTTCTTTTGATTGCAGCAGTTGTATCTTTNGGNCTTCGAAATTCTCAAACNTTATTGCATCTACGTGATGAANNNGAAACNGAAGAAGAAAATATCGAGGATTCTGAATCAGTCTAATNATTGTAAATTGATTTAGGTGTTACATGGATATTTTCACTCATTTCATTATTGGNGNAAGCATTGGTGAGATTGCCCCTAAGGATATTAAAAATCGACATGCTATTGGAGCAGGTTTTGCTTTACTNCCTGATATAACCAATTTATTGTTGGTTCATCCATACCTTGGATGGTTAGCNGGAAGGACAATTCCATTTGCATATGCAGAAGATTTCATTACTCATCCTGANATTCTTAATCATTGGACCTATCATGTTTGGCTGTTTACNCACGGNCTGATTTTCTGGTCNTTTTTTGTTTTNCCNTTTTGGCNAAAACATCGAGCNGCACCCCTTGCAATTCTAGCNTATTTATCTCATATNTTGATGGANATGCCTTCTCATTCNGGCATTTATGGNACTCAACCNTTCNANCCNTTTCCTCTGATTTTTGATGGATGGTTTGATGCATGGCTTTGGGGTCCACTGGAAATNTTTCGTAGTGNAATTTTCTGTGCATNTATTTTCTTCATTGTAAGACAAGCNAGAAAATATTGGAAATGGGAATCTGAACTTTAGTGTTCGTTTTTTGCATATTCAAGAGATTTAACTGCNGTTTCTTTTGTATGTCCATGTTTAATCAANCCATGNAGAAATTTTCCTACCCAATTNCCCATGTGATCCTCTCCAGANTTTTCTGTTTCACAAATTCCATANGAATGNGCATCTGCACTCCATCCTCCGTTTGAATTNTCTCGAGCAACTAAATGAGGNATCAAAGTCTTGCGTTGAATCNGTTCTAATGNCTCAATGTATTCTTCCTTGATATTTGGNGNAGCCCATTNTTCGTGCGCTGAAATTTTNCTAATTTCTTTGCTAGTTAATCCGATAATGTGNAATTGTCTGATTCTAGGAATTATTTTTGTCCAAATAGGAATGAAAGATGTATCATTAGATGAAAGAATNAGGGCATTTAACGTNCCCTCTAGTTCGGAAAATGTAAGNGCTGCAGACCANACTGCTNGTTCATCTTCGCTNGAAATCAATGTAGGNCCTGCAGTAATTAACCATCTCGCTCCATTCAATAATTTTCTCCAATCAAATGCCCCTCTATCGATTTTGTCGTTTTTTTCTTGTCCAACTTTGTCTATNGGTTGATCAGTNCCATTTCTATNAATCCACCANACATCATTACCTAAATCTTCGATTTTTCTAGCGATCTGCCCTACTGGNCCCTCAAATCCTCCNGGCTCNGGGGCGAATGCGACAATTCGNCCCATTGGGCGAGTCATGTTTGCCCCAGACATCGGAACTGAATGAGTTTGTTCATTCTANTTTCCATCTTAATAGGGCAATAGCTCCTCCNAATCCAAGCAATTGAGCACCTGCATCGTGGTCAGTAGAGGANTGCTCTATTTCNCCGCCAGANGAAAGNACCATCTCTGAAATAATTGACCACGGTTTATNTACGCATAGTTCTGTTTCACTNCGAAGCAAATCTGCATTGATAATTAGNGTTTCAACAGCCCCTTGCTCTGTGGCATTAAGTATCTCTAATCCTCCATATGCTACCGCTCCATTTGTNCCCACTCGTTCTAGAGCNTCTTCAATCAANCTAGTCTGCCTTACCATTGTATGTTCTCCAAGTATGTCGTTAGCCAATCCTTCTCTAAGAACNTCATTGGCAGCAGCACGTCCNCCTATNCTCGTAGAAACCGTTCGAATCGTTTCCTTACATCCTACNTTCTTTAATGCAGCAGCNAATGTTTCTCTTGCACTTCCAGGNCCNCATAGTAACAANGGCATTCCAGGGCGNACTACCAAGAACGTNTCTTTTGCAGTATCCTCAAAGAAAGNCTCTCGAGTAAATGNACTATNTCCTTCTCGNTTACCTCCGCCTCGTAAGTTAAATTGAGTTCCATCCCTCAATCCATTTGCCGTAACTTCAAACAATTGGATTTCATCATTTTCAACTACNATNAGCAGNACCTTCGCTTTNGAACCTACATCNGCTGCCTTTCTCAANAATTCTCTATCTTCAANTGGGATGTTNTTTTGCCATTGNAGTTCAATTTCAGAATGCAATTCNATTGAATGAGTGTGATGNCTNCCCTGATCAATTGGGGCTTCTGTAATTATTCCTGTAGTTCGTAAAGATTCGCTAAATGTATGGAATTCAGTGTGTTCGATAATGAGAACNATCCACATGGCCTTTCTTTCTGCCTCCTTTGCCCGTCCTCCATCTGTTGAGCCGGTAGTAGAATCTCTTCTATGGCTTAACATTCCAATTTGTACGCCCTTTCTGCAAACCTTTGAAAGAGCCCACAAATCATCTTGGTCATCAACNCTGATTCTACAACTTGAATCAGAGATTTTNAGAATNTTCATACTGTCTCCTCTTAGCTAAATATGCCTGTTAGATTCCCATCTTTATCCATGTCCATTTCTTCTGCNGCAGGTTTCCTAGGTAGNCCAGGCATTGTCATCATATCTCCACAAACTGCTACCACAAATCCAGCACCTGCATTTAGACGAAATTCTCTAACNGGTAGTGAGAATCCCTTGGGTGCACCATGAAGTCCAGGNTCATGACTGAATGAATATTGGGTTTTTGCCATNCATACTGGNAATTCTCCATAACCCCATTCGATAATCCGATCCAATTGCTTTTTTGCGCGNGGTTTGATAGAAACTCCAGATGCTCCATACATTGATNTTGCAATTGTTTCNATTTTCTCCATTATTGGTGCATCNGACTTGAAAAGAGGATTAAATGGNCGCCCTGATGCCATGTGTCGTTGCACTGCCTTTGAAACTGCTCTCGCAAGTTCTTCTGCACCTTCACCNCCCTTTGCATGGCCTTCATAGAGTGCAACATCTGCTGCTCCGGCNTCAGTTGCAATTTCAATCAAGGCATTTATTTCATCATCAGTATCTGAAGGGAATCNATTGATGGACACAACCACATCNGGTCCAAATTTGGCCATATTTTGTATNTGTCTGGTAAGGTTTGCNGAAGCNCCATGTCTTACCATCTCTACATTTTCTGCCTCAATCGCNTCTTTGTTTGTTGAGAGGCCCACCATNCCTAATCCATGCATTTTCATGCTTCGAACGGTGACATTTACTACAATNCAATCAGGTGCTAATCCNGAGGCATTTGATTTAATGTGCAATGCTTTTTCTGCCCCTAAATCGGCTCCAAACCCNGCTTCGGTAACCACTATGTCGTGTATNGATAATGCTAATCTATCTGCAATAATACTTGAATTTCCATGTGCGATATTTGCAAATGGTCCCGCATGGATGAAGGCAGGAGTCCCCTCAGTTGTTTGAACTAAATTTGGAAGAAAAGCAGTCCTCATCAGGAGAGACATCGTTCCAGCGGCTCCAATATCTTCTGACTTGACTGGTTTACCCTCAGAGGTAGAACCAACTACAATATTGCCCAATCTTCTTCTCAAATCTTCGTAATCAGTAGAAAGGGCAAGAATTGCCATAACTTCACTTGCTGCAGTAATATCAAATCGTTCTTCTCGAGCAACCCCATTTCCTGGCCCACCAAGTCCGATTGCAGCCCCTCTTAGTGTACGATCATTCATGTCTATTACACGAGGCCATAGGAGCCTTGATGTATCTATTTCTAGTTCGTTACCATGGTGTAAATGATTATCGAGAATTGCGCTACAAAGATTATGTGCGGAGGTAACTGCATGCAAATCTCCAGTAAAGTGTAGATTGATATCTTCCATGGGTAGGACTTGGACATGCCCACCTCCTGCAGCTCCGCCCTTTATGCCGAAAACAGGCCCCATTGATGGTTCCCTGATTACACAAGCAGCTTTCTTACCAATCCGATTTAGACCCATACTTAGTCCAATTGTAGTCACTGTTTTTCCTTCACCATATCTTGTAGGATTTACACTCGTAACTAGGACCAACGATCCTCTTGGGCGATCTAGCCTTGAACGAATAGCAGGCCACGTAATTTTAGCCATATGTCTACCAAAAGGAATGAGTTCTTCCACCCCAATTCCCATCTTCCATGCAATCTCCTCTATAGGTGCGAGTTCTATTGAACGAGCGATGTCTAAATCAGACTCCATTCTGCTCCGTGTACGATTCGTGGATTTGAACCTTGAGCGTCATCCCCATAGGTTCAGGCTCTTTGGAGCGAACATGGGGCGCCGCCGAAGTGTACATTGTGTTGTAGCTGGTTCTCCAATTTCTCATTCCCTTACTCCCCTTCTTTCGCTATTGGTTGATACTCATTTGAATGGTTCAAATGATAGGCAAATTTCAGCAATTTCAAAATATGAAACAGGAGATATGTCTTCTCTTTTAGGTCAAATCGTATTGGGTCGAAATTTGGATGTTGCGGCCCCACCTTCACAATTACTCAATTTGGTTGAAAATGCCACAAATGAGGTAGTAGAACATCCCCCTGGATGGGGGGCGAATCCAATTGGAATTCATGAATCTTCAATAGTCGAACAGCCATTTGGTGAAAATCCGTTACTTTGGGTTTCACTTACAACTCCACTTAAGCATGGGTTGAATTCTCGTTCAGGAGTAATTGCCAACGATCGAAGTTTAGACATGGCTTCTACAAATCAACTTCGATGGGATGGCCACAGATTAGTAGTTGGAAGTACTGATGGTTTGGGAGTGGTGCTTGTAGCTCGTTGTTTTGGACTGTTTTCTACAACTACTTCTCCTCTAATTATTCTTCGAGGAGGAGGGGCGGCTGCACGTTCAGTAGCAGATGCATGGGCAGAAGCCGGGGGGCGTATCTATCCACAGAAAGGAAGGAGAGTATTAGATGAAAGAGGGCCATGGGCGTCATCGATAATCACCTCTTTGGATGAAAGAGGTCTATCTCCAACCATGTATATTGACTTTGATTCTGGAATTGGCGAAGGAATAGATGTCCCTCTACCGATCCAAGTCGACCTACATCTTACTCCATCGTATGATTCGTCGGGTTCAGTCGTTCCCATTCAGGGTTCAACTGGCACATTACACCTTGATGGGAGATGGATGCTGGCGGCACAACACCTCTTTGCATGGTCAATTTTCATTGAACCAGATAGGAGGGCAGAATTGCCTAGTCTACCATTGCTTTTGTCTAGATTAAGTGATGTAGAAGATAATCTGCGATAATAAATTTGCATTATAGTGGAATGTTTCCATGTTTTCTTGGCGGTTGCCATACTCTTTTTGAGGTGAGAGGTTTTAATGCCCTAATTAATCGAATTCTAGTTTCATTGGGCTCTATAACATCGTCCAACCACCCATTTCGAGCAGCAACATATGGGTCGCCAAATTTCTGCCTATATTCGCTAACTAATTCAGAGTGTTTAGAAACCGGGTCTTCTGAATCTTTTAATTCCTTTCTATGGATGATATTTACAGCACCCTCTGCACCCATTACTGCAAGTTCTCCTGAAGGCCATGAGACATTGTAATCTGATTCAAGATGTTTGCAAGACATTGCTAAATATGCTCCTCCGTATGCTTTTCTAGTTACAACTGTAAGCTGAGGTACAGTTGCTTCTGCATATGCGTACAACAATTTTGCACCGTGTCGAATAATTCCTCCCCATTCTTGCACTGTTCCTGGGAGGAAGCCAGGAACATCTACGAAGGAAACCAATGGAATATTGAAACAATCACATGTCCGAATAAACCTAGCTGCTTTTACAGATGCATCAATATCTAGACATCCAGCAAGAACCTTAGGCTGATTAGCAATAATTCCTATTGGGTTCCCCCCTAATCTAGCGAAACCAATGATAATATTTTCAGCATAAAGAGGTTGGAGTTCCAAGAAACGGTTTTCATCTACAACTTCTTCAATGATTTTCTTCATATCATACGGCCGATTAGAGTCATCGGGTACTATTTCCGATAAAGATTCACAGGGTCGATTATCTGAATCTGAAGTCGGAAGAATAGGGGGTAATGCATCACAATGATCTGGGAAATGAGAGAGGATTTCAGCAACTATATCCATTGCATCGTCTTCATCGGTAGCAACTAAACTAGCAATACCCGATCTACTAGCATGCATTTCTGCCCCTCCAAGGTCCCTAGAACTCATTCCTTCATCCGCTACTTCTGGAGTTTCAAGGGGACTTGAAAGAAAGAATTCTCCATGTTCTTCGCCGATGATGACAAAATCTGCAATAGCGGCTGCCAAGGCAGACGCGCCCACAACGGGTCCTAACACCAAAGATATCATTGGGATACGGCCAGAACATGCAATTAATCGATCCATCAGTTCTCCCGTTGCTCCTAGTGCACTCACTCCTTCATGGGCTCTTTGTCCACCGCCATCCCAAATTCCAATGATTGGCAATCTAGACTTTAGAGCCATGTCGACAATTTTTACAATTTTTTGAGCATGCATCTCACCCATGGAGCCACCAAATACAGAGAAATCTTGAGCAAAACAAAGTATCCTTCTTCCTTCAATAGTGGCGCTTCCTGCCATTACTCCATCCCCTAAAATGGAATTACGATCCATTCCATGTTCGGTTTCTCTACTTTTTACAAATGCATCTATTTCGACAAAACTGTTCTCATCTACTAGTGCGTTTATCCGCTCCCTCGCAGTATGACGTCCAGTTTTTCGAATAGCATCAATTCGAGCTTGACCTCCTCCTTTCCTAGATTCATCTCTGAGGATGTCCAAGCCTTCCATGGGGTCAATTCCCGCCTCCATTGTGCTTCGAAATGAATCGATAGTTCATCATCCACTCTATCATTAAAAAATGAATTTTCCAATTGAAAAATTAATTTTCCAATTGAATTATTGGAT
>PBDV01000010.1 GCA_002718215.1 Methanobacteriota archaeon
TTTGAACCGTCAAATTCTCTTTGACTATTGCCTTCATTCTCTTCTCTATGGCACGCAAATACTCTTCACTAGGTGCAGGCATTTGAAAATCATAATAAAAACCATTTTCTATTGGAGGACCAATAGTTGGCTTGGCATCTGGAAAAAATTCCAACACTGCTTGAGCAAGGAGGTGTGCGCATGAATGCCGTAAAATGTACAATCCCTCTTCGCTTGATGCTAGGATAGGGCGAATACTACAATTAGAATTAATCTCGTATGATAAATCAACTTGATTACCGTCAATTGTAGCGGCAACTGCTCCAGACTTTTTTCCATGAACATGTTTGATTATTTCACCAACGGAAATTCCGGTCGCATACTCATGGGGAACATCAAGACCGACATCAACAGTCAACATGGTCATGGCTCCACCTTGACCTGTGGTTTAATCCTTGGATGAAGAAAGATTCCCTAGTATCATCACCAATTCATGTCTTCTGTCCTATCGACATCTGATGCACGAACAGGTGCTGACTCATCCCATTCATCTTCAAAATCGGACATGAATTCATCAGCATCTACTGGATTAAATTCAGGTTCTAGATTAATTTCGGGTGTTTCCAAAACTTCATCGGGTTCAATTTCTGTTACCGATACTGCTTCTATAACTGATTCAACTGATTCCATTGGTTTTTCTTCTTCAACTAGTTCTTCATCTGATTCCATGTCTGAAGTAATCTCAGACAAATCTGCAACCTGGAATGTAGACTCATCAGACTGAAACTCCTGTGCGGGGATCATTGGAGGTGCTGCTGGAGGTTCATCCATCGGTGGACTCATCATTGCAGGTGATGCTGGAGGTGCACCCATTGGAGGACCCATCATTGGAGGACCCATCATTGGAGGGCCTGCTGGAGGCGCACCCATTGGTGGACCCATCATCGGGGGACCTGCTGGAGGTGCACCCATTGGTGGACCCATCATCGGGGGACCCGCTGGTGGCGCACCCATTGGAGGACCCATCATTGGGGGACCTGCTGGGGGTGCACCCATTGGAGGACCCATCATCGGCGGACCAGCTGGTGGTGCACCCATTGGAGGTCCCATCATCGGGGGACCCCCTGGTGGTGCACCCATTGGAGGTCCCATCATCGGTGGATCTGCTGGAGGAGTATCCATTGGTGGACTAGGTGGAGTATCCATAGGTGGACTTGGAACAAATTCTTCTTCGGTAACTTCTGTAGTTCCTTGCTCAAAAGCTGAATCAAGTGAAGGGGATTCTGATTCAATGACTGGTGCTGATGCAAGTTCCTCTCTAGCTTCTTCCATATCTGCAAGAGTCTGGGCAAAAGCATCCTCAATGGTCATGACATTGCTGTCATCCCCGCCCGTCATGAGACTTCGGAAGATTGACTTCGACTTCAATCCAACCCTCGAATTCTATTCTTCTTCAGAGTGAGAATCGGTTGGTGGTTGAAGATCCAATAGGAAACTGACAACTGTGAAAACAATTCCAAGACATAGCACAAATTCCCATGCTGCAGCTATCTCTAACGCAGGATATTGGCGAGAAGTACAAAATTCCATCATATCACTAGGAGATTGATTCCACGCATCCCAATCAAAATCTTCAGTCCAAACTGATGCCTGATTCTTTAGCATCTGCCATAATCCTACAATAGCAGCTACAGCAGGTATTCCTCGTGCAAGAAGAATCTTGCGAAGCAGAGGTGTTCCCCAATGAATTCTAGCCGTTAATATGCATGCCATTACACACCACACAATTCCCAATCTAAAGATGGTAAATGCATATGTTCCATGCAGATATCCATTAACATCCCAAGGTGTTTGACCTACCATGAACGTAGAATATGCAGCAACCATTCCAGGTAATAATGCAGCATGGTTCAAAATATGCCATACGTAA
This sequence comes from Methanobacteriota archaeon, assembly GCA_002718215.1. Classification (GTDB taxonomy): domain Archaea; phylum Thermoplasmatota; class Poseidoniia; order Poseidoniales; family Thalassarchaeaceae; genus MGIIb-N2. Next base: position 1,910 of record PBDV01000010.1, read on the forward strand.
TGGGCTTCTTTTTCCATTAATCTCTCACGATTGAATAACTGAATTTCAACCATCATCCATACTACTGTTATTGTGGTAAGGAATGTACCTAAGGAAAATAGGGTGTCCCCTGGCTGAAATAAATCAAAATCTGAAATATATGGCATAAATGGTTTACAACCACTAGCTACCCAAGCGATGTAACAAAGAATCATCCAACCCAATGTAATACCTGTAAACCAAAGAATCGACAAACGACGACGTTTCCAGTCTTCCATATTTGACTCAAGAAATGATACGATATAGATTCACGGTTGATATACAAAATAACCGAGCCTTGATGTTCAATGTCTCTTTGAGACCACTATGGAACGGCGAATCGGGGTCATCGTGAACCCTGATGCAGGCCTAGGCGGCCGTCTAGCAATGAAAGGTTCCGATGGTATGGCTGAAATTGCTAGGGCAAAGGGGGCAGAGGATCGTGCTGGGCCACGAATGAAAGAAGCATTAGAACATCTAAATTCCATAATTGAACTATCTCCTATTTCATGGGAACAAGTAAATTGGTTTCTTCCCGAAGGCAGAATGGGCGACTCGTGGGTTCCTGAAAAAATGAAAAATTTAGGACAATGGAATAATATCTGTCTAACCCCCGAATCCACTTCTGCAAATGATACAATCCAAGTGGTTCATTCACTAATTGAAGAGAAAGTAGAACTTATTCTGTATGCTGGAGGAGATGGAACAACCCGAGATATAATTGGAGCATTGGAGGATATTGATTCTGCCTCTACACCTATTCTAGGGGTTCCGGCTGGAGTAAAAATGCATAGTGGAAGTTTTGGTGCTTCGCCAAGATCTGCTGCTGAAGCATTAGCAGCATGGTATTCAGGCGACCTATTGATTGCTCAAACAGAAGTAATGGATCTCGATGAGACTCTATATCGTGAAGGAGAATGGGTAGTGAAAATGTATGCTGAAGCGATGAGCCCTGGAAGTCCTAGATGGATGCAAGGATCAAAACAACGAATTGAACGAATTTCTGAAAATGAAATTATTGAAGCTCTTGCAGATCATCTAGGTGAAGTCATTGAAGATAATCCTGAAACACTGGTAATTTGGGGAAGTGGTGGAACATTACGAACTATCGGAGAATCAATTGGTTTTTCCATCACAGTATTGGGAATTGATATTACTATCGGAAACGAAAAAAAGGGTACAGATTTGAATGAAAAACAATTAATCGAATCGATTGAAAAACATAAAGCGCAATTCAAAGAAAACGCTAGAATCCTGACACTATTATCTCCAATGGGGGGACAAGGATTTCTGATAGGTAGAGGTAATCTGCAATTATCTCCTGCTGTTATTCGTTCAATTGGAATAGACAATATCTTGGCAATTGTAACTCCAGCGAAACTGGCAACGCTAAATTCACTGAGAATAGATACAGGAGACCAAGAACTGGATTTGGAATTTCAAGAAAAGAAGTACATGAAGGCCCTTCAGGGGTATCGAACCACTCGATTAATTCGGATTTCGGCTGAATAGTATTCGCGACAATGTTCAACACCTCATACTCACCGTGCGTATGCATGGACCTACGCCGAACGTCACTCATCCTCGTCCTGCTGATGCTAGCATCGACCACTATGGCAATGCTAGATTATACCCATTATTCACCAATTCAAGAAGAACAAATGGATACTTCAGCTAGAAGTGGGGCGACAGCATGGCTTCAAGATAGAGCAGACAGTTACGGAAATGCTGGTTCACATTCCAGCATAGAAGAAGCGCCCGATGGAACACTTTGGATTGCTCATACAAAAGATAGCGACTTATGGGTAACCAATGATGCAGCGGGTTATTGGAATAGTGAACAGATTTTCTCATTCGGTTCCACTGGGCGATTAGCAAATTTACAAATTGACCCCTCTGGATATCCGAGAATCGCACATTTTGATGCATCAGAACACATCATTAGAATTTCAAGATTTGATGGATCTTCATGGACGACATCTACCGTAGCACCTGGCGAAGATACTGGAGATGAGGGACCATATGATGGCAACGAAGGGAGGATTGGATTCCAAATTGATGCCAATGGAAACGAACACTATACCTATCACACCGGAGATGAGGATTTAGCTTATTCAACATTTGAAAATGGGCAATGGAGTACACAAATTATCGATAGTGGAGATGGAGAAGCTGAAGAATATGATGGCAATTCGAAAATTGGAAGATGGAGTGATCTTCTAATTGATGATTCAGGAACATTAAATGTAATTTACAGTGGATATCAAATTCAAGCAGCATATAGTCCAATAGATGGCAGTATTGAACGTGCGTGGTANAAGGAATTCATTCGNCATGCTACTCTCACTCCAGGTGGTTGGACNATNTCTACAGTAGTGTCTAATGCAACAGGCGATANTAGCGAATATTATTGGTTATCAGGCGCATTTGATTCCTCTGGAACATTACACATTGCNTANCANAANNATTCNGCNGGTAGTGGATGGTTCTCCNNCANNACTNAAAGTGTTTGGTTNGCAACNCCTGGAAGTGGATTTTGGAATACAGAACGAATACATGACGGGAATTCTGATGGNGATTATATCCGGCTAATGTTTGATTCAAATGACAAGAAAAAGATTGCTTGGTACAATAATGCTGATGATGATGCAATANTNATGAGAGAAGATGGAAGTGGATATGAAGTTGTTACAGTNTCTGATTCTGGAAATGTAGGAAAATACATCGATATGATTCTAGATGNAAATGATGAAGAAATTTTTGCATTTTATGATGCCACTGAAGAAGATTTGATTGTNGCAANNCCTGGACTAGATGAAGATGGAGATGGAGTGGTAGATGNAGTNGATCAATGTCTAGGTTCGTCTCCAACAAGTAGAATCGACAACCATGGATGTGAATGGATTCAAGGAGAATTGAGCACACAAACTGACGATTTCGCATATCTTGAATCTGCAAAAACTTCAGATGGAGTACATCAAATGGTAATGTTTGAAGGATACGAAAANGGAACCGGTTCTTGCGATNTNGAAGAAGGNACCAACAATAACGATTCCAATGATTGTAATCTTGTACATTTCACATTTGATGGGGCTTCAAGCCAGCGTACCACAATAGATGATGAAGCAGAAAGTGGAAGATATGCAGATATTGTCGCTTTATCTGATGANTCTCTAGCTGTTTCCTATATGCAGATTCTTGCNAGAAATAGNTTCAACGCCGTTACTTCTTCAACAGCCAAGGTAGCAATCAAATCAAGTGGAAGTTCTAGTTGGACAACCACCACTCTAGAATCAGGAAATTCCACAGGTTGGTACACCGATATTGCAGCTTCCGAAAATGGAACCATTGGAGCTGTATGGGTGAATCAAGAAACTTCNGAAGTCAAATTCTCATTGCATGATGGAACGCAATGGAATACACCAGAAACTGTAGCAATAAACTCAACATTTCCACGAATTGGATTTATCGGAGAAGANCCTGTAATNTTCTATCGAGATACNGATGATCGAACAGTCGAAGTAGCAACAAAAAATGGAAGTGAATGGGNATCNAGCACAATAATNAGCCAATATNCTGGATTCTATCGTCCAGANATAGCAACAAGTTCNGATGGAACCCTTTGGTATGTTGTTCAAAGAGGAACTGATTCGAGTGGGGATTCGGATTGTAATTCAATTCATGAGTGTACTGTTTTGTTGATTGATTATGNTGCAAATGGTTTGGGTTCAATCGTTGATTTGGGANTGGNCGATATTACCACTGGCATTTACCCCTCAGTAACTGTAGATGATGCAAATCGCCCACANGTTGCATGGTTTAGCCCGGATGATGCAGGAGTTGTGGTAGCAGCACAAGCCCCNTACGGATGGCAACAGACTACTATCACTCATGAAAGAAATTCAGGATATTATGTNGAAATNATNACCGATGAAAATGGATGGGAGACCGTNTTCTCCTTCGATCGTGAAGATAACGCAACCGTTGTTCATCTNACAAGAGAGCCTACTGAACAAGATCATGATCTAGTTGCAGATGAATACGANAATTGTCCAAATACNCCATTTGGTGAAACTGCTGATCTCAACGGTTGCTCAGAATCACAACGAGACAATGACAATGATGGTGTATTAGACAGCCAAGATTTGTGNCCATATACCAATTCAAATGAAGCACAAGATGTTGATTCAAACGGNTGTGGAGCGAGTCAAAGAGANACNGATGGCGATNGTGTTGTAGATGCAATCGATCAATGTCCTGGAACACCTGCCGGNACTGTAGTNGACAACCAAGGATGTGACGAATCCAATAGAGATACAGATGNTGATGGCATAAANGATCTTAGTGACTTATGNCCCAACACCCCATACTACGATGTNGATAAANTAGATTCAGACGGTTGTGCNCCTACTGAGAAAGACTCTGACGGNGATGGAGCNTTCGATGANTTCGATCGGTTCCCAAATGACCCNACTCAAATTTATGATTCAGATAATGATGGATTTGGNGATAATGANTCTGGAAATAATGCNGATGATTGTCCTTTTGAATTTGGAACATCTACTGGCGAAAAACTTGGTTGCCCAGACATGGATGGNGATGGAATTGTAGATACTCTTGATGATGATAAAGACGGNGATGGTGTTCTGAATTCTGATGATGCATTCCCTGACGATGAAACAGAATGGAGNGATATCGANCTCGATGGTTTTGGAGGAAACATCGANCCTGACGATGATAATGATGGTGCTGGTGATCAAGANGAAATTGATTGTGGAAGTGATCCGTTNGACGCAGATTCCTTACCTCCAGATGAAGATGGAGATGGAATCTGTGACCTTCTAGATACCAATGAAGNAAATAGTGATGGAGNNACCANTCCATCTGCTGAAGATACTCAATCGANTATTGGNNCTACTGNAGTNATTGCAGGAATNGTTGTTGTTTTCCTCATTATTGGAGGNATAGGTGCATTCCTATTCACACGTGGTGGATCAGAAACTGTAAGTGGGGCAAACATGGCTGCAGCAGAAGCAAGTACAACCTCTACAAGTTCTCAACAAGGAGAAATGATTCCTACGNATNGGCNATGTGGAAAATGTGGAGCTCCNGGTCTAGTATTTATTCCAGCATANCAACGNCATTTCTGTNGNACATGCTCACAATATGAATNATNAGATTTCCCTNCCNAATGCGGCTTTGATTANACCATGGAAGGGNGGGCTTGGTCGATTTGGACGGCTCTTGAATTCTGGATGATATTGNGTNCCGAAAAAGAANGGATGNTCTTTCATCTCAATTATTTCCATTCGCACACCCTCAGTATCTCTTCCAACAAATTGTAANCCAGCGGCTTCTAGGTTCTCAACCATTTCAGGATTTACTTCGTATCTATGACGATGGCGTTCATNAATTTCCATGGNCCCCTTATACAATCGATATGCANCACAATCNGTNGTTTGNAANTTTGTTTGNCGNCTACCTAANCTCATNGTTCCACCCATATGNGTCCTACTNCCTTCTGGCATGAAAATNACNGTTGGNTGAGGTGTATCTTCATCAAATTCNGTACTATTTGCNCCNGTTAATCCNAGCACATTTCTAGCAAATTCNATGGTNGCTATTTGCAAACCNANACAAACTCCTAGNTATGGAATCTTATTCTCACGAGCATGTTTAGCAGCCAATATCTTGCCTTCNATACCNCGATCTCCAAAACCACCCGGAACAAGAATACCNTCTGCTTCCTTAACCATAGACCATGANTGAGTATGNCTCTCATTNCCTTCATTTCCNATCTCCAAATCAGATGCNTCNACCCAATCGATNTGCAAATTNACACCTTCNGCAAGNGCTGAATGTTGAAGCGCTTTNATTACNCTNAGATATGAATCAGATAANCCGGTATANTTGCCNACCATTGCAATATNTACATCNCCGCTTAANTCATCCATGCGTTGTGCAAGTGCTGACCATTCCNNCAANANNGGNCGTTCNGGANTAATTTCAAGTCCTAATCGNTTACAAATTCCAATNGTAGCACCNTGTTCNTCNANCATCATAGGTACACGGTATATGTTTGAAACATCNTGAGCACTGAANACAGAAGATTCGGACACATGACAGAAAAGAGANAGTTTGGTCTTTACNTCAGATAATATTGGTTCAGANGANCTACAAACCAAGAAATCNGGTTGAATACCAGATGCCATCAATCCCTTAACTGAATGTTGAGTTGGTTTGGTCTTTTGTTCTCCAACAACACCAATGACGGGAACAAGACTAACATGAAGAAAACAAATATTTTCACGACCAACTCTGAATTGAAATTGACGAAGTGCCTCAACGAATGGAGCGGATTCGATATCTCCAACTGTTCCGCCCAACTCAATTACACATACATCTGGAGTTTCGTCACTGCCATCAGAAGGAGTATGTGCAATTCTTTCAATTCGGTCTTGAATCTCATTTGTAATGTGTGGGACAACTTGTACTGTTTTTCCAAGATAGTCTCCCTTTCTTTCTCTCTCTATAACTGAAGAATATACTTTACCTGTAGTGAGATTATTGTCACGATTTAGAGTGATATCTAGAAATCGTTCGTAATTACCGAGATCTAAGTCTACCTCGCCACCGTCATCCAAAACAAAGACTTCGCCATGTTCGAACGGACTCATAGTCCCAGCATCCGAATTAAGGTAAGGATCGATCTTGATTGCAGTGACTCGATATCCAAGAGATTTCATCAGAACTCCGATGCTACTCGCGGTGACTCCTTTACCAATTCCACTAAGGACGCCCCCCGAGACCACGATGTACTTCATGTAATCAACGGGGTTTTCAGCCGTCCGCGTTGGCCTATGAACGTTCCCGGGAATTCAAGCAATTCTCGCTTTTTCTAAAAACATGAATCATCAAGTATCTAGTCCAATGTCTCAGAGCATGGACACGCCAACAGGACGAGTCCTAGTCACAGGCGCATTAGGCCAAATTGGAACGGAATTGGTGGAAGCCCTGAGACAAAAATTTGGAAATGATTGTGTTATTGCAACGGATATCCGCGAATCAAAAGGATGTCAATTACTGGATGTAATGGATAAAACCGGAATTGAACAGATAGTAAAAAGCGAAAACATCACTGAAATTTACCATCTAGCCGCATTGCTTTCTGCAACCGGAGAAAAAAATCCAGAATTATGTTGGAAGATCAATGTTGAGGGGTTAGAAAATGTAATTAGAGTAGCAAAAAAGCATGACTGTCGTGTATTTTCACCATCATCAATTGCGGTTTTCGGCCCAGACTGTCCTAAGTTAGCTCCTCAAGTTACTCCTCTAAATCCAACTACAGTATATGGAAAAACAAAGGTAATTGGTGAAGAATTGGCTATCAATTCAGGCATTGATATGCGTGGAATTCGGTACCCTGGTCTAATATCATACAAAGCGCCGGCAGGAGGTGGGACAACAGATTATGCTGTTGAAATATTCCATGCTGCCTTAGAGAATGGCCACTACGAATGCTTCGTTCGTGAAGATACAAAATTACCAATGATGTACATGGATGATGCCATCCGCGCTACTCTCGAACTAATGGCTATTCCAATTGAACAATTGAGCGAGGCTAGAGGAGGATACAACATCTCTGGTTGTTCATTCACTGCAAGCGAATTGGTTGAAAGTATTCAACGACATCTTCCTGATTTTACATGCACATTCAAACCAGACATAAGACAAACATATGCCGATTCTTGGCCTGATGAGATTGAAGATAATGTAGCACAAAATGAATGGAGTTGGAAGGCTAATTATAATCTAGATAAAATGGTTGATGAAATGATTGTGAACCTACAAAATCAATCTTCATCTTGACCAAGTTCGGATTGCCAATCAGGGGTTTGAGGATCTTGTTTAGCCCACAATATATCTCCAATTCGTAGAACTGAAATTGCAGACTCCGTTGCTCCAATCAATGCTTGACGTGTTGTTCGTAATGGTTCGATTACTCCTCTTTCGGACATATCATGTATCTGCCGATCAGTAACGTCTAGCCCGAGCCAATCATTGTCATTGGATGCTTGTGCGGCTGTAATTTCTAGAATACGATCTAATCCATCTAATCCTGCATTTTGAGCTAATGCTCTTGGAATACTTTCCATTGCTGCAGCGTATGCTTCTACTGCCAATTGCTCTCTACCGGGAATTGATGTTGAATAGTCCCTTAATCTACGAGCAAGCGCAATCTGAATTGCTCCACCGCCAGGAAGTATAGATGAATCTTGAACAAGACCGCAAGCTACTCCAATTGCATCATCAAATGCTCGCTGATTTTCTTCAAGAATTGAATCTGTTGAACCTCTAATGATTACTGTTTGTCCTGAACCAACTGAACCATGAATTCTCACATGATCAATCGATTCCCAACTTTCTTCTTTTAGGGACTCAAATGTACCGAGAGATTCCGAATTTATCCCTCTAGTATCTCGAACAATACTTGCACCACAAGCACGTGAAATCAATTCAAGATCGTCTCTTTCTACTCTGCGATATGTTACAATCCCCACCTCTCTTAACATGGAGATTGCGTCATCATTGACTCCATCTCTAACAATTAACAAATCGGTTCCGACATCTGCAATTGCCTGAACTCTATCTTGAAGTTCTTGTTTTTGACGTTCAATAAAACGTGCTAACATTCCTGGTTCAGTAATTCGAATTGATGCATCAATTGACAATTCTTTTGGATCCAGTCCACCATCTAAAATCAGAATTTTACCAGAATTCAATTTGTCCGGTGTTTGAGAATCCAATCTAGTCTTTCTCATTACAATACCATCAATTCTCTCGGAATCTGAAATTCTACCTCCTCGAATAGTGATTCTTTTGATATCATTAGGATCAATAATCTCCCTATTTGAACGCTCTAGAGCAACTTTTGCTGCCTCCATTGCCAACAATGAAAGAGAAGAACGAGTTTCCTCGCCTACCTTACCAGATAAACTAGTTTTTACCACTTGAATCAAATCTTCATCGGATGCCGAACGAGAAATTGATTCTATGACATCTAATGCATATTCCAAGGCCATTCTATATCCACTAACAAGTACTGATGGATGAATTCCTCTATCTATCCAATCTAGAGCGTTTAGCAATAATTCCGCAGTCAAAACAATTGCACTCGTGGTTCCATCATGAGCTTCTACATCTTGAGTCGTTGATGTGGAGATCAACATTCTTGCAGTGGGGTGTTCCACTTTTGCAGCTTCCAAAACAGTAACTCCATCGTTTGTAACTTGAACTTCACCTACGTCAGAAATCAACATCTTATCGAGACCCAATGGACCGAGGGTTGAACGTACAGCATCTGCAAGAGCAAGGGCCGCTTTTACGTTATTTCTCAAGGCAGTATTGCCTTGCTCACGCTCAGTGTCTTGGAGAATTCTCTCGTGCTCTCTACTGACCATGGAACGAATCAGCCAACGAGGGGCTCCACTTGAACCCAATGTGCTAACTCAATGAAAGAAAATAGGGAATTCACGAATGATTCATATATGCTGGGTATAATCGGACATTACAACCCGAGGTTGTATAGTGGTGGTTTTTTGAGCGATGACTGGGAAGATGGATTGATTGATCAGCTTCTTTCAATGTTCAAACAACTCGGAATGGAAATGTCTCGTGAACAACTGAAAGGTTTGATTTCTCAGATTCGAGGACAATTCGAAGGAATGGGGATAGATATGGAGAAGTTAGATTCAGGAGATATTTCCATTGATGCTCAGGCAAACATGGATGCTCTGTCAAAAGCAATTGGTTCTATGATGAGTAATGGGGGAGAAATTGGAGATTTGCTTGGTACAATGGGCTTCAAAGTAGATGTTCAACCAAAAACCGTAACAGTAGATGCGCCTGTTGAAAATGAAGAACAAGAGAAGTCTACCGAACTTGAAGCAGATGTACATATTACCAATACAAGCATGCATATTACACTTGATTTAACACAAGCCAATGTGGAAAATGAAAATCTTGACTTGACGCTTACAAATAACGGAGCCGTTCTCCAAATCATCAAGGAAAATCAATTGAGACCTTTTCGCCGACTTGAATTAGAAAGGGTTGCTAAAGAAGTACTTGCTTGGGATTTGAATAATGGAATATTGGATATTGAACTAAGTATCCAAGGAACTGATGGAAACATCGACATTGAATAATGGAGGAATAGAAATGGGTGGACCAGTAATTGGAATAGATCTAGGAACAACAAACAGTTGCGTTGCAACATTAGAGGGTGGGCAACCAGTAGTAATCGCAAATTCAGAAGGGGCGAGAACCACTCCAAGTGTTGTTGCCTTTACCAAAGAAAATGAACGATTGGTAGGAGTTACGGCGAAACGTCAAGCAGTTACGAATTCAGAACGTACAATCCTATCTGTCAAAAGGGAGATGGGGACAAACTGGTCTCAGAAAATTGATGATGAAACATTAACACCTCAAGAGGTTTCAGCATTTATTTTACAGAAATTGAAAGCTGACGCTGAAGATTACCTCGGAAGAGAAGTCAAACAGGCAGTAATTACTTGTCCCGCTTATTTCAGTGATGCGCAACGAAAAGCAACCAAAGATGCTGGGCGTATTGCAGGTTTAGAAGTTCTTAGAATCATCAATGAGCCTACAGCTGCTGCTCTAGCATATGGAGTTGATAAAGACGATGATCAAACAATCCTTGTCTATGATTTGGGAGGAGGAACATTCGATGTATCGGTTCTAGAAATCTACCAAGTAGATGATCAACCACAAATCGAAGTCAAAGCCACATCAGGAGATAATCGATTGGGCGGAGATGATTTCGACCACAAAATCGTAGATTTTCTTGTTTCAGAATTTAAGAAAAACACAGGTATAGATTTGGAAAAAGATCTGCAAGCTATGAGTAGAATCAGAGAAGCAGCAGAAAAGGCAAAAATTGAGCTTTCACAGACCCAATCAGCAAACGTGAATCTTCCATTCATAACTATGAAAGATGGTCAACCTGAACACTTGGACATTTCAATCACTCGTGCTAAATTCGAAGATTTGGTTTCTGATTTGATAAAGCGTACAATGAAACCAACAAGACAGGCAATGAAAGATGCTGGGTTAAACAAGGGAGAAGTAGACAAAGTGATTTTAGTTGGAGGTTCAACAAGAATTCCAGCCGTGCAAACTGCTATTGAAAATGAAGTTGGAAAGGCTCCATTCAAAGGAATTAACCCCGATGAAGCCGTTGCTGTAGGGGCAGCCCTTCAAGCAGGAATTATTGTTGGAGATGAAGGAGTAACTGATGTGTTGCTTCTCGACGTTACCCCTCTTACTCTGGGAATAGAAACCCTAGGAGGAGTGACCACTACAATGATCGAACGAAATACAACAATACCCACAAAACGTTCAGAAGTATTCAGCACTGCAGCAGACAATCAGCCAGCTGTGGAAATCCATGTTCTACAAGGTGAGCGTGAATTTGCGAAGGATAACATCACTCTCGGTATGTTCCATCTCACTGGGATTCCAGCTGCGAGGCGAGGTATTCCTCAAATTGAGGTTACATTCGATATAGATGCAAATGGAATTGTAAATGTTAGTGCAAAGGATTTGGGTACTGGCAAGGAACAATCGATAAAAATCGAAAGTCAAACCAGTCTTAGTGAAGATGAAATCCAACAAAAGATCTCAGAAGCAGAAGAATTTGCTGAAGACGATAAACGTCGTAAATCCCGTGTAGAGCTCCGAAATCAAGCTGATAGTATAGTTTACCAAACTCGTCGAACAATCGAAGAGGCTGAAGACAAACTTTCTGAAGAGGATTCTGCACCAGTTCTTGCTAAAGTTGACGAATTAGAAGCACTAATTCGAACTGATGATGCACCAATTCCTGATGATGATCTTGACGAAGCTGCAATTCAATCCAAGGTAAAAGAATTAGAGGAATCCATGCATTCTATTTCTGCTAAACTCTACGAAGCAGCAGCAGCAGCAATGGAAAATGAACAACAAGAATCTAGTGTTCCAGAAGATGATGGAGTCGTTGATGCAAGTTTCGAAGTCGTTGATGATGAAGATTGATTTTTTTTCTTCATCAAAAAATACAAACTTAGGATTTGGTAATCAATGTGTGAAGTGTTCGCACATGAATTCCAGTAGCACCATGGCTTACCATAGCATTGGTATCTGCACCCCATGCTGTTCCAGCTATGTCTAAATGAGCCCAAGGAATCTGTTCACCTTCCTCTTCGAAATTTCGATTTGGTACAAATTGCTTGAGGAATGCTGCGGCTGTATTTGCTCCACCCCAACGACTCTTGCCAAGATTTCTTACATCAGCAATCTTAGAACCTGTCATTTCTTTCTCAAACGCGGGCAATAGAGGCATCTTCCAAGCAATCTCATCTTCTTCATTCCCTGCTTGGTGAACTTTTTCTTGAAGTTTGGAATCATTCGACCATAACCCAGTGGCTTCATGACCGAGTGATACTACTACTGCTCCAGTCAATGTAGCAAGATCAATGATGTAAGAAGGGTCATATTCTCCTGCTTTCCATAAGCCATCCGCAAGTACATTTCGACCTTCAGCATCAGTATTCAATACCTCAATTGTCTTTCCAGAATATGTGGGAATTACATCTCCTGGACGATAAGCATCAGCACTTGGCATATTTTCAGCTAAACAGGCGATACCTTGTACACGCCCCCTATGTCCAGTTGCATACAAAGCATGCATTAAACCAAAAACGGTGGCAGCTCCATGCATATCATACTTCATTTCATCCATCGATGCACCGGGTTTCAATGAAATTCCACCTGTATCAAATGTGATTCCTTTGCCCACAATACATGGGACTTTTTCTTTGATATCTGCATTAGGATTGATGGTGAAAAGGACCATGCATGGTTTCCTAGAACTTCCCTTTCCTACATTGATTAACCCATACATCCCTTTCTTCTGTAAATCATCCCAATCGTATACCTCTACCTTGACATTTTGTTTGTCTGATGCCCAATCTTTCGCCCGTTCTGCATATGACATAGGGTAGAGATAATTTGGTGGTTCATTTGCTAAATCTCGAGCAAGATGGACACCTTCTACCCGACCAACTATACGAGAAACTCCAGAATTAAGTTCACTCAAATATCTAGCAGATGCTTGAAAATCAACAGACCATTCGCCCTGTTCTTCACGTTCCTTCTTATCTTTAGATCTATATTTTACAAATGCATAATCCCTGAGCATCATACCTTCTATGAACCAAAGCATCGAATCTAATGTCCAACCTGTGGTAAATCGAACTGTCAAGTTGGTGCCATCTTTTTTCGATAATGATGAGATGGTTTTTGCTCCTGCATCTCTCGCAACCTTGTTTGATAATTTCTCTATATCCCCCATTCCAACAAGCACTACTCTACAACTATCCCCCCAAAGAGAGAGTTTGCTTCCCGCCTTTCCATCAAATCGTGACTTAAATGCAGACTTCGCATTAATCACAGATGACCGAGATAACCCACTCAAAGCATTGTTGGCGGGCTTATTTCTTCCTTCCCATAATGGTAAAACAAGTACATCTCCAGTCTCTTCTCTCTCACTAACCTTCCAATCCATGAAACTAGTGGTTACAGGGTCGGCTTACAAACCATCCCTTTCACTAACTGAGTTACGACGATGTGCAGCTAGAAGGAATCCAATAATTACCATTAATGCAGATGGCCCTGGAAGGAAGCCCCCTTTTTCTGAATCAACTAAAGAAACGTATGTTGAATTTACAGGCTCACTAACCCACTTAGAAGAATCAATCACTCTTTTCTGATAATATAGAACAAATCCGCCGTCCTCTATCATTGTAAGATTAGAAGCGTCGAAGATTACCGTCGATGAATTTGTAGCATTTACTGAGAATTGATTAGGTGATTCCCAAAGGATTTCACCTGTGTCATCATTTACATATTGCAATGATGCATTAAGTGTAGTAGCACGACCGAGATTATCTACAGAGAGAGTCAAACTCTCACCTAGAGTTACATCAAGAGATGTTACCGAAAGTCTAGCTCGCCAATACCATACGTTATCGATAAGATAACGCATCACATCCAATTCTTCTCTAAGTCGTTCGTTAACATCCTCAAAGGTGAAGAGTAAAAATTGATCATCATCGGTTTCGAAAGTAAATGTTGGGAATCCCATGACCCCATAGCCATAATCACGGCTAGTACCGCAATTGGGATACAATCCTTGGTTTGCATTCTGAATTGGTATATCAGAGATGTTTTCATTTACTTCATCCCTTATACCGTGGAATAGTTCCCAATCAGAAGGTTGCTCTGGCCATTTGCCCCATGGATAGAGAATAATCCAAACTCCTGTGTGCATTGTAACATAGAGGTCAGCATCTTGCATATACGAGTTCATGTAATCTGCATTTGCACGTGTTTCTGGTTCACTAAATGGGCCTCCTCCTGGTGCAAAGGGGTCACTTGGTGAGCAATTATCCCAATAGTGATCATAATTTCTATTAAGGTCAATTCCAGTAGGAACTGGTTCACTAACGAATGGATTTGCTGCAGTTGAGAGATTTAGATTGTGACGGGTGTCGGCATCATTCCCATCTGGATTGAGCATTATCAAAATGTGCAGCTCTGTATTTTGTAATACGTTTACAGCTTCTTCATTCCCGGCATTCCACTCATTGATGTACCATTTAGCCGTCAACCATGCTAGAGCAGTACCAAGGTATTCATTTCCATGATGACCCCCATCGATGTAAATCATCTCTTTTGCATCACCATTGAATTTTGTTTCCATGGACCAATCGGATAAAACCACCATCCACAATTCTCTACCAAGGTAAGATTGACCAATACTAGACAACTCAACAATATCTGGATTATCATCAGCCCATGTGCTGACTTCTTGTGTTAGCGCAGCATAACTCATGAAGATGTGATTATCTACAGGTTCACCTGGCCAATTCTGTTCTGCAGTAGCCAAGGTTGGAGCCACGATTAACACTGCAATTAAGACCGTCAGCCTCCGCATCACACCGAAGGTGTGGTGCTATAGATTTGAGATTATGGTTGAAACAATGAGATTGTGAATACTTACTTTGACTCTAATAGACATGTAAGAATTAGTGGCAAAACTATTGTGGCATCTGATTCAATTATGAATCTAGGAGTATCAATCCCAATCTTCCCCCATGTAATTTTTTCATTCGGTGGGGCTCCAGAATATCCGCCATATGATGCCAAAGAATCTGAAATCTGTCCATACCAAGACCAAAGTGGAACATTTTCTCCTAGATCTTGATTCAACATTGGGACAACGCATATCGGAAAGTCTCCTGCAATACCCCCTCCAATCTGAAGAAAACCTACAGGCTCAATTTGAGATTTATACCAATCTGCGAAGTCAATCATGTAATGGACTCCGCTCCGTACCATATCAGGTGTCAAATCTCCGCGTATACAAGCAGCAGCAAACAAATTACCTAAGGTGGAATCCTCCCATCCAGGAACTAAAATGGGGATACCCATCTCTTTTGCTGCAAGAAGCCAAGAATACTCAGAACGAGGACCTAAGTCAATTCGTTCCAATAGTGCGTAAAGGTGTTCATGCGGAAGCCTGGGTTCCTCTTTCCAAATCTCAAGTATCATTGATTCAACTCGACGGATTGCTGCATCCTCTGGTATGCAAACATCAGTGACTCGATTCATTCCACGCAAATTAAGGGCATGATCATCCATAGCGCTCTGACTACGCCAATCTTGTACGGTTTCAAACTCGTCACCTGCAATCAAAAGAAAGAGGTCTTCCTCTAGATTTGCACCTGTACATGAAATTGAATGAATTCTACCTGCAAGAATCGCTGGTGCAAGTGACCTCCCAATTTGTGCGGTCGACATAGCTCCAGCCAGCGCAATAACCAACTTTCCTCCCGAATCCGAGAATTCAATCAGGGATCTTGTGCAACGTGTTAACTCCCCCGCGTTAAAGTGCTGATAATGTGAATCCATGAAAGAACGTATATCCATTAAATCACCTAATTATCCTGTTGTCTGTAATGTAAAAATCGTTTTACTGAATCTCTTCTCAATTGTGTAATATTTGGACTTGCAGAAATTAGTTTCTCATGAATGATGTCAACAATTTTCTCAGGATCATGGTCGCCACATGTGAAGGCATCTATTGCAAGCCAGCCACGATCTGAATAGCAGTGTGCTGACACATGGCTTTCATCGATGAGAACAACTGCAGCAAAACCAGGTGGAGATACATCTCCATCGAAAACCTCCACGTGAGCATGAACCTCTCTAATACCACATGTTTCCACTGCATTCTGAAGAATTTGAAGTATCCACTGACCATCTTCCGATTGACCTAGCGGTTGGAAATCCACATAATCAACATACACATGTTTTCCATGGGAATGAGGATTTGTGATGCTAGAAGACTCATCCATAACAATCACTCATATAGCCTGTATTTCATTGAATCGAACTATGTATGTGTCCACCAACTAATCGTGTTGCAATCAATGCAGCTGTAAAAGGGGTCAATGAGCCCTCAATATCAGGTACTGTCTCTACCACATCTGCTCCCAATACAATACTGTTCTTGGATAAAAAGATTCGAGCCAATGCCCATTCAAGGTGCCACCAAGATAGTCCTCCAGGGACTGGAGTTCCAGTAGATGGAACCAGGTGGCCATCTAAGACATCAATATCGACTGAAATCCATATTGGTCCAGATAAAGAAGACAATTCATTCATCAATGAATCCCAATCTTTCTGACCACGACTAACATCCAGAATCTCGGATGCAAGATGTGTTTTTACTCTGTCATCATTCTGAGAAAAATTAGCTTCTTCTCTTGACCATGCTCTAACACCAATCTGGATAATTTGTCCCACGCCCCTATCTAAAGAACGACGGGCAGCACAACCATGACTCCACTTTTCTCCATTTAATTCATCTCGTAAATCTGCATGAGCATCGAATTGGATTATCGTAAGTTTTCCTAAATCCCCTTCTAATTCGGGATGATTTTTAATCGCTGAAATTTGTGCCGGAAGTAAACCATGTTCACCACCTAATACAACTGGAAAGATCGAATCATTAGAAAGCCATTTTGAAAGATATTCAGTGACTGAATTCAATTGCTCTTGTAGCGTACCTGCATCAGATGACCATGCTGCTTCTGTTCGAATGACTGCTCCAGCAGGAAGATCTTGAGAAAGTCTAGGATCATAGAGTTCAACTTGAGCTGATGCTCTCAAACAAGCCTCTGGGCCATATTCAGTTCCTTGGCCATATGACGTAGTCAATTCGTAAGGAACTGGTATGATAACAATATCTGGATTCAATGAATGGTCCTCGCTCAAACCAAGGAAGGTAGGCGGGTCCCCCATGATTTGCACCGGTACTATGTCACGAAAGAACATGACGAATTTGCACCGATGTGCCTTTTTCGTCTTCCTGCAAGTGATTCCTTATATACAGCGGCGACCAATATATATTACAGCGCGGGGGGATTATAGGTGACTGGCATGACATTAAAATCACTAACAGATGCGATTAGAAATCGTGTCGATGAAGAAATGGAACAAACCGTAGCAGAGAGTATTGCCGAACACGCTCTAGGCTTCTTTGGATTCTCAGATCGTATTATCGATAATGCTCTTGAGCCAACTGATCGAAACCTATTCTACCAACTTCAGGATTACGAATTATTGACTACCGAATCCGAAGAAACAACCCTTTGGGATGGTAGGGAATGGCGAATACATTATTGGAAGTTCAAATCAAAGCGTCTCTCTGAAGTCGTGAAGAAAAAGGTCGCTGAAGATATCGACCCCTATGCTGGACTATATGATGAAGTTCCAGTGGATATTTGGCGCGAACAAGCTGGATTCGAACATGATGATGATGAGCCATTGTTCTAATTCTTGATGCTCAATTCCCCAATGGATTGAATACGGAACGGAGCAGAGTAGGTATCATGAACAGACGTAACGCGTTCATCATCGCCACGATGTTACTGTTTGTAATTCCCTATTCCACCATATCAGGCGAGACTTCCCAAGAAGAAGCACAATGCGGAATTGTTACAGATTGGAGTAATGGAACTTCTAGTGAACATGCATATGTAATCAGTGATTGGTCGTTAGTGAATGGAACTGAGACTCTTGTAAATTGGTTGCATGTCAATGAAACAGGGACAGTGATAGACAATGGGACAGTCAGTCCAATAGAAATTCAAAATGATTCAGATGCAAGATTCTCTCTCCCAACAGCGATGAATCTAGGAGATACAATCTCAATACAGGTTGTAGAATCAGAAACAGATGTATTTTGTTCAAGAAACATAGATGTTACCTACTGGAATCAACCCATTAATGATCATGAAATTACTAGAACCACAACATGGATGCTTGAACAAAATGGCGACAATGGCGATCAATACCAATTAGAATTCACTGGGAGAGGTTGGCAGCTTAGAGAAGGGATAAATCTAGAATCCAACGAACTTGGTGCTGGAAATCTATCAATTATTACTGATGATGGAGAAACCCAGATTCATACTGATATTGAACTAGATAGGGTTTGGTTAAATGAATCCATGACTGGAATTGAACTAGATCAACAACAGTTCGAGATGTTTGGAAATGGGTCTGTAATGTTCATTGTTTCAGATGAAGTAGGAACTGATACAATTGCTCAAATCAATATTTCTAATTCATACATTACTCGTTCAATAATAGGTGGAATACCTTCAGAACAAATTCGTCTAGAGGGTTCAGGGAGTTTAACGTCCAATGGATCTAATGACGAAGAATCCATCGAATTAGATGGAGAAGTGTCTGTATTTTTGTATCAATTACATACAGAAAATGGGGAGGTGCTACTCTCAAATTATCATCTAGAAGCATTTGCTGAAATGGTATTAATTGATGGTAATGACCGTTTTACTCTTGATCTTGATGAATTCATAATCAGTGAATTATGGGAAAATGGAATGCAAACTAGCCAATTAAACAGAATAAAGGGAGATGGATCATTTGATTTCGCAGAATCCGAAGATGGAGCGACGATTGTGGTTAATGGGACTGTTCCTGTTTTCTGGCTTGAATCTCAAGATGGGATGACAGTAGTGAATACTATTCGTATGGATGGAGATATCAGTGGAGATGTAACAGGAGAAATAGGGCTAGTAATCGAGATAGTAGATACTGGGCAACAACAAAATTCTACTGGACAAGTGTTTGATGTAAATGTAATTAGTAACGAGAATTGGCTTAACATTTCACAGATTTCGGGGCTTGGATCGAACCTTGATCTTGAAGCTGAACATAATCTGACATTCGAATATCAAGTTCCAGAAGAACACTGGAAGAATCGAACAATTCGATACAAGTATGTTGAAGATGATGGTCAAATCAATGATGAGTATCCCGAAAGAAGTCCTATTGTTCAAGACCTCTTAGAACCATCAAACGAATCATTACTCGGAAGTGTAAACATTAGTCGAGAATTAGGATTTGCTCCTGCTTCAATGGCAATTGGAGATAGAGTAATGCTAGATCATGGAGATTCATTGACTCTAGAAGTTGTGGCGACTGATGTTGGCTCAATCACCCGTGATGGCCATGAAATGAGTGTTATTCACTGGAATGGAACTTACCGAAATGGAGGAGAGGCAAATGGAAAGGTCATCAATGAAGGTATTCTTGCTGGATTAATCGCTGAAGTATTCAGAACTGTCGAATTGGACTTAGATGACCAAGAAAGTGTGTTAGAATTCATAGAAATACAATCTCTAGAGCGAGTTATTTCTCCTTCCATAGTAACTGAAGCAGAAAACACTCCTCCAACATTTGTAGAGTTAAGAATTCGAGAAGGTGCACTAACTACTGAAGGAGGAGAAGCTCATTTAGAAGTCGTCGTAAATGACCCAGATTGGAATATGCAATCAGTAGATGTTGATTTGAGTATTATTGGAATGGGAATTGTTTCTTTCAGTGATGTAGGCGTAAATGGAGATGAAACTGTTCACGATGATATATGGACTGCTAAAGTAACGCATCCGGGGACCAATCATGGAATTCAAAATGTGAATGTCTCCATTTCAGATGGATGGTCAAATACTGAAGTTTCAACTGAATTAATCATTACAAATTTAGCACCCAGAATGACTGCACTTGAACTAAACCCAACTACTGTATCAAGGGGAGATACTGTAGATGTTTCCGCAACCGTGTACGATGCACATGGTGTATCAACAGTAGTTGTCGACTTAACGGGATTAGGTGGTGAAAGATATCCACTTACTCAAGGAAATGGAGAAAACTGGGCTGGTTCGATTATTGTTCCAGATGGATTCTCTCCAGGGCCTCAACTACTCACTGTTGAAATGACCGATAATGATGGTTCGATGAGGCTAACATCATTGATTTGGCGCACAGATGGAACAACCATCGAAAGCAATAGATTGACAATATTGAACGATGGACCTGTATTATCTAACCTAAGTCTCTCTAGAGATGGTTCTACAGTTAGCAAATTGCTGGTACCTGAACTTGGTCAAAACGAAATTGCTCATGTAATTACCATTAACGCAAATGATCCAGATGGTATTTCAGTAGTTCAAATAAAATTAGGAATCATTGCACCAATAGGACAAGCAGATGATTGGGTACCGATGGTTGATGATGGAACTGCAGGTGATGAAATAGCAGGTGATGGAGTGTATAGTCTAACGGTAATGACGCGTCCTACAATGCCAACCGGTTCTACAGAAATTGAAATCAGAGGGATTGATAATTATCTAGAATCGACCCCAAGTACCGATAGAAGTTTTTCAGTAACCCTCACTGATGAAACAACAGAAGGAATCGAGGGTGGAATAGGGGATTCAACTACTCTCATTCTGGTAGCTGTTGGTATTTTCCTTTCATTAGCAATAATTGGTGGAATTCTAGTTCTTCGAAATGCAAATTTTGAACAAGAATAAGTTTCAGATTTATTTATAAAAATTGAAAATCCGGGTCAATATGTACGATTATGGAGTCATCAGAGAAAAATGATTCTGCGAGCATTGATTATGTTCCTATTCGGATTTTGATGTGGAGTTTATTGAATAAAGAAGATCAAA
>PBDV01000011.1 GCA_002718215.1 Methanobacteriota archaeon
TCGGCGGGATGTCTTGTCAAGGCTGTGTGTCGAACCTCACGAATGCTCTAGAGCGAGTGGAAGGAATCGGCAAAATCGAAGTCGAAGTTGGAAGTGCTATCATCGAACATGAGGGTGTATCAACGGATGCCTTAGAGGCCGCGATTACTGGTGCGGGTTTTTCAATCGGTGAACCAAAATTTGATTGGCGTGACAGAGGAGTGTGGAAACAATCTGCCAACAATACGAAATGGTGTTTGATTGGATGCTCTATTGGAGAGTTCGGCACTCTAGCAGCATACCAATACTATGGGATTCACCATCATCTCAGTTGGGACTTGATTACCCCGGGTTCTAGTAGCTTCGATTTGTACATCATCTTCTTGTTCTTGCTACCATTAATCAACGGACTCGCAACGAGTGTTATGTTGGAAACTGCAATTTTAGTTCGCGGCCAAATGGATTTTAGAAATGCACTTTCAACTGCATTTGGTATGTCATTTATCTCCATGCTAATGATGGAAATCGCCATGGAGGCAACTGACCTAATTTACACTGGGGGTCAACTTGGACTGGATCCTATGGCTGTGATTCCAATGTTAATTGTTGGATTCTTAACTCCATGGCCATACAATTATTGGCGACTGAAAAAATATGGATTTTCATGCCATTGAACGCCTATTTCCATTAAATCATGATTTCAGTAGTATAAGCAGAAAATCGGAACGTTGAATGATTCAAGATATTAGTGCGGAGTGAAGGGACAATGACCATCGTAGCACTCCTCCAATTGAACCATACAGTTGGAGATGTTGATGGAAATGCAAAGGCAATCGAAAATGCGGTTGCAATTGCTCAAGAAAATGGTGCTGAATTAGCAGTAACTTCCGAATTAGCAATTTCCGGTTATCCCCCAAGAGATCTACTAGAAAAACATGGATTTGTTCGACAATGTTTAGAGGCAACAAAGACGTTAAGGGTAGGGATTCCAACCATAATTGGTTCTCCAATTCCTCCTGAAATAGAGCGAACAAAACCAGGAAATGGAGCAGTACGAATAATCCCTGAGCGCCCTACTAGAGTAGTCACGCAAAAGCAGTTACTACCCACATATGACGTATTTGATGAAGAAAGATACTTTCATCCAGATTCCAAGCCTGGAATTCTACGGCTTCTCGATGGACAAAGTATTGGAGTAACAATTTGTGAAGACGCATGGCAACATGCAGGACTAGTTCCTTCCGATTACTCAGTAGATCCAATTGAACAACTTGCATCCTTCTCTCTTGAAGGAGAGGCCCTAGAAATGTCTCTAAATTTATCTTCATCTCCATTTCATATTCAAAAACAAGATACTAGGGCAGAAGTTGCAAGATGTGCTGCTAGAACTCTAGGGCATCCTTTCCTCCTATGCAATCAAGTGGGTGGAAATGATGATTTGATTTTTGATGGAAGAAGTCTAGCAGTTTGGCCGAATGGGGATTTGATTCAAGCACCGGCCTGGAAAGAAGGAGTAATGTTAGTAGATACAGTCAACAGAACTGGATTGTTCCTAACCCTTGATAATGATTCAATGCAATGCAACATTATCGAAGGATCATCGGAAGTAAACAATCGAAGTTTAGAATTGTTAGAAGCTGTGACGATTGGGTTGCGAGATTATTGCAACAAATCTGGACTAAATTCTGTTGTGTTAGGATTGAGTGGTGGAATAGATTCAGCAGTATCCGCAGCAATCGCTGTTAGAGCATTGGGGGCAGAGAATGTCATAGGAATTTCAATGCCAAGTCGCCATTCAAGCCAACATTCAATTTCTGATGCCGAAGATCTCGCAAAAAAATTAGGATTGGAATTGTTGTCTATGCCAATTGAATCAATTCATGATGCTAGTGAATCAATATTGGATAATGAATTGACTAGTGGTAAGGCGGTGGCAGCAGAAAATATCCAATCTCGACTTCGAGGAATGATTGTAATGGGCATTGCTAATGCTAGAGGAGCAATGGCCATTACCACTGGAAATAAATCAGAATTAGCAATGGGATATTGTACACTATATGGCGATATGGCAGGAGGATACTCTCCATTGGGAGATGTATGGAAAACTGAAGTTTATGCAATGGCTAAAGCAATCAATTCAGAAGCAAAATCAAAAGGAAAAGAGGAGCCAATAAATCAGTCTACTATGACTAAGCCACCATCTGCTGAATTAGCCCCTGAACAAACTGATCAAGATAGTCTTCCTCCTTACGAAGTATTGGACTCAATTATGCAATTACATATGGAAGAACGACTGGATGCAGAGGCGATTTCTGGATTTACTGGACTAGATCTAACATTAATTCAAAATTTACTTGGACGCTTTGCAATGAACGAACATAAAAGATGGCAAATGCCTCCAGCTCCTCGTGTCTCTCAAAGAGCATTTGGACAGGGGTGGAGGCAACCTCTCGCAGCAAAAAAGAATTGATGAATCGGATTGTGATTGATGATGAAAATTCCTTCAGAATTAAAAAACATGCTTTCAGGTTCAGAAGGGGAATCCAAACAAAAGGCGGCTCGACTAATAATAGATTTAGCAGCGGTATCGGGTGCTACAGAATTCATCCGATGCGATAGTGCCCATGTAAGCGGAGTTAGTGTTCTTACTGGAGGTCATGGGCTGAGGACATTTCTAAGCGATCTTTCAAGTGACCCTGAAGGCAAGGTTTCAATCCCAACTACTCTAAACAGCGCAGGATGTGATCATGAGAAAATGGAAGAAATGGGAATTAACCATCCTGATTTTCTTGAACAACAATTCGAGATTGTTCATGCATACTCCAAACTAGGAATAAAAGCCACACTTTCCTGTACTCCTTACGACAGAGGAATAGAAGAAGAAGAAGGGATTGGTTCATGGGCGGAATCCAATGCAGTTTGTTTTTCTAATTCGTACACTTCTCTAATTACCAATAGGGAATCGGGATTGTCTGCACTGGCTACTGCCCTAACAGGATGGGCACCAAGATGGGGGCTACATCTTCCAGAAAATAGAGTGCCAAATCTAATTGTGAACGTAGATGCTGAAATGGAGGATGCTACTGATTGGAGTATTTTAGGAGATTGGATTGGAGCACAAAGATCGCCAGAATGGAAAATGCCGTGGGGACCAATGCCTTTGATACGAGGGCTCCCTCAAAATCCTTCATTTGAAATGTTGAAAGCTCTCACAGCAGCAGCAGCAAATCATGGATGTCCAATGTTATGGGTTGAAGAAAACAACATTGATGTCTCAAAATCACAATCAACACTTTGTTTCAATAAAGATTCACTGTCTGAAAGATACGAGCAACTTGCTCCCAAAGGAGAAGTAGATCTTGTTGTAATCGGATGTCCACAAGCAAGCATCGGAGAAGTGAGAGCAACAGCTGCTGCTGTTCGTGCACAAATGGAATTGGGCAATAAAATTCCAAATCATCGGTTATGGGTATTTACTTCAGGACATAACTTCAAGACACTCAAATTAGACGGGACTATCGATTTACTTGAAGAAGCGGGGGCGCTCGTTTTGAAAGATACTTGTCCAGAAGTAACTCCCTATAATCGAGATAAGTACAATCACCTTTTGAC
This sequence comes from Methanobacteriota archaeon, assembly GCA_002718215.1. Lineage (GTDB taxonomy): Archaea > Thermoplasmatota > Poseidoniia > Poseidoniales > Thalassarchaeaceae > MGIIb-N2. The sequence continues at coordinate 3,592 of PBDV01000011.1, forward strand.
CAACTCATTGAAAGCAGAACATTATCTTACTAGTGGATTGAACAATATGCCAACTAGCGTTTCTAGAATTCAGGAATGTGTGGCCGTAGCCTTTGACCCTAATCTAATCCAAGGAGAAAGGCCTACTCTAGATCAGAAAAGTCACTCAAATGTTCATACAGCTAAAGTCCTAAAATCTGGAGACACAAAATTGTCAGGATACAGTCTTCCGAGCCAAACAGAATGGGAAATTACTGGGACTGCTATGGTAACAGATGTCCCAATTACATACCTTGGTTATGTGAATAGAGATAGTGGAATTATTGAAGATCCGGGACACCCATTGGACGGTCTTGCAATTGAAGATTCTATCTTGATTTATCCCAAGGGGTCCGGGTCAACTGTTGCACCATATGTTTTGATGGGTTTAATCTATACTGGAAATGGGCCAAAGGCAATAATCAATCGAGACGTTTGTCCTCTTTCTATGCCTGCTGCTTCACTTCTTGGGGTCCCTTATGCTACAGGATTTGACAACGACCCATGTATGGAAATCAACTCTGGAGATCAAATCCAAATGAAATTACATAATGGCAAAGTTTCGCTAGAAATAATTACGAGAATTGATGCTTGAAGGGGTGAAACACTTACGCAACCCCCTCCTCTGACGAATTATGCGCGTAGTTGTTACAGGAGGTGCTGGTTTCCTTGGGAGCCATCTTTGTGAGTCACTGCTACTCGATTTTCACGAAATTTGCGTTATTGACGACATGTTCAGAGGCAAACAACGCAATCTGGAAACTTGTAAAACGTCTGCTGCTGAAATGGGCATTCCATTTCATGTAGTAATGAAAGATGCAAGTAATCCAGAAAGTTTTGAAATTGCTCTTCGACGTTTAGGTGGAAGTGTAGATATTGTATATCATCTAGCAGCAATAAATGGAACAAAGTGGTTTCATGAACGTCCAGATCTTGTTACGAAAATAAACCATGACACCTTGGTGACTGCGTTAGAATTCGCTACATCTCAAGGCGCACGTTTTGTCTTTACCAGTAGTCCAGAAATTTGGGGAGAACAAACTGAAATGCCACTTAATGAGTCGAATCATAGTATTTTTTCAGCATCGTCAATGCATCAAAGACACTCTTATGGTGCATCAAAATACATTGGAGAACTACTTGTTCATCATGCAATTCGAACTCATTCAATCGATGCTCGAATCGTCCGACCATTCAATTCCTATGGTCCACGTCTCCCAGGTGATGCCCATGGACAAGTTGTTTCGATGCTTCTAGAGAAATGCCTAGATGAGGAACCAATGGAAATTCATGGGACTGGAAATCAATCTAGATGCTTTACATGGATTGATGATATTGTTAAAGGAATAAAATTAGCAGGACATTTAGATGAAGGCATAGATGGAAGTAACTTAACAGGAAGATCTTTCAATCTTGGGTCAACCATTGAAACATCTATTCTTGAACTAGTAAATTTATGCAGGGAGGTCAGTGGAGTTAACATTGAACCGATTTATGTGGATTCTAATCCAGGAGATACCTATCGACGATTGCCAGATGTAAACGAATCCGAACATGCATTAGGCTGGAGGGCAGAAGTTTCTCTCAAGGATGGAATTGAGAGAACTTGGGCTTGGATCAAAAACAATTCATCCAAGGGATAAAGGGTGCTGAAATGGAACAAAATAGACTAGAAGGACTGCGTTCAGCACATATTCGGGAAATGGAAAGTAGAATTGGTAGAGTAAGTTCTAGAGTTGAAGATTTCTTAGAAGTAATAGTCGAATTAGAAGATAAAAATGGAGAAGCTAGTGTTTCTGAAATTGCTTCACATCTAGCAATTTCTAGACCTTCCGTAGTCCGGATGCTCAGAAAAATGGCGAAGGAGGGTTGGATTGAGCAAATCCCATATCGTCCAGTAAAATTATGCCCAAAGGGAAGAGAACATGCAGAATGGATGAGAGAAAGACATAGTATCCTATTCCAATTCCTAACCGGTCTTGGTATTGAAGAGACAACGGCGCATCATGAAACAGAGGGTATAGAACATCATCTATCTGAAAACACTGTTCGTCAAATCGAAAAAATGATGAAAAATTTTGAAAAAAGAGAACCTTAACCAAATTAAACATCATATCCGGGTAAGTCATTAAGTCTAGAATATCCGAATTGATTTTGTGGCAGAGGCGAGTGAACACAATTCTACTTCTGGAACATATCTAGAGTTAACCCAAGCAGGAATTTTTGGGACAATGTTGTTTGTAACGGCTGGATTGTGGTCATTTATTTCCCCTATAGGGCTAATATCTAAAGGAGAAATAAGTCCAATTGAATTGACTCTTATCGGAACTATTGTTGCATCACATGGTTGGGTAATGTGCTTCGTTCTAGGAGCTGCTTTTGATGTACTTCCCTTCATCCATCGCTTTGTTCCTTTTGAGGAAGCTTCTCTAAAATCAGTTCAAAATTTGAATCTTGGAGGGACAATCGTAATTTCTGTGGGATTATTTTCTAGTAATCTTGAATTCTTTTATCAGACATTTTTGATTGGTATGTCTGCATTTGCTTTCCAATATGTACATCTTTGGAATCCAATTCGAAAGCTATTATCAAATCGTAATCTTGGCCTTTCCGATCCTGTAGGAATTGCTGGAATCTTACCTGGAATTACTATTGTAATTGGATCAATGATTTGTTTAATCGCAGGTCTAGACTCAGATAATTTAGACACATTATACCTTACAATGTGGATGACTATTGACCTAATATGGATACCAATATGTTGGGCTTTATCCTTAAGTTACTTCAATAGAAGAAGGAAGTGGAACATTGTCCCAGTTAACCAAATAAGGATTAGAAGTCTAATTATTGGAAGTACAGTGTTGATTCATTTATCATTTGAAATTGCATATTTTTTCACATTTGTCGGAGAATCTATTCCATACCTTCTCAGGGGTGGAGTGATCTTAGTCTTAGGAATGATGTTGAACCCCCAACGAATTATACAGAATAGTACCCAAGAAAAACATTACAGCGCACTAATCGTAGTTTCTTGTACATTAATTCCGGTTATTGGAGCAATCTCGGTACTCCTTTGGTCAATTGATTCGACGTCTCCTAGAATGTTCGTTTACATCGGAAATGGATTTCTAATGATTTTACCAATTGGAGCCGGAATTGCCACTGGTTATATCTCTACTCTGCATGAAGATCATTTGCATAGGAGAGAAGAAAATCGTTCGAATGGTTGGCCTACAAGTATTATTGTCCTGATTGCAACAATTTCCATTTCTGGCCCATTTTTGAGAGAAAAACTCATTTTTGAAACACTATCTATACAAATTAGAACTGCAATTATTGCATTACCATTTTTACTAGCACTTTTCAGAATGTCTACGTGGTGGAGAGAAGAAGTGATTCCAAAAAAAGGTTCATGGCAACGAATCCCAATGTTCTGGGATGAAATTCATCAACCATTGGACCCTTACGAATTTGAGTCAGAATGAGAAAAAATACTTCTTATTTCTTCAATAGCTTGACTAGCAAAACCAAGGACTGTGACTTTTTCTCCTTCTACCAATTGAGTAAATTCTTCAGCCTTTCCAGCCATATCATATGCTCCCGCTTTTCCTCTCCATGAACCAGAAGAAATCAACAAACTCAATACAGATTCATCTAATGATTGAAACTCAACGACTGCTGACTCGATGTATCGATTGATGATAGGTTCAGGTTTTGTAAAATCAATGATTGCAGTACCTGACCAAACAAGGTGACGACGACCAGATAAATCCAACAACATTCTCAATGCCGAAATCTCATTTTCTGGTTGCCCAAGTGCAGAATTTACATCATTTGGATCCTCAACTAATGTGTCAGATACTACCCAAAGACCAGGGGGTGGGAGAGTATCACGTTCTTCTGAGGTTTGTGACTCCAAATAGAATTGAAGACGAGCACGAGAAATCTTGTCTTCCAAAACTTGAGTGACTTGAATTGAAACTTCACCATCAGTCTTTTTCTCTTCACCAACGAGCGGTTTTGCATCTATCTTCGCTAAACCATTAAGATGTTCAGTTAGCCAATTCAACCTCCGAGACGATGCAGAAGCAAGACGGATTCTTCTGGCCATGATTGTACTCACACGATGGAGGCGTTTATGTTCTCCCCGTCCCTCCTGTCGAATGGTGGACCTATGAGCGATGCCAACATTCGGATTCCCACATACGTAAATGGACTAGATCAAAGGATGCAAGGAGGCATCCCCCAAGGACACATTGTCTTATTGGCGGGAGTAAGCGGTTCAATGAAATCAAGTCTAGGTTTCTCAATGCTTTACAATGCAGTCAGAGAAGGACAAGCAAGCGGAATTTATGTTACGATGGAACAGGGTAAATCATCTCTTCAGGGACACATGGCAAACATGGGAATGGATATTGAAGATCCAAAAGTAAGATCTTCTATTGCAATCATCGATTTAGCAGATCTTCGAGTTCAACTCGATAAAAAGGCAATAGATGCAGAAGTTGATTGGATGGGGCAATTAATCAGACAATTGACCAATTATAGGGAGTCGATTGGTTTTGATGTTCTTGTTTTCGATTCTCTAGGTGCTTTCTTCACATTAACAAAAATGCCAAATCCAAGAGATGCGATTTTCAAATTGTTTGAAGCTGTTCGACGTCTGGGCCTTACAGCCTTTTTTATCTGTGAAATGACTGGTGAGGAAAAGAAACAATTTGGTGAATTTGGCGTGGAAGACTATCTTTCAGATGGTGTAATTCATCTTACTATGGAACGAACTGGTGATTCAGTAAACCGGAAATTGGCTATTGTGAAAATGCGTCATACCGATCATGTTCTTGGGTACCATCCATGGATTTGGAACCCAGCAGAACAGAAATTCACCATCAGTTAATTACTCAACTGTGACCGATTTAGCCAGATTCCTAGGACGATCTACGTCTTTATCCAATACCAAAGCGGTATAGTAAGCGATTAATTGGAGTGGCAATACAGTAAGCATTGGAGAGAACATTGGATCGGTGGATGGTACTGGAATCGAAATGTCGGATTCTTCAGCAATTGGATCTCCTTCTTCATGAATCAGGATGATTTTTGCCCCACGTGCGCGACACTCCTGAATGCTTGAAACAGTCTTATCCTTCAGAGAATCATTTGGTGCAATAACGATTACCGGACTATCTTCTTCAAGAAGGGCGATAGGTCCGTGTTTCATTTCGCCTGCTGGATAAGCTAAACAAGGGATATATGCAATTTCCATGAGTTTGAGGGCACCTTCTCTTGCGACTGGAGCAGAAATTCCTCGACCGAGGAACAACACACTCTTTGCATCTTTCACTGCGCTGACCACTTCATGGATCGGACCTGGATTGGATAGATAATCATCAACCAATTGAGGGACTTTTTGCAAAGATTTAGTCAAACGTTTACCCTTCTCTCTTGAAAGAGTCCTTGCTCGACCAATTTGAATTGCAAACATCGACAACGCTGCAACCATGTTTGAGAACGCTTTGGTTGAAGCAACAGACTGTTCAGGCCCAGAATGAATGTAACATCCTTTACCACACTGCCGAGCAATGGTTGAACCGACAACATTGATGACTCCTCGGACTTCTCCTCCCTTAAGTTGAATTTCCTTCACAGCAGCGAGAGTATCTGCAGTCTCTCCAGATTGGCTCACAGCGAAATGAATTGCATCGGTTTCAATAACAGGATTGTTGTGGCGGAATTCACTACTAACATGTGCCAGAGCAGGGACTCTTGCCAACTCTTCAATCAAGAGGCGACCCACTTGCGCAGCATGCAAAGCTGTACCACAACCCAATAACCGAACATGAGGGATTTTTTGCAATTTTTTCGATGAAAAATCAAAGCCGCCTAAACGAGCATTTCCATCACTCAATGCCAATCGGCCTGTAAGACATTGACGAAGAGCCTCTGGCTGTTCGTATATTTCTTTGAGCATGAAGTGAGGGAATTCGCCTAATTCTGCTTCACCCCAATCATCGTCGAGAGTAGTCACCTCCGAATCCGTAAATCGGCCGTCTAATCGACTCGTCTGGACTCCTTCGGATGTAACTACAGCTAAATCACCATCATCCAATCGAATCACTTGTTGGGTCAGAGTTTGTAGAGGTAAAGTGTCACTAGCAATCCAGTTTTCACCATCTCCGAGTCCAATTACTAATGGTGAACCATTGCGAGCACAGATGATCATATCATGTTCTTCAAAAATTATGCAAACACCCCAAGTTCCTCGTGCACGTTTCAATGTACGGCGGACTGCAGTCAACGGTTTAGCGCCGTTTTTTACCTCACGATGAATTAAGTGAACCAAGACCTCTGAATCAGTTTCAGAAAGGAGTTTTACGCCCTCTTTTTCCAATCGATTCCGTAAAGAACGGGCATTCTCAATGATTCCATTGTGAACTAATGCAATCTTGCCGTCTGAAGAACAATGAGGGTGGGCATTGGCATCAGTAACGCCACCATGAGTGGCCCATCGAGTGTGAGCAATTCCACACATCCCCTCGATTCTCTTTGGGATCATTGCCTCTAAATCAGATACTTTTCCAATTCGCTTGAAAACAGATACCTCACCATTTCGAATAGCGAATCCAGATGAATCATACCCTCGATATTCGAGACGACGTAGACCCTCCAAAAGGAACGGAGTCGCTTGTTGATTACCGATGTAACCAATGATGCCACACATAAAATCAAACCTCAAATTTCACATCACAAACTGGACAGGAGACCGAAGACAAACTAGAATCTCGTAAAGTGAAAACGGCAGAACATGATGGACACGATACCTCACGATCCATCATTCCAAGAGAAGAAGGAGTAGGAGGTGGAGGCAAATCACCTAACTCTGGAGAACCCGGTGGAGGTGGTAAATCACCAAGTTGTGGAGAACCTGGAGGGGGTGGTAGATCTGTTAACGAAGCAGAGCCCGGTGGAGGAGGCAGAGGTAAATCACCAATATCCTCTAGAGCTTGAGCTTGCTGACGCTTTCGTCTTCGCTCTTGTCTAGGATTTGGAGGCTCTTCAGTATCTTTAGGTTCTTCGACCGATTCAATTTCTGGCTCAATAAAAGTTGAAGCTTGCGATTCTATCTCTTCTGGTTCGCTTTCTAGTGTAGAAACAACAATTGGCTCATCTGGAAGCATCTCGATTTCATCATCATACTCATCTACGGAAACTAATGCAACCTTTACTTTCGTTCTAGAAGACCTTCTTCTACGAACTACTAGAATCAATCCAAGAAGAATATTGGCAGCAATACATGCTACACCACCCAACAAGGAAATGGTTCGCCATGTGTTTTCATCAACCCCAAGCATGACTCTAATCCAATCAAATGGATTTCCAGAAGATTGCTCTAATGATTGATCGAAAACAAGGGGCCGTAAGCGGACTTGACCAAGAACTTCGATTAATACAACTAATTCTTCATTTTCTTCACTATATTGTGCATCTAACAGTTGACCTGGGCTTAATCGGATTCCTATCCCAATATTTTCATCAAATACTCCAATTCCAACCAAAGGCTGATTGTTAGTGCCCACTGCATCCATTATTACCAATACCTTCTCATTCATTTCAACAAGAGAAATATGGCTAATTCCTGGTGTTGAGATGCTTGTCTGATTCTGTTCTTCAAGGGAAGAATCAGATTCTGAAAGAATGAGTTCCATTGAATATCCATCTCCTATGGTCCAAGCGGTGAAGACATGATCTTCGCCATCATCAGAAGTGACTAACAGAGTGGGATTTGCTCCATCCTCTACAACATCAGTACGGAAAAGCCAATTCTTGTTTCCCATATCTCCATGTGCATACCAAATTGCATCAATAATAGAACCAGAAGGGAGTGTTTCACTATGTGTGTATAACAAATGCGTGTATTCCTCTCCAATTTCGATATCAACCGGGGCAACAGTGGTATGATCAATCATCACATTTGAGATTACAGGATTAGATAGAATCCAAGATGAATTATCGAATGACGAAGTGGAATGAATTGTGAAGACAGAGGTAGTATCAGTATATGCTCCAGATGCAAAAATATCACGATAATATCCTGCAATTGCCACCGTATCATCAAGAACATCAATATCTATGCCAAAATAAGTCCCTTCTGACGATAATAATGGTTCCATCAAGTCAATGGTAGGCGGAGACTGGCAGGATTCGTCAATTGTTGTATACAACAAATGCGTACGATAGAAGCCAAAAGCATCGAGTTTTTGCCCAGTCCAAACAATATGAGTCAAACCGTCCCCAACAGAAGTTGTAGCTATCGAACCTGCCCATCGTTCTTCGAAATCCACGCGACATGTCTGAATATTCAATTGAGGAGACACCCTGTGGATTCGAATTGAGCGATCATCGACACTGATTAGATGACCTTCGCTCCCTGTTAAAACAAAATCCAATGCAATTTCTGTATCTCCAAGATTCGATACTGTTCTGGACGCGCCTAAAGTAGCGTTTATCATTGGAATCCAATATGTTTGTTCATTATTATCCCAATCTAAATCTAATGTAGGTGTAGCTTTAACTCGAACATGAATAATTGATGAATCGTTGGAAATCAAGGAAACTGGAACATTGGTTATACCGCCACCAACAATAATTGATTCTGTAAAATTGCTGTATTCTAACCATCCTAATTCAGTTTCAACCTCGACTGTAAACTGAACTGAAGTGGCAGTTTCACTACCTATATTCTCTACTGGAATCATCAATTGAAATTCTTCATTTGTACGAGGTATATCAGGGGACGTTTGAACTACACCATCAATTAGATTCAAGTCAACACCATTGGGCCTATCCAATATTGTATATGTTGACGAAACTATATTCCCGTATACATTATCTTCATTGGATAGTGTATTGGCAGGATCAATCAACATCTCAATTGTAGGTGTCCCAGCATCCATAGGAGCCCAAAACATTTCGACATCTACAGCAGAACCTGGTTGAACTCGTGCTACTGTTAGTTCGTATTTTAGTGCACCATCGACCCTCAATTCTAGAGGTACATCTTCGGCAATCTTATCTCCAATATTTCGTACAACACCCCTAACTCCAATATCNCTACCNACATATGCTTGATCNCGAAGTAATCCATTAATCGTAAAGGACAATGATTGTTCCATCTCAAGTTCNGCAGCAGGNGGATCGTTGTCTACAACAATATCNCTACGAATTTCTTTCGNAACGAAATCATTCTCTCCTACTATTCTNACTGCGAAACTATACTGCCCGTCTGGNGTAATTCTTACTCCATTTTCTTCNTCAAGTGTATTCCAATACCAGGTCCATTCCTNATNNTCCTCATNTTCTCCAATNTCNACAAATTGNAGNCCNGTTTTCCATTCATTATTTCCAACNCGGTATTGNANNTCATGGTCTCCATAACCTGANCGGAATCCTGTNACTTCTACNTCNNCNCTNACTGAGGAAATTCCTGTAGGNGTTTCGAGNGCTAATTCNTACCACCCTANNTNAAAATTTCNNGAAATATTTTCACCATATGTGNTGNTTTCACTATCNAANNCTCTAGCTACTATCNTNAATTCATNACTTTNCGTANTNATTTNNATNTCNGGANTNTTATGCATATCTTCTGAAANATCTAATGTNATNAAGAANTCNTCATTCTCGTTAATATTTACCTGNCCNTTTTGNCCTTCAACNTGTTTNNGGCAACNTCCNNNGACANGNNGTGTANNACAATTGATATTCNANAGAATCNACACCTNNNGGTGCTTTGTCAGTNAAATTTCCTCTAACTGCTGTNGATAANCCAGAAGTAAGGAATGAATATGCNGNNGGAGTCTGAAACATAAACCANTCATTTGGATCAACNGGTTCCTCNGGATCTTCACCANCACCAGACCCGCCGCCGCCAGAACNGCCNCCGCCAGAACCAAAATCGAANAGAAGGGCTGCATCNACCATTCCATAGCCATATTTTTCATTCCAAATAGGGTCAATANTAGAATCATAAGGNCTCCCCATTACNTCGGATTTTGATTGCAAAAGTTCCTTTATTTCTTCAGGATCCAAATTTGAAGAATCTTGTAACATTAATGCGATTAAACCTGAAACATGAGGNGTAGCCATACTNGTTCCACTCATCTCNGTGTAATCATTATCTGCAGNAGNNTCGATTATTGGATTTGANCCTGAAGCATGTTGAGGTGCNATAATNTCTGAACCAGGTGCAGAAACATCGGGCTTGAGTTCATCTAATTCATCATCATCATTATCATCATCCCTTGGACCCCAATTTGAATAATCTGCAATTGAATCGTCCGCNCGGTCTATGGAATTTTTATCATCNATTGCTGCAACAGAAATGCAAGCATCNGCACTTGCTGGAGANGGAACTCGTTGACGACCATCATTCCCCATAGCNCAGACCATTACAATNCCATTNCTGCTTGCATTGTTNACCAAACGAGCTTCNGCAGATGAACCATTATCACCAGTATCATCACTATTTGGNGAGGAAACAGATCCTAACGACATTGATGCAATATCAATACCAGATTGATTGCCTTCCCAGTCTGTATCGCGATTATTTATGGTCCACTGAAGACCATTTATGGAGGTCTGGCTATTTGTTCCGCCTGCATCAGTAAGTACCTTTACATCAACCAAATAAGCACCAGGGGCAACTCCTACATGTTGTCGATTTGAACTACCAGTCCCTAATGCTGTACCTGCAACATGAGTACCATGGCCTGCTCCATCATCAGGGTCATCNCATTCATTTGGATTACNGCCNGCTANTGCTGTCGCATCAAAACCACAAACGAATTTGTGATCATCATAAGANAAAGCATCACTATCTGGTTCATCGTCCTCATCATCAAAATCATTCAATGAACGATGTTCATTATCTACTCCTGTATCNAGAATNGCAATCACAACATCGTCNCCCCTCAATGGAGGATCCATCTGATGGGCGGAAGGTGAAGTGGTGGGGCCCGAACTAACATGCATTGATGGAACGGAGACATCCAAGAATGGAACCATNACATTCTGTTGTTCTAGAACTACCACTCCAGGTAATTTCCAGATTTCTAACAATGCAGACACAGGTACCTTGTCAACTGTAATTGAATCAATTGATTCCAAGATTTGGAACCATGCTCCACCTTCTGTTCCTACCCAATTATACTTGNTTAATACTTCATTCAATTGAGTAACCTCATTTTCAGAAGGATGCCATGCATAATCAACGATAATNGCTACAGTCAAACGGCCATCTGAACCTACGACTGAAGTAGGTGATTGAGAATCATATTCTGACGCAATTATTCTCTGTAATCGATCATCCATTCCATTGGAATCTCGATCAGGACCATAAGAAAACCACCAACCATTCTCTTCTACAGGGAATGTAACACCATCTGGAATTTCATCAAATGAACGATCTTTAAGAGGGCAAATTTGTTCATCACACATCANCGGTGGAAGNCCATCAATTACTGGAGGGAATTGTTTCTCATCNACCTCTGTCTTTAGTGCGTCAGTGGCCTGAGCNAAACCAGAAAAAATGAGTAACGCAAACATGATGATGTTCGACGCGCGCACATTTCTCATGCCTTCACCGTTCCTTGGAAAACCATTCGCGCTATAAGGCACATCCGTATTGGTATCAATTATNNCGCCTATGGCCANTGAATATGGTCTTTGCGAGAAGTACACCTNANTGTATTTCCTCNTTTATCTAATTCAATAGATGATTCGCAAATAGGACATTTTGCCACATCAACCAATTCCTCCAACCATGCTACTCGAGTTTCAAACTCATCACCCTCTTCCATTAATCTCAGCATTACCCTATTCGCTTTCTCATCAAGAGGGTATACTGAATCAATCCANGGATGTAAACTATCAAGTTCTGAAATTGAAGGNGGTGANGTACCCCCCATAGAATAGGGGCTAGTGCTAGAATCATCAAGTTCNGTATGAGCACCTTTTGCAATTACTCGACCTAGAGCAAAACAAAGGAAAAAGCCGCCGATATGNGCTAAATGTGCAACATTTGTGGAACCCATAGAACCAGATTGGGTGCCATACACGTAGTATACCTCAAAACCCAATCGAATNACGGCAACTAGACCTACTGNCCATTCTCGAATCAAGAAAATAAGTGGGAAAATAATTCTGTCATTTGGCCAACANGCCAAATATGCTCCAAGTAAGCCNAAACAAGCACCTGACGCACCTAATGCTGGAATCCATGATGACATATGACTGGCCCACCATGCAAGATTACCTCCAATCAATCCGAGAATATAGACCAANATCCATCTTTTTGGNCCCAAACGACCTTCTAACGGAAGACCNACTAATGCAATTACCAGAACATTTCCAACTACATGCATTGCTCCACCATGTAACCACCCTGCTGTAATCATTCGATGAAGGTGAATTGGTTCCGAAACTAATTGTGGAATTAGTGCACCGAAAAGAACTGGATCAAATTCAGATNAGAAAAAATCATTNACAAATGCATGAACGAATTGAAGAGTAGCAACCAACATCAAAGACAATACAGTAGCAAGTGAAACAGGAGTCTTATTCCTAACTGCTTGAATGTAAGGGCCTAATGCAGCTCCTAGAAATAAGATTAACCAAATTGAATCCCCAACAGTCAATTCCAGAACTGTCAATGGTTGGCCCAATGCTCTCCCTCTAATGTGTCCCAACCGAGGAAACGGAAGGACTCTCCGGTTATTTGGNCGCCGAGAGAATCAAGTCAAGGTCCCGAATGCAATGACATGAATGGGCAAGACCCACTGCTACGCCTTGAGGGAGCTTCGGTCTTCCGTGGGCGTAATTTGGTCTTAGAAAAACTCGACTTCGANGTTCATACCAATGAATTGATATTATTGACTGGACCAAATGGGGGAGGGAAATCTACTCTNTTGCAATCATTGGCTGGACTACATCCACTTANCAGCGGTGAATTATTTCACGGCAATGAGAAAATTCGAGATTCTGATGGNCGNCATGCAATGTCTGGAGGNACCATAGGCTGGTGCCCCCAGTCAGCAGGAAGTACTGCCTGTTCAACNGTTGAAGAACATCTACGAACAGCTTTACGCTTGTATGNAAGATCGTTTACAANTGAAGGAGAAACTGAAACTCTAGTAGANTGGGGATTAGATCACAGNCGTCATGACAGAGTTGCTAANCTCTCNGGNGGNTTAAGGCGACGATTGGAAGTAGCNAGTGCAATTGCAATAGGAGATGCTAGCCCTAACCCAATTGCAATATTGNTNGACGAACCCTCAGTTGGATTGGATGAAAGGGGAATNGAAACTCTAATCGCATCCATCGAACGTTTNCAAAAATCAGGNCATACAATCATTATTGCAACNCATGANCCAANCATTNAATCNCTACAAANNGACGACTGTGAAANNATNATTCANGGTGATATTACTATCCAAAANAGTANGNTGGATGAANCNGAGAATCGACCNATTAGNGAATCNAACATAGAACGAAAAGCATCCATTTTACGATGGAATTTNCGNTTGGATNTGCGAGAAATGGCNACNCCTTCTGCNCGATGGATTCCNGGGTTACTNGCCTTCGGTATATTGTTNGGNAGTGGATTGATTGATGCAGAAATNCCTCANCTCGGATTGGCAGCATTAGCNCTTTCNCCTGCGATGATTTCNGCNNTGGTTCGNCCNGCATTGATTGANCGCTTAGANCATCGAGAAATGGGNAGNATNTGGAGCGTAGCAAAACANGGTTCACTCGGATTAGAAGTAACGATTTCTTCTATGAGTNTTGTACCATTTCTATTGGGATTAATCGGATTNCTCGTCTTATTCCCTTNTCCCAANACNGNTCAAGAATATNTNTTGATTATNCTNATCCCTGCAATGATGAAAGATGTNAGTGCAATTTCAGGANTGATTCANCATCGTTTTGGTTCNGGNCAGAGACCTAGTATGATGGTNCTCCTGATGATNCCATTTGCNTGGGTNCTNCTAACATTGTGTAGTGCANCAGAAGCATTGGCATTAGAAGCNATGAGAGANGCNTGGACGGGTGTAATNNTTGCATTNGCAACTAACTTAGGTTTGTTCTTACTNGCATGGGCTCTTCATGAATGAGAACATACGATGATTGAAACATCAATTNCTGCTGGGACNGGTATGAACGCATCTCGNATGGTTGCTCCNGGGCTGCTATGTTTCGGGCTGATAGGCTTCATGGTAACGATTTGGATGGCTTTGATTGAAGCTCCAAGNATGGGGGANGATTGGAATGCTCCAGAATCGTATCGTATNCTATTCATTCATGTTCCATTTGCATGGGTTTCATTNTCTGGTTTNGCNCTATTATTCGGAGGTTCACTCGCCTGGTATCTNAAACGCTCAGANACTGGATGGCGATTAGCAATCACTGGAGCNCAACTAGGATTGTTGTATTCTTTNGGNGTANTGATTTCNGGNCCAATTTGGGGAGCNGCTGAATGGGGAGTNCCTTGGGACTTNCAAGATGTTCGACTAAACAGTTTTGCAATTCTTGGAGGAATTGCTCTTTTCGTAGCNCTNGGNGANATGAATTCTGAAGACACNGAGCAACAAAGGGATCTCCTTTCNTCNGTAGGCATCTTTGGATTTGGGCTAGTNCCTCTAACNTANATGGCCACTAGATGGTGGCAAGAAAGACNNCCTGGNCCTCTAATCGGAGGAGGNGGAGAAGANAGTGGCGTNGANCCNTCNATTTTTTTAATTTGGATGATNGGAGCAGNNTCCATGCANATTCTATTTGTTGGACAGGCAATGATGACCATGAGATTGCTNAAAACAGAAGAANAACTTGAGAATTTACTTACTACAATGGAGGAAAAAANATGAACGACATGATTGCCCTAGCNACTGCATATCTAGCACTAATCGCCTTACTCATNGGACATTCNATNCATACTGCTAAACGATTAAAATTNGTAGAAGATAGGTTAACCGCAGCNTTNGATGCAAATGAAAGATTAGGTAAAGGCCGAAGCCTTCAATCTGAAATCGAAGAAGAATGATGACCAATCGCTTGAAGGGTGACGGTTGACCCGTTCAGAGTGAGGGCGAGGCATGAGTCAAGGCAATCCGTTTTGTATCTCATGTGGAGCCCCTCCTCCCCTTACTAGTGAGAGACTCTGTCAAACTTGTTTTAGGGCTCGAAATCATCTTTCAGAATTTCCAGAAAGAATCCAGCAAACTAGATGTCCAAAATGTGAAATGTTCCTCATTGACGGTCGCTTTGGACGAATGAATCATGATGAATTGATGCAACATAGGGCAATGGAAGCCCTTACTGTTCACCCTGACGCAGAAAATCTTGATTTAGAATTACATGCAGAATTTATCGATGATCGCACTTCAAGACTTACCATAGATGTAAGGGGTGAAATCCAGGGATTGGATTTTGAAGACCAGCATGAAGCATTACTACAGACATCAAATGGAGTTTGTCAAACATGTACTCGTAAAGCCGGAGCATACTTCGAAGCAGTAATGCAACTTCGTTCTGCAGGAAGAAGATTGGATGATAATGAAGTTAAAGAATTGAGAGAATCTTTAGATGATTTATTGAATGATACACACGAAGATCCTATGTTCTTTATTACAAAAGAAGGACCCGTGACTGGAGGATGGGATTTGCAATTAGGTTCCAAAGCAATGGCTAGAATGTGGGCAAGAAAATTAGTTAATA
>PBDV01000012.1 GCA_002718215.1 Methanobacteriota archaeon
TTTTTGCAGATGATGGTGTGAATGGATTGAAACTCTGGTCACTTAATACGACCTTGAATTCGTCAGTGAGTTGTGGTAGTCAATACTGGGAAATTGAGCCAGATCTACCTGTAGGATTGGTGTTCAATTCGACTACAGGAACCATTAGTGGAACACCTACTGAGATAACGAGTCCAATATTGTATACCATCTGGGCGAATTCGTCAATAGATTCGTACTCCACTACTATTGAGCTCTCAGTACTCGGCACATTAACTGATGTTTGTGGAAATGATGATGTTTGGTTTAGTGAAATACATCCAGAAGGTGAGCCGAATGATTGGATTGAGTTACAAAATAATGCCAGTACTGCTTGTAGTTTGCTAGGGTGGAAATTGTATAATGAAGGAATAGTAGATGCTAATGGAGCAAATGATGATCAAATTCTAACGTTTGGATACATCGAACTTGATCATGCAACATCAGGTGGTAGTGTAGTTTGGGGAATCAGAGATGATAATATCGCCAGTTTCACCTTCGCATTTGATATCTCTAGTAATGGAGATACTCTTTACCTTGAGTCTCCAGATGGAAGTACTGTTCACAAAGTAGTCATTGCTAGTTGGACAGTAGGCGACGGCTCTTGGCAAAATTGTTGGGGTTTTCAGGACAAAGCATCTTGGGATTGGACGAGTAACACGAACAGCATGTCTCCTGGAAATTTTAATGATTGTTCACCATTGTATGCTGTAGAGGAAGATAGTCAAGGATTACATGGATTTCCATTAATAATTTGTTTGCTCTCAGTTTTGAGTGCAGCATTTTTTTCGAATAGAAACAGATCAGCTGGAACAAGATAGCATTGAACACCCTACTCGATGTCTAGCCCATTCTGGTCGCTTTTGAAACCATTTATTTTCATGCTCTGGTTGTTCGTCATATGGGAACTTGAGCAATTCATACAATTCGTTTGCGATAGAATAGTCATCCATCTCTGCAGCATCAATCGCCAACTGAGCCATCCAATTTCTGAGAACATATTTTGGATTTGCTAGTTTCATTTTTCCCTGATCAGGCTGACCACCGACCCTAGACCACCATTTCTTCAACCACGCATTCCATTCATCTTCTGGGATATTTTCTTCATCGTAAAATGCAAATTTTAGATGATCAATCTCAGGTTCACGAATCGTAGACATTAATCTGAAAAATATGGTCATGTCAGTCTCTACACTCTGCAATATTGAACTCAGTTCAGTAACCAATTCTTCATCACCTTGCATAAATTCTCCAAGACCGAGTTTTTCTACCCACATTGAATTGTTGTATTTATGGATCGATGATTCATACAAATCCATTGTCTCATACAACAGATTTGGTTCTACCATCAATGGGCTAATTGCTTCTAAAAGACGAGCATAGTTCCATTGTCCAATTTTTGCTTGATTACCAAACTTGTACCTTTTTGTTCTAGCATCCGTTGTGTTTGGTGTCCAATCTGGATTGTAATCTTCAAGCCAACCATAGGGCCCGTAATCTATGGTGAGTCCGTGAATGGACATGTTGTCAGTATTCATGACACCATGCACAAAACCAACTCTCATCCATTCAATAATCATCTTAGCAGTTTCATCTGCCACTTGTTTGAGCCATTCAAGCAACCCTTCATCAGTATCCGTTCTATGATTAGGGAAATGGTGTTTTACAGTGTAATCTACAAGTGTTTTCAGAGTATCGAAGTTTCCATTCAGTGTATGGATTTGAAAACTTCCGAAGCGTAGAAAACTTGGTGCTACTCTGCAAACGATTGCTCCCGGTTCAGGCGCAGGCCGCCCATTATACATAATGTCTCGAACTACATCCTCCCCCGTTGTAACCAACGACAATGCACGGGTTGTTGGAACACCAAGATGGTACATTGCCTCACTACAGAGGAATTCACGAATTGAAGATCGTAGTACTGCCTTACCATCCGCAGATCGAGAATATGGGGTCATTCCAGAACCTTTCAATTGTAATTCAAGTGTTTTTTCACCTGTGTCCACTTCACCCAATGTGATTGCTCTACCATCTCCCAGTTGTCCAGCCCAATTTCCGAATTGGTGACCTCCATATCGTTGGGCATAAGGATCCATTTTCTTAGCTACTTTTTTCCCTCCGAGAAATAGTTCACCTCCCATTTCAATTCCCAATTCTTCTCCTACATCTGTAGACCACAATCTGAGAATGGGATCGGGTGTCGGTGTTGGGAGAACTCTTGACCAACACTTGTTGGGTACCTGTCTAGGCAACCCTCCCACATTTTCATCTCCGGGTGTTTGATCAAGAAAACGGCTCACCCAATTTAGAGAATCTAACGACATCTTTCCACCTAAAATAAGTCAACCCCAGTCAAAAAAAGGCCCATCCCCACTCTATGCATTATGGAATTTTGAAAGATCGATGATATTTCCAATTCTATTTTCAACATCATTTTGAATTGCATCTAATCCTTTTTGTGAATCTGCTTCTGCTCTCATAACTAGAATAGGTTCTGTATTGGATGGCCTACAGAGGAACCAACCTGCTTCAATTCCTAGGTGTCCATCATATCGGACTCGTACTCCATCTGCATGGTTTACATCAAAGTCAGAAAACGCATCTTTTACCGCGGACATAATGGTTTCACGTTCCCCTTTCAAAGGAACTTTTGCTTCACCAGTAGATGGAAAATCAGGAATTTCTGAGAACAATGAGGAGAATGGCTCCCCATTTGGAAGACGTCTTGAAACAAGTTCAACCAATCTTGCAAAACCGTACAGAGAATCATCAAATCCATTCCAACGATCGTGGAAGAAAAAGTGTCCAGACATCTCTCCAGCAAGCGGACATTTTGGCATTTCACGTAAAGCCTGTTTTAGGAACGAGTGTCCTGTTCTCATCATGTGCGGAATTCCTCCATTTTGACGAATCGTATGTTCTAGTGCCATGCTACATTTGACATCATGAATCACAGTTCGTGCTTCTTCTGAAACATCATCTGGAATTTGACTAAGGATATCTGCTGCAAAGACAGCTAGTAGGCGATCTGGGTGGATAAAACGACCCTTTTCATCAACAACTCCTATTCTGTCTCCATCTCCGTCGACTCCTACACCAAATTCGGCACCAGATTCAACCACGGCCTTTGCTAAATCAACCATATTTTTCGGTCTCGTTGGATCAGGAGGATGGTTTGGAAAGGAGTTATCCCAATCACAATAGATGTTCATTCCTTTTGCGTCAATTTGTTGCTTTAATTCAGTTAGAAATGGCCCAGGTACTGCATTTGCTGCATCAATCACTACATGTACAGGGCGACTAATTTTCCCAGCAGCATCGATAATTGCCTCTAGGTGATGATTAGTGAAATCATTGAGAAGAATGTGTTCACCTAAGACGCCCGCTGTTTGAAATTCACCAGATTCGAAGGTTTTTCTAAGATTTTGAATTTCTTCACCGGCCATTGCCGCAGTCCCTCTGCACATTTTGAACCCATTGTATTCAGGAGGATTATGGCTTGCTGTAATCATCACTCCTCCGTCTACCTCTAGTACAGAAGTTGCATGGTAGAGGGCACCTGTAGTGCAAATTCCAAGGTCGTGAACATCCACTCCACTTGTGTTTAATCCTTGGACGAAGGCATCATGAAGTTCTGGAGAGGATTCTCTTATGTCTCGTCCTACAGCGAGAGCCGAACAATCGAGAAAGGTAGCCAATGCTTGCCCCAATCGATTTGCGAATGAAGAATCAAGTTCAGAGTATGCAATACCACGAATGTCGTATGCCTTGAAGCAGTGCAATGCCCACTCTGTCATGAATCGCGCTGACCCCTCATCCTTCTATCAGTTGTGGCTAAAAAACCTTGAAAGAATCCAGAGCAGTATAATTGACGAGATTCCACCAATGATTGCACCTATTGAATGGAACATAAAAAATCCAATTCCAATGAATAGAATTGGAATAATTATCATCAAAGGAAGAACATTATTCCATGTAATGATTCCAGATGGATTTTCTACGTATGGACTTCCTGGCATTTCATCACTCTGGAGATATTGCTTGAATTACAATTTCGACCTTTGCACCCTTTGGAAGATTAGCTGCCTCAAATGCGGCTCTCGCAGGTGGGATTTCAACACCTTCCAACCAATTTCCATACACTTGATTCATTTCTGCAAAGTCATTGATATCATCGAGTAAAACTTGAGCAAAACAAACATCATGTTTTGATGCACCTGCTGCATCTAACAAAGCATCTATTTTCGATAAACTACCAAGTGTTTGCTCGCCAGTACTTTCTCCAGATTCAGGGGAAATTTGACCTGCTAACCAAATGAAGCCATGTGCTTTGATTCCCGGACTATAGGGGCCGAACACCTTACCACCAATGTCGATTCTCTCCTTACTCATGTCTATTCCAATGAATAGGCGCCTCAAGAGCGTTCGCTTCATCCGTTAGAACTCATTCGGTTCATTATGGAGGCCGCAATCCCTACTTGTTGGGTGATTGATCATCCTGCCCATTTCCAACTATTCAGCCCATTTATTCGTGGAGGTCATCCTGATGATGTCCTAATATTGACTTCTAGAAATGAGGTTCAGATTATGTTTCGATCAAGGGAAGGAAGAATTCCACATCGACCCCATTTATGGGTTGAACGTCCAGTAGGTTTAGAGATTGGAAGATTTGAACGATTTAGAATCGCTAGAAAACGAATAAAAATGGTAAGAAAATTTCTCAGAGCCAATCCAAAAATCCAGAGAATAGTGGTTAAAGGAGCATCTCTTGAGTTGATTGCTGCAAAGAAGAGCAATATTTCTGAAAGAATATACATTAGTGATACAGAAGTAAATCATTTAGCTCATAAAATTGCAAAACGTTACGCATCGAAAATTCTGATTCCTAAATCATGGAATGAAGAAATCTCATCTCATTTTGTTTCAGATTCTAGAGTGAAGAGGTATTCTGGAATTTTACCTGAAGCGTATATTGATATTGATGCAGGTAAATCAGTTAGGAAACAAGCAATTTCCCAGATTCGGGAAGGCATTCCGTCTTCAGATGAAACTGTATCTGATGCCCCTGTGATTTTCCATCGATTATTACATGGAGGAGGCATCCACGATGATTCTGAGTTAATTCGATATTCATCGTGGATCAAAAAAATCCCAGTTCATTTTGTTCATACTAAGGAGTCAGCAATTGAATCCACAGATGCTTCTTGGGAAATACCTACTCAAATTGCAATGTTTGATGGTATTTTGACCGGCTCTACCACTTTAGCTTCAGAGGGAGTGATTCAAGGTGTTCCTACATTACTAATTTCTAGGGCAGAAAGAGGGTTTCTAGATAACTTAGAACAACGATATCCTAAGACAATATTTCGATGGAAATCAACTGAGAGAGAAGGCTTAGATGACATCATCTCAATGTGGTTAGAATCCATTAAAAATGATGATTTACGAGATGTTTCATTCCTAGATACTCGTTCAGAATTAGAAGAAATGCTTGGGCCAACTGCCTCATAGATTTAGTAAAACTTCGATATGGTCTCCAGCCATACCTTCTTCGATTGCTCTACTTACTTTGATCCATTCCGCATGTTCTGCATCGTCACCAGCATTGGGTATAGAATCGACATTAACTTGAACTCTGTAGAAAATAGAAACGATATGCTTGCGAGGATCTCGTTTTGGATTTCCACGCACAGAAATTAATTCAGGATTATTTCCAATGATTCCCGTTTCTTCTTCTAATTCTCGAAGAACTGCATCCAAAGGGTCTTCATCAACATCTACGAAACCTCCAGGAAATGCCCAAGCCCCTTTCCAAGGATTTCTTCCTCTTCTAATCAATAGGATTTCTTCACCATTTTTTCTAGTTACAATTGCATCTACTGCCAGTGATGGTTTTGGCCATGGATCATTTCCACAACTTGGGCATTCATTTTCCATATTATTCCCCAAACCGTCGTCTTCTATTCTGATAGGATTCAATCGCATTTAGGAAATCAATTTTTGAAAATGAAGGCCAGAACACATCGGTGAAATACAGTTCAGAATAAGCTGCTTGCCAAAGTAAAAAATTCGAAATTCGTTCTTCTCCAGAAGTTCGAATAATTAAATCTGGATCTGGTAATCCTCCAGTATAGAGTCGTTTCGAAATCAACTTTTCATCAATTTCTTCGATTGAAACATCCCCTGATGCATGGTCTATTGCTATGCTTCGAACTGCAGCTAGAATCTCTTCTCTCGAACCGTATGCGAGACATATTGTGAATACACAACCATCATGCTCAGAAGTTGCTTTCTCCGCTTTTTCGATTGCATCGATAACATTCACTGGCAACAGTTCTTTGTGACCGGCAATTTGTACTTTGACTCGATTAGAGAAAATACGTTCATTTTTCAGTAAATCCTCCAATCCTTCTACATACAAATCGAAAAGAACCTCAAGCTCATTTTCCGTTCGATTGACGACATTTTCTGTGCTTAATGCGTAGACTGTAAGGTAAGGAATATCCAATTCCAATACCCAATCCATTACCTCTTCCAATTTTTGTTTTCCATATCTATGTCCAATTGAAGAGTCCAATCCTTCATTTTTTGCGAATCTTCTATTCCCATCCATAATGATGGAAACATGTTGTGGAATTTCATCTTGATAAACACGGTCTCTTAGTCGATTTGCACGAACACGATCGGTTCGAGAAACAAAACTCCAAGCAAATCGTGAATTAGCTAACCACCTTGCAGGGGTACGAATAATTCTGAATTTTAGTAGCCATTTTGCCGTTGCATCAATGCTACGACCTAGCCACCCCATGCGCTCCCTCGTCCTCTTGGACGAGTTCCTTGTCTTTGATTCCTCTCAGAGATGAAATTCATTCAAATAAGATATCAGGGTCTCTATGAAGTCCTGATAATACCCCCCTACTAGGATTTACAACGATGATTTCCCCGGCATCTGGCCACACTTCTAGGTCTGCTTTTGAATTGCCGCAATATGCAAATTTTCCTTTTCCATATCGCTCTACTAGGGCTTTGGCTTTGTGTTTTCCACCAAGATTCAGCCTTCCTTCTGAACCCATGACATCATCGAACAAGCCAACATGTTCTGCAATTGGTAATGCTTGCACAATGTGTGATGCGGTTGCTAGAATCATTTCTCTTCCACTTTCTTTTTCTTGTTTTAGCCAATTCATGAAGGCCTCATGGTAGATCAAATCACTTGGATCTACAGACACGAGATTTGCAACTCTCTTCTTCCAATATGGTCTTCCTTTGGTTAATTCAAAGAATGGAATTAGGAACAAATACCAAGGTCGTCTAAAGATGATTTTTCGAGCACTAATTTTTGTCATATCTGAGAGAATTACGGTTCCGTCCAAATCAACAGCCAACGGCAGTGCCTCTCCCATATCCTTGCGTTGTATGCACTAGATGTTCAATCATTGTGTAGAACGACTTCTCAACCGGTCGACTCAAGCCATGTATTCTATTCGCAGGTTCATGAGCACCCCAGATGTGCTTGATGAACAATGGTTCCCGAGTGGAGCTGTTACGACATCAATCAAAGCATCAGATGCTTCTGCACCTGTTGGTTTCCTTGCGTTTGATGTAACCATTCCTTGGGATAATTTGACCATGTATTGGCCCACTAATGGGCTACCTTCAGTTGATGAATTGAAATCATGGATTCAAATGGATGGCAAGTGGGGAGATTTTGAATCAATTGGTAATGCTAAATCATTGGAATGGACCAGTGGCCCAATTGGACCAGTTGGGTTGATTGATAGTGGAAAAAAAGGCATTTGGCGCTTGGAAGTTCTTCCATTCGATGATGACGGACACGCTTTTCGTTTAGCGAATCATCTTGGAGACAATCCCTATGTTGCACAAGGAGGAGTTCAATTTCAGGGTCGTGATATTCTTCTTCTTTGGAGAGATTTGAGTCCTTGGCCACGTGCGGATGAAGTATTGTCCAATCTACTCGTTTCTGATCAATTGGGAGAAGCACGATTACTCGTAGAATCATGTGGACGAATTTTAGGAGATTTTCATTCTTCGGTGCTGGAATCAGCAAATCCCATTCGATATGCAAAACCTTGGAATGATCGTTTGAAGAATTTAGAGGAGAAATCTTCGGCATCTACACTTTGGAGGGCTCCTCATAGTAAGGAAACGATAGGCTGCTTGACTCATAGGAATTTTAGTTTGAATAATATTGTTGTGTTAAACGATGCATCAGGTGAACCCAATTTAGACGAAGTACACCTTCTTCATCCTGCTTCAGGAGCATATGGTGCATTGCTTCCATTAAATGACCGAGCACCCGGATTAAGAGATCTAGCATCGGGCTATCGTTCAATAGAAATGAATCAACAAATTCTCGAATCAGGTATGTGTTTAGAATTGCGAAGATGTCTTTTCGATGGATGGCGTTCTACTGCTCCAACTGATTGGTCTTCTTCACAAGCTTTGGATTCACACAAAGGAGGAGTCCCAATTTGGGAATATGAACAGGCTTTGGAAGAGAGTATTTTTTCAGAGGCATTTGGGCTCTCTATTCATCCTAGGACCTCTTGGTTTCTGAATCATGTTGGTAGGATTCAGGCAGGAATGTTCAGAGCAAGAACTGTTGCCGCTGGTGCGCTTACTTGTCTAATCGTAGCCGGCTTAGGCCTCTATACAGGTTTGACTGGATTAATGTCCTGGAATGATTCAATACCACTTGTGTTATGTGCAATTCCTGTCCCAATCCTTCGTCAGTTATACAGGAATTTAGCTCCTCCACCTTACTAATTATTCTGAGTTATTGACGGCATTGATTGTGTATTCTAGAACTAGGACTTCGACGACATACGACACTTCTTCTCCTTCGTCATTGTGGTTGCAGGCAATGCCCCCTCCTTCCTGTACGTCTACGCCTATATTGAGCATGTAGGCACCAAGTCCAGCATCACCTGAATCTAGTTGAGAGGCAATTTCACTTTCCGAGAGTCCTGATATGGTGCCGTTGAGTAGCGATGAGTTATACCATTCTACCAAAATTTGGTGCGTCGATTCTCCTTGTCCCTGATTCTGCCCACTCGCGGTTCCGGTTTCGTTGTCATGAGTGATTGTCCCTGTAATTGTATCCGGTTCAGAAGCACTAGCACCCGGTACAGCACAGCCTGGCCCTCCACTTGTTTCGTCTTCACTATAGGTGAGAGTCACTAGAACAGCAACTATGTTTCGATTCTCTCCGCTCCATGAGATTGCATCGGTGTGGAGATCAATATCAAGCGGATCTCCATCACTAATGTATTCACTACCTTCTCCAAGATTTTCCATGATTAGGTTGGAATCGACAGTGTAATCTGCGACGCCACCCATAGAAGATGAATCTGGTTTTGTAATCATATATCCAATCTCACCTGCTGAAAAAGGAACAAGTAAGACAATTGCGGCAATTCCAATGGTCCGTCCATCAGGAATAGAAAATCTTCCAAGCGGAGAAACATCTGGTGTTCGAATTGCATTAGAAACGAAATGCGTAATGAATGCTGCACCCACTCCTGGAACGGACGGGAATATTCCATCAACTCCTCCAAATCCAAGAAGACTCCAACCGATTACACCAACAAATGCAGCAATCATCATCGCAATAGAGTGAGTTGTATCTGGTTTGTATCCCATCCATCGGATGATTAAGAGTGGAACGAAGATTCCACCCAAACCATAGACTGCGAGTACAACCAGTACGAATACAGAATCACCTCCAGGGATTTTGAGACCTCCAATAGAAACCAATGTAGCCAATAATGCAACAACCAATGTAACTTTCTTGGTTGTCTTGTGATCTTGCCTCCACTCTGGTTTGATATCATCTGTAATCGCTGCAGTACAGGCAAGAACTTGACTGTCTGCAGTTGACATTGTTGCTGCAAAAATAGATGCGAGTATCATTCCGATTCCAAAGGCGGGCATTGTTTCCATTGCCATTTGTGGCAATCCTAATTCCGGGTCAAAGTCACTTGCAGTAAATAGAACTCGGCTTACAAGACCAATGATTAGCATCAGTCCGATGAAAGGAGTTTGCCAAACAAAGAACCAGATCATGGCTTGTTTTCGATCGGAATCTGAACCTAATGTCATGACTCGCGAAACCACTTGTGGTTGACCTGCAACTCCTAGTCCTCCTAGGAAGAATGCAAAGGCCCACATTGAAAATCCAAATTTCAAGTCGGGTGGAACTAATTTGGTTAGAAGGGGATCTTGAGCTTCTAATGCATCAAATAATCCTGAGAATCCATTTACTTCTTGTAAAGCAATCCAACACAAAATTACAGATCCGACAATCATTACACAAGATTGTACTGCATCAGTCCAAATTGATGCTCGAATCCCTCCTGCATAGCAGTAAGCCACAACCAAAACAAATCCAATTAGGATCCCAATTAATTCATTCCATCCCATCATTACGAACAGTGCCTTTCCTCCAGATGTTAGTTGCGCTGCAGCATAGACTGTTAGGAATAGAACTGACAAAATTGCTGCCAATTTTGCTTCAGGAGCACCAGCCTTTTCCGCAACAAGAGAGGATAATGAACGAATTCCTCTTTCTTTTCCTTCTTTTTGTATGAATTTGTATAACCAAGCCCAAGCGACAACCTGTCCGATAGTTGAAACAATACTCAACCAGAAAGCGTTGAGCCCCATCACATAAGTAAATCCGATAAATCCAATGAACATGTAACCGGAGTTCCAGGTACTTACTGCAGATAATGCTGCTAAGGCAGGATGCATACCTCTTCCTGCAACTAGATAATCGTCAGTGGTGTCTTCTTTGACGAACATAGAAGCTAGTCCAACTCCAGCGAAAATCGTCATGAAAAACAAAAACGATAGCACAAGGACGATGTCCATTGAACCCTCACGGAAGGCTATCTGACATGAATCTTCCAATGAGCGACATTACTTTGCAGTAAGTTCACTTAGGATTCATATGGAGCGTAGCTGGTTCAATCGTTTAACGCAGAATCCACTTTTCAAGTCGTTCTTATTTTTCTCAATTTTTCGAGCATTTTACGGAGCAGGAATACTAATTGTGACTTGGTTTTTGGCCACGGAGACAGAAAACCCTTGGTGGGTTTCTGTTCTCTTTCTTCTTGCCTCAATGATTTTTTCACGTTTATTATTCAGATTCATCAAAAGAATCCGAAGTGAATCAGAATCTAACTAATTCGAGAATATTTTCCATCTTCAAATTGATAGTGAATTGGCATCCCAGTGGGAATCTCTACTGCAAGAATTTCTTCAGGACTTAGATTTTCGATGGACATTACAATGCTTCTCAAAGAATTTCCATGAGCTGCTACAAGGACATTCTTTCCCGCCAAAAGGTCTGGCTCTATTTCTTCCATCAAATATGGAAGGGTTCGTTCTGCACACATTTCTAGGCTTTCACCATCTGGAGGGGGGACATCGAAAGATCGGCGCCAGATGTGCACTTGTTCTTCTCCAAATTTTTCTCTAGTTTCGTCTTTGTCCAGTCCTTGCAATGATCCATAATGACGTTCATTGAGACGTTGATCATGACGTGTTGGGGGATTGTTAGAAGCAGTGTTTTGTAGCATCACAATCTTGGCTGTTTTTTGTGCTCGAATCAATTCACTAGTATGGATGACGTCAAAACAGATTTCTGCTAATTTTTCTCCTGCAGATTTTGCCTCCTCTTCTCCTTTAGGAGATAGGTCAACATCAGTCCATCCTGTGAATTTATTCTCAGCATTCCATACGGATTGCCCATGTCTTAGTAAGACCATTAGAGCCAATTAATCACCTACTCTTGTCGTCTTAATCTCGGTTCAAAGAACTGTAATTCTAGTGACTTGGCTAATCGTAATACATTTAGCAGAAAATCCTGTTTGAGTTCTTTCTCTTCAGTACTTGAGGATGTGTCCCAATATAGGTTACATGCAATTTCTATTGCTTGCGGACCTAGAGCTTGAACTCTAACAGACGATTCATCTTTTTTCGTGGTTTTCTCATTGTTTTCGATTGCTTTCAATAAATCAGTGCAGAATTTTTCTACAGACGCTGGGTCACTATCTAGATCGAGATTCAAAAATGGTTGATACCTTCTCCACCTTCTAAGTCCATAGTTCTCGATTGGAGTATTTACTAGGCTAGCGTTTGGGAATGTTACAACCGAATCAATTGAAGTTCTAATTTGAGTTGTTCGTAAATTGATTTCAATTACTTCACCTTCACTACTTCCAATTACAACCCAATCTCCAACTTTGAATGGCCTATCCAATAGGACAGTTATAGCTCCAAATACGTTTGAAATTGAGTCCTTGGCCGCCAAAGCCAACGCAATACCGCTAATCCCTAAACCAGCAAGAACTGCACTGAGGTCAAAACCCAATGAACCAGCAATTAGAACCGCTCCAAAGGCTACAATGAAGAATCTCATCATACTTTCAAGTGCCGAAATCAGAGTCTTTGTTGTCCCTTCCATTTCTCCATCGCCATCGAATTTGTCAACGATTGCATAGATTGCTGGAACCAATCTAAATGCCCAGAAGATTAGGGCGAAATAGAAAATCAATTCAGTTAATGGAAGTGCTACATCATTGATTATTTTCGGAAATTTAGCTTGTTCTTCATTTACTAGACCTTGCAATATGAGCATCAATATGCCGCTAGAAACCGCAGTTCCCAAGGTTCCTGAAGAATCGCGAATTGCGATTTCAGCAATTTTTTGTTTGATACCTAGTTTTAGGAACATTTCAGCAATATATTTTGCAAGGATTATTCGAATACAAAAGCAACACAGTAAAGCAAATACAAGTACAATCATAGTTCCTTGATTGAATCCAAAAGATGCATCATCATTCCACCCCGGGATGGCTGTAATCAGGCTCTCCATGATTGATGGGGGGGATAGGTGCTTTGAATCGATTTCGGCTGTTAACTAGTTGCGTCGGCTTGAAGAGGTACAGGGGAGTGTGAGAGGCTGAACGCCCATGTCTGCTATGCGCCGAGTCTTCGTCCATTTCGTACTAATCATGTTCCTTTTCATGCCCTTTGCAAGTGTTCTTGGGGCTGTTGAAGCACAAGATGAACCTGCTGAAAACAACGACCCTCTAGACATTTGGTCAACAGACTATGTTGATGATTACTATCCATGGGGTGGTGATGATGCAGCTCAATTCAAAGAGTATCATACATATTTTACAATGAAAGATCGAATGCAACATCTTGCACAGAATAATCGTAACATCATGACCTTCCATGAAGGATTGAATGGAGGAGAAAATGCCCGAGGTCAAATAACCACTGCAAATACCTATGAGGGCTGGTTCTACAATCACAGAAGTCCATGGGTAAAAATCACAGTCAATCCTCAAGGTGGAGAGTGCAACGACTTTGTGGGGGATTGTGGAAACTATGCTGAACGTCCTGATGTGTTGTTGGTTGGAAACCATCATGCTCGTGAATGGATGTCGTATGAGGTTCCAATGATGTTCCTCGAGATGGTAGCTCACTATTACGGAAAAGCTGGTGTAGACAACGATGGAGATGGCCTCATCGACGAAGACCCCTATGGTGATGCTGATGGTGACGGAATAATCGACGATGATGGCGATTGTCTTTCACTTAATGCCTCGTATCAAGATAGCAATGGTGATGGAACACCTTGTGGTCCAGGGGACCAAGGTGTCGATGAGGATATTTCTGAACAATGGATTACAGATCTAGTCAACACTCGAGAGATTTACCTCGTTCCAATGCTGAATGTTGACGGTAACCGATACGACCGAGAAGTATACTGTGGGGAGAATGCATGGGAAACTTGTCCTACTAGTGGTTGGAGAAAGAATCTGAGAGACAACACATTCGACGATCTGGGACCTCTTCCGGATATGTTCGAGGAAGTGGATGAGGACTGCGATGGAGTAGATCTCAATCGTAACTACCAGTATGAATGGGGCGTACCTCTGGGTGCTACTATGCCAGTTGTTCCAGGAACCTGTTCACCTCAAGGTGGCCTTGATGGGACGAACAATGATGTCTATACTGGGCCTCACGATACCAATGACGATGATGGAGATGGCCTGCTTAACGAGGACCATGTCGATGGTGTAGATGACGATCAGGATGGACTGGTGGATGAAGATTGGTTGGGCGGTAATTCGGAGCCTGAGACGAAATTTATTCAGGATCTCACAGAGATGAATGATGACAATGGAGACGGAGGCTCTGAATTTAAGTTGGTTTTTAATTGGCATTCATTCAGTAACCTAATCCTATACCCGTGGGGTCATTGTACAGACTGTCAAACTCCCGATCATGAGTTCATCGTCTACCATGGAGATGAAATGGCTGTAATGACAAATTATGAGAATATCCAATCCTCTGATTTGTATCCCACCACTGGAGATTTTTGTGACTGGCATTATGGAGTCTACAATTCTTATTGTTACACTATGGAAATTGGTGGCAGCGATGATGGGTTCCATCCGCATCCCGATAAGATTGACCATATCGCCACACTCAACATGGGTCCGACTTTCTACATGGTCGAAGTAGCAGACGATCCTGCTTTCCGTGCAGTCTTTGGTTTGGGTATGGATGAGATTCAGTGGATGCAGAGCCCAGTGAACATTACGATTCCAGAAGAGGGCGACATTCCAGTGGAATTATGTCTTCATCCAAATTTCCCGTTGTCCAATGATGTTAATCGAAGTCATGTGATGTACAGACAAGTAACTCCAACTCGTATGCAGAACGACTACGGCCCTACTGAATGGAAAGAGATTCAACCGTGGGCGATGACTGGATTTGAAGAGACTACAATCCGTTGCGAACTATTGGATGGTTCGAATGGAACAACTGTAATTGCGAACATTCCAGTTCCTGAGACTAGTGTTGGAGAAATTCACTATCGAGCAATGCTGGGGACCACGAATGGGGCATTCCCAATCAATTACCCTGCTCTAGGTGAGGAACCTGGTGATTATTACGTAATGTCGCTTCCATATCGTGCTGGTTTTGGCAGTTCTTTACTTGCCTTGTTTATGTTCGTAATCGTAGCTGGAGTAGTTTGGGGTGGACTTGCCTTTACCTTGAGAGAGATGTTTAGCGGTGATGATGAAGAAGAAGAAAATAACCAAACCGAAATTGTCGAACAAGAAATGACAAAGAGTAGATCTGCGGATAATTTCAGTTCGATGACCGTCGCTCAACTTCGAGCCGAATTAAGTGAACGAGGACTTCCAACATCTGGTACCAAAGTAGTCCTGATCGATCGATTGAAGGGGGCTTGAATATGGCAGGAGACACCTTTGGGGGCAGAATGGGGTTGATTTTTGCAACGATAGGTGCTGCAATCGGAACAGGCAATATTTGGCGTTTCCCTCGAATGGTGGGTGCCAATGGTGGCGGTTCATTCCTAGTTCCTTGGTTGATTTTCCTTTTCGTTTGGTCTGTCCCTCTAGTAATTGCTGAATTCGCAATTGGGAAAAGAGCAAGAACAGGAACTGTGGGTGCTTTTCGAATATTTGCTGGCAAACGTTTCGCCTGGATGGGATTATGGACGGCTTGGATTTCTACTGCAATCGGATTCTATTATGGAGTAGTAACGGGTTGGTGTCTGAAGTATTTCTCAGCAGCAGCTTCGGGTGGTCTAGCTCAAGGAGTTGATACTACTCTTGTTTGGAATGAATTCCTTCAAAATCCATCTCAGGTTATTCTTTTCCAATTCTTAGCTGTTGCAATTACTATGGCAGCGATTTGGAAAGGTGCCAAAGCAATTGAAAAAGTAAATGTAATTTTGATGATTTCTTTGTTTATTTTGTTGTTCAGTGCTTTGTTTTTGTCGATATTGATGGATGCGCAGGACGGAACACTGGATGGTTTCGTCTATATGTTTAGTATTCAACCTGAATATCTATTGCAACCTCAGACTTGGATATCTGGTTTATCTCAATCAGCATGGTCTTGTTCAGCTGGTATGGGTATGGCAATTACATATGCTGTATACATGAGAAAAGACGAGGATACCACACTAAATGCAGCGACAATGTGTTTAGCAAACAACAGCATCAGTATCATTGCTGGATTAACCGTTATGATGGCGATTTTCTCGGTAGTTCAGGACCCTCTTTCAGCAGTTAGCGGTGGTTCAAGCGCTATCACCTTCCTAGTATTGCCTGAAGTATTTGCTCAAGCCCCAGGCGGTCCTGGTGTTCAATTAGCAATGGTTGCAATGTTCTTCCTAGCCTTATCATTCGCTGCATTAACTTCCATGATTTCTACAGTTGAACTATGTGTTCGAAATTTCGTAGATCATGGAGTTGATAGAAGTGTGGCAGTTGGATTTACTGGTGCAGCGCTCTGTGTATTCGGCCTTCCTAGTGCAGCTCTTTGGATTCTTATGGATGATTCAACAGGTGTGGCTTTCCCTCAGTTCCTTGAAGTTCAAGATCACATTTGGGGATATGGATTAATGTTTAGCGGCCTATTTATTGCATTCTCAATTTGGAAATATGGATGGAATAGATACCAAGTTTGGCAAGATGAGAATGATATTGAAGGATTCCATTGGCAAGACTATCTTGATCATGGCGTTTCATCATTCAGAGATGATTTCATCAACACTGGAGATAACGATTGGTGGATTGGAAAATGGTGGGATTACATCATGTATCTTGGATTCCCAATCATGTTTACTGTTTTGATGGGTTCGTATTTCATTGATTTATTGTTGAATGTGGATAGTCCATGGGACCCAACAAATCCGAAGGGAATTACAATTGTACTTCTCTTCTGGGGGATTACTGCAACGATTTTCATATTCATGAACCGTTGGTTAGTTGATCGTCCACTTTACAGAAATGTACCGGAGGGTGCAGAAGTGCCAATTGATACATTACCCGGTGGAGATGATGACATGATTCTTACTTTGGGAGAAGTATGGACTGGAGGAGATCTGGATGCGCCTCGTTCAGAATCTTCAGTTTTGAATGCTGAACTTGCTTGAAATAAGAAGCGTGAAGGCCCCAATGCTACTCCCATTGGTATGGAACCTTGGACTATGCATATTGCTGAAGTCGGGGTTTTTGATGCAAATGCCGCTGCATTGGATATCCAAACCAGTGATTTGATGGAAGCAGCAGGCCAAGCTCTTGCTACTGAAACTGCTAGAATTGCAGAAACATTGGAAGGAGCAGAACATAGGGAAATTTGGGTTCTTTGTGGACCTGGAAATAACGGAGGTGATGGATTTGCAGCATCCATTGCTCTCCAAGAAATGGGTCATTTAGTTCGAATAATTGCAACTCATGTGCTCCAAAAAAGCGAGGCTGCTGAATATCATAGGCAAAGGTGTAGAGAAGCAGGAATCAAAATCGATGTTTGGCCTTTGGTCCCACATGAATCTAAACCCCGTCTTTTGGTTGATGCATTACTAGGTTCAGGAACATATGGGGGAAAACCTAGAGGAGATGTTGCAGCAGTATTGGATTGGATAAGACCACACTTGGATAATGTATCAACAGTCGCTTGTGATATCCCTACAGGATTTGGTACAAGTGAGACGATTTCCGCAGTTTCAACAGTGACCTTTCATGCTGAGAAAATAGGGATGCGGGCTGCTGATGGATCATTCCATTCAGGTCTTGGAAGATTATGTGTTGCACCTTTGCCTTGGCCAGATGAGGTGATGGATTGTGGTCCAGGAGATGCATTACGATTCCCGCCTATGGATATTGATGCAAGAAAAGGTGACAGAGGCCGTCTTCTGATTATTGGAGGCGGGCCATATCATGGCGCTCCTATTTTATCTGGAGATGCTGCTGCTCGAAGTGGATGTGATTTGGTACATGTTGCAATGCCCAAGGAATCTCGTTCAAGAGTAGAATGGCCTCCACATCTTATTCCAGAATCCATTCCAGATGAAGTCACTTTGACCATGTCATCTGTTGAACACTTAATTGGTAGAGTTCTCTCAGGCCGAGGAGTACAAGCAATTGTGATTGGACCAGGTCTAGGTAAAGGCGAGGAAACGATTCGCGCAGTACAACGATTGTTGTATATTGCTGCTGAGGGAAATGTTCCAGTTGTTATTGATGCAGATGCAATATCTGCATTACCAAAAGGTGCGTGGCCAAGGAAATTACGGGGAATTGCAACTCCTCATGCAAAGGAAGCAGAAGCATGGATTGGACAAGAGATAGCATCAATTCGACCTTATCTCGATGTAGATGATGATGTAGAAGGTCGAGTTGTAATTGTGACCGGTTCTGTTGATCGCTTGATTGGACCATTTGGTAGGGGGTGTTTAGCTACAGGAGGTCATCCAAGAATGGCTACAGGTGGCACAGGTGATTTGTTGGCAGGACTTTGTGGAGGATTGCTGGCGCAGGGAATGGAACCTTGGCCTGCATCCCGTCTTGCCTGTGCTCTCTTGCGTGCAGCAGGAGAAGAAGCAGTTTCTTCGAAAGGACCAGGTCTTGTTGCAGGAGATGTCCCCGTCCATATTGCTGAGACATTAGCAAAGTGGATTTGACTCTAGATTCTCCCCTTTCCATTTAGTAAGAGATAGGTTTCGAGGATTATGGATTTGGGGCCACGTGGATGGGTTGCTGTCGGCGCCTGGGTATCCCTAATTCTAGTTCCATTTTTCCATTATTATTGGCGTAGATGGGATCGCCCTAGTGATGCTGCTAAAGAAGAAATGGAACGCAGGAAAAAAGAGTTAGAAGTCAAGCGAGCATTCGAATTAGAAGACATGAAACTTAGAGCAGAAGAAGCTAAACAAGCAAAAATGGAGATTGAACAACGCAAGAGAGTGATGCCAAAATCGGTAGATTCAGAAGTTCTTGAAGATGCATGGAACCAATTAGGCATGGAATCCAATGAGGAAGTCAATCTCGAAGAACCTCAAGACATTGACTTGCCTAGGATACAGGAGATGTTGAAATCTCTTCCAGAAGTAGATGAGGAATTTGTTACGCCCGATTCTGGACCTGTAATGGTAGAACTTCCCAAAACAGAACCAATTGATGAAGAACCAGAATCCACCGAAGAAGAAGTGGAACCGGCTCCAGACTTGGACTCATGGGACGAAACAAATTGGTGAATTAATGTCCTATTATACTCCTGAACTCTTTCTCCGTGAGTCCATTCGATTTACTGTCGTGGGTGCGTTTAACACCTCAATTTGTTTTATCTTGTACAAGTTGTTTGTTTTCCTCGATCCTTGGCCAGCATACACTCTTGGTTTCGCTTTTTTCTTGTCTGAAGGGTTAAGTTGTATTGTTGCACATTATCTTCATCGGAGAATTACTTTCCGATCCTCAAGTCCTTATGGCCGAAGCCTAACATTGACTCTAATTATCTACGCTGCTTCGATTGCTATTGCAAGTTTCATTCATCATATGGTTGCTGACGTTTGGGATGGAGGAAATTTTGATCCATTTATTGTTGAGCATGTTTCTTGGTTCCTCAACACTGCATTGGTCGGAGTCATTGCATTCCTTGCACTTCGTTTCATAGCGTTCCCGCCGAGCGATGAAGTACAAGATGAGAGTGAGTAATCACTCGTCTTCTTCTCTAATTCCGCGCATCCAAGCTGCTGCTGCAAGGCCACCCATTCCGATGATTGCACCAAATCCTGGTGTTTCCTCAACTTCTTCACCTGAACCAGTTATTGCTTCAGCTTCAGTTTGGTTTAGTATTGGGAACAAAACAGTACTGTTGTAGTTGGATGGCTTTTCAGTATCTGAATTGCAGTTTGCTTCTTGAGGAGGCGTTGTATCACTGTGGCAAGGATGGGTGAAATATACTCTGAATTCAGCTGGCTGACTTGGAGAGAATAGGAATCCGTCAGACCCCTGTCCGGCCCAAGTAATTTTGATTCCTGGATTGTCATCGGAACGATTCCATGGAACAAGATCCGGTGTTACAGGTATATCCCAGTCAATCATGATTCCTTCACCTTCTCCTGCATTGAATTCCTGAGTAACTGCTGCTACAGAACCACGCATCAGACTCACATTCAAATTTTCACATTGATTTTGACAGGTTGCATCTCCATCAATATCGAATACAAGATGAACTCGAATAACCTCTCCTTCTTTCAGAAGAATATTTTCGTTTAGGAGTGGATCCATTCTACAGTGCCAATCAATCTGAACTACGCTACTTCCTGACCCACTCTTTTCTCCATACCCTGTATTGGAATTATCTGCATCAGTGTTGTTGAAGTGACCCCAACATGGTTCTGCATTTGGTCTTCCAAAGACATGGAATGTGTTGTTTTCGGCAGTCGGTTGTTCTGCATTTGGTGCACCTTGCATCATTGTTACATCTCCACCTGCAGTTACTGTAGATGATGTAACCATCAGCAGTGCTAGGCAGAGCGCAAGGGGAACGAGTGTCGTTCGACGCATGGTAGTGTCTGACATCCCGCTTCGTTTGAGGCTTTCTTTGAATCGTTAGTCAAAACGTTGGAATCCAAAGCGGCTTCCACTTTCACCACGTCTAGCGATATTGAGTGCTTCTCCTAGCATATCTGCCGAAACATTGGCTTGTTGAAGATGTTCAGCTCCAACACCAGTAATTATTGCCATTACTTTGATTGTATCACCAAAGGCTGGATCTTGTCTAGCTCCAAAGATTACATGTGCATCTCCCGAAAGTCGACTTGTCATCAAATCACAGACTTGATTTGCCTGTTCTAGGGTCATGTATGGTCCACCTGTAACGTGTATGAGTGCACCTGTTGCTCCATCGATTGATATGTCTAGCAATGGATGATTGAGTGATTCATGGACAACTTCCTCAGGTCCACGATCACTTTCTCCATAGAGCATCATTGTGACTCCACCATTCTTCATAATGGTGCGAACATCTGCAAAGTCTAGATTGATTAGACTTGGTAGAGTAATGGTTTCAACAATTCCCTTTACAATTTCAGCAATTAATTGGTCCATGATNCTGAATGCTTCATCTAGAGGTAGATTTGGAACATAATGGAGGAGNCTATTGTTGTCTAAGACCAGTACAGCGTCNGCTTCG
Source organism: Methanobacteriota archaeon (assembly GCA_002718215.1). Lineage (GTDB taxonomy): Archaea > Thermoplasmatota > Poseidoniia > Poseidoniales > Thalassarchaeaceae > MGIIb-N2. The sequence goes on from PBDV01000012.1 coordinate 21,076, forward strand.
TTTCTGAGATTTGCTAANCCTTCNAGCGCTCTNTGCATNCTCTGTCGACGNTCTACNGCGAATGGAGTAGTGACGATTGCTACAACCAAAGCTCCGGCTCTCTTTGCTTCTTCAGCCACAACGGGTGCAATTCCAGTTCCAGTTCCACCACCCAATCCAGCAGTGATGAAAACCAAATCGGCACCCTGAACGATCTTGCTGATAACGTCTCGACCTGCTTCAGCACATCTGCGACCTGTTTCTGGCAAACCTCCAGCACCTAGCCCTCTGGTAATGTGTCTACCTACGAGCAATTTTTGCATAGCTCGCGTGTGATCTAGATGTTGTTTGTCTGTATTGATTGCAATTGTGACTGCTCCTTCTACACCAAGGTGGACAATTCGATTCATTGTATTGTTTCCAGAACCACCACATCCACAAATCAAGATTCTAGGATTTGGAACTCCGAATCCAGCTAATTCCTCATCGATTAGAGCGGTAGGTAATGGAGAGCCAGTGCCGATGCCCATGTCTTCTTTGATGGCGTCAATGACATCTCCAAAAGGCGCGTCAGCAGTAGTATCCATGTCGATTCCCATCCGGAGAACTCAGTCTCCGGAGTGAGTGAGGAATTCGAACCCTACTTGAAGGTGGGGGGTAGAGATACTCCAAAAAGTTAGTTTTTGAAGGTGTTTTTTTTCAACCAAATGGCGGAAACGGATATGAAGTCGAGGCTCCTCGCTCTAGGTACCGCGCTTAGCTCAGTTGGCTAGAGCACCTGACTGTAGACGAACAACACGGCAACAGGCAGCCATCAGGGGGTCCCCGGTTCAAGTCCGGGAGCGCGGACCATTCATTGACCTCTTCATCTACCGATCAACATGGATGAATCCGTGAATGTTCTAGGGGGTCCTCTCGAGACATGCAATACTGAACCGATGACTGGATGGTTTCGTGATGGGTGTTGTAACACCGATGATTCTGATCGAGGCTCCCATACAATATGTGTCACTGTTAACGAAGCATTCCTGACNTTTAGTGCAAATGCAGGAAATGATCTTTCGACACCGCGTCCTGAATTNCGTTTCCCTGGNCTTNGCCCAGGTGATCGNTGGTGNNTTTGTGCNGCGCGTTGGAAACAGGCATGGNANGANGGTTGTGCNCCNCCNGTAGATCTCGAAGCNACACACATCCGAGCATTGGAGATAGTAGACCTAGAGATTCTTGAAATGTTTTCTCAGTGATGTGATCCTTTGNAGNNAACTAAAGAATGGAAATTTCCTAGTAATGGACATTNAATTCGAAATCGGACTGTACTTGCAGCTTTGACGAATAAACAGTCAAACGAAGATGGAACATTGTCTAATGAAGAAATCAACTTTCTTCTTCGTAGAGCAGANGGGGGATTTGGAATTGTTACCTCTGCAGCATCGCATGTTATGGAAAATGGACAAGGTTGGCATGGAGAGATGGGAGTATGGGGTGATCACCACATTCCAGGCTTGACTAGATTAGCACAAGGACTTAGAGAACGTGGAGCAATGAGTCTCGTTCAGATATTTCACGGAGGTATGCGAGCCCCCGCTGAATTAATTGGTGGAACGCCGATTTCGGCAAGTATCAATAATGAAAATACTGGTAATGAAGCAGCACGTGAAATGACTTCCGATGAGATAGAAGAGATGATTGAAGCATTCGCTGCAGCGGCAGAAAGATGCGAAAAAGCAGGNATCGATGGGGTGGAGATTCATGGTGCTCATGGCTATCTCATAGCTCAGTTTCTTGGAACTAAGACNAATCGTAGAGATGACGAATGGGGTGGAGATCTCANTGGACGTTCTCGTTTCCTCATACNCATCATCGAAGCAGTTCGTATTCGAACGAGTCCTGAATTNNTTGTTGTGGTTCGTATATCNCCTGAAATTGCTGATTTAGGTATTCAAATCGATGATAGTTTAGAATTAGCGCGTCGATTATCTGATACTGAAATTGATGCTCTACACATTTCTTGTTGGGACGTGTTCAAGGGTTCAGANGGGGACCNCACAGATTCACGAACACTTACACGACGTTTCCGCGAAGTTATTNCCGANGAGTTACCACTCATTTCNACCGGAAGCATTTGGACNNCTGNAGATGTTNGATTTGTGATGGANGAGGGAGCAGATCTTGTGGGTGTTGGNAANGTNGGGATTGCTCATCCNGATTGGCCATTAGGGCTCAAGGATCCAAATTTCGAACCGNCCCCACCNCCATTTACAGTNGATTATCTTGAATCAGTAGATTTGAGTCCGATTTTTGTTGAGTANATGCACCGCTACCGAGGCTTCGTCGTGGGCGGTCGGCCATTGGATGATTGATTANGGACTAACAAGCCATTTGGCTAATTGTCGATAATCTAATTCAGCATCCATTTNGATTCCGAGANCATTGAACAATTCGTGAACTTCTGTTTCATTGATGGGTTCGTCTCCCATTTCAGTAAGTATTCTAAACAGTTCAGATGCCGAAATAGTNCCAGTTTCTTCAGTATCAAATACACGGAATGCTTGGAGTAATTCTTCTTCNGATTCAGAAATTGCNTCAGCATATTCCATTACNTCCTTATTTTCTTCAGTAATCACTCTCACCCTTGANAGTGGAACGTTATCTTCGACATCTCCATCATCAAAATTCACCTTAATTGTATGATCTGGATGGATNACTTCNACCNGCGCGGGGAAGTAGTANCCATGTGCTTTCCAGTTTACAAAAACACGATCNCCNACNCTGAGGTTTGGAGCNAAATGNACTCTAGATTGTTCTACACGAAGTTCAGCGTCNCCATCATCGTATTGAATGTCNTAGGTNCCATCTCGATTCACATCGGCNATGGTNCCAAAATATAGTGGNCCNGCATTTTTCCAATTCGCTANNACTCGATTTCCAATGGTAAANAGGGGCTGAGAAGCACGAATACANCCAGGTGAATCNCCAATTACAACTGCATATTTGGTTTCAATTCGACTACTTTTTGGNACTGAAACAACATANGTGCCATCATCATTTACTTCCAAAACCTTGCAATCATCCAACCACCTTTGATTTGTAGGGCTGTANTAATCTACNGCGTCTCCAACACNTAATCTCTGNATTTCAGGAGCAATTANTTCTGCAGGAACATCNTGTTTTGGTTCATTGGAAACAACCCCTAGTTTGTCTAGAGCCATGATTACTGCACTNGTCACNGCNTCGACGTCGTTATTGATGACNGTATGATGNATATCNCCAGACATNGCTGAATCTTGGAATTTGAGNGGNCCTCCAGATTCTGGTCTNNCTCCNCCATCNTGTGCTNNTCCACAAAAAGGACANAATTTCCATTCTNGTTCNACTTCTTTGCCGCACTCTCTACAGAATGGCATGNCCCTCCGTATAGTTCAATGATAATCATTCTTCTGTTTGTANGNAATTTTCAATTTGGGGCCGNGGGTATTCCATCAAAGGTTTCATACCCTTCCCCGTNAGTANTCATAATGTGGAGCCNACTACNCTTGCATTGCCNGTTCTNATTAATGGNGTTCGTGCTTTNGCTACNGCATATGATGGATACGAGAAAGGNAAATTTCTCAAATCNGATAAAGCCGTCCGTCAGGAAATNCGNAGAAGAACTGANATGATGCGAGGNCATCTAGAACGNATTCAATTGNGAGCNCACCAAAATAGTGATCGTTCTCTTAGAAATGAATGNGAAGANGTATTGATTACTCTTCAAGGAATTTCTGATGATGCNCAGATGGCNGTNACTGGATCGCCCACATCNATACATGATGGAGCAGGAAAATTAAGCNGAAANGGNCAGAAAAAAATTGTNGAACATGATTTGAAAACTCTGAACATGTTGGTTGATTGTACTCGATTAATCAATGCAATTTTATCNCCTGGAGANGTGGAGNTNGAAGGAGAAATTTCTATGACAATGGTCCANGATAAACTTGCTCGATCAAGAAACCATTTCCTTGAAAGGAATATGTATATTGATGGATTAGTAAAGAGGTGAAANNATGAGTGAAAAGACATACAAATGGAGAAATAACCCTGCAGTAATTGCAAAATATGTTCATGATAGAGAAGTACCAAAGGGTGCTGAAGTTACTCTGAAACCAAACGAAGCATGTGTAGTAGTTGAGGATGGCCGNATATCTGGTGTTGCNACTCAGAAACATATGGAGGTAAACCCTGAAGCNGGTTTGCTATCAAAGATNTTTGGCCGTGGTAATCCAAAGAGAACTTTTCTTTTTGTTTTCTTNGGCCCTCATGAGTTAATTCTACGATTGGAGGGGATGACNGCNGATGGCCGTTCAGCATCTGGATTCATGGTCATGCGTGTAAGTATNTCTAGAGAAGGAGCATCACGTTTGTTACAACTTCCAGCCAAAGGNAATATGGAAATCACTTCAGCTGCCTTNGTATCGATTCTTGAATCAGAAGTNAATGCTCGGCTAAAGCCAATAATCCACCAACTNTCNGAAGATCAGTTGCGAAATGTTGATGCNACATCCGATTTAATGATGGAGGTCCGTTCTGGGATGCGTTCGACATTTGAATCACTAGGTTTGCAACTTCAAACATCATTTGTTAATTGGAATACGACCGAAGCCGAGAAAGTATTGAAAATGCGAGCTGATCTTACTGCTATGGCAGATCGTAATGCCATTATGGAAGAACAACAAATAATGGAAATGGAGAAAATATTGGCTGCAAACTTACGAGCGTCTGAACTTGAAGCTCGTTCTCGTATGGCATCACTTGCTGCTGAAGAGCGTGCAAAATCAGAAGTGGATCTTGCAGCCTTGCGAGCAGAAGGAGATTTGGATTTAGAGCGTTGGAATCAGTCCGCAAGGTTGTATTCCGAAAGAGAAAACCTCAGAAGAGAAACAGAAATGGCAGAAGCAGACCATCAAGTTGGTCTTGCAGAACGTGAGGCTGAGAGGCAAAAGATTCTGCAAGAGACTGATTTGGAAACCGAAGAACGACGTCAAAAGAGTGCTATGGAAATGTTTGATCAAGTTCAAGCAAGAAAGAGAGATAGAATGGAGATGGAAGCAGAAAGAGAACAAAGTCGAATTGATGCTGCATCTAAAGGATCTGAAGCAATAATTGCAACTTTGACTGAGATTGCCCAATCGTCCAAGGATCCACAAGTGGCAATGGAAGCTTTGAGACAATTATCAGAAATTCGTAAAGCAGATGTAGATGCTGCTAAGGATGCGTACATGGATGATTAATCTCTTCCAATGTTTTCTCTTAATCTATCCATTATTTCTATGAATCGTTCTAACCTATCTTGTGTCCATTCAGGGAAATCAGGCGAAATTGCAATCTCTTGTTCCTGTTCTTGTTGACGTTGCATTTCCAACATTTCTTCTTCATGTTGCCTTTCCATCTCTTGTTCATATTGCCTTTCCATCATTTCTTGCTCTTCGTAATCCATAAATTCTGGTGGTTCTTCTTCCATGTCTCTNAACATTNGATTGAGTACGTGTTCTCCAATTCCTCCTTCAACAGGAAAAGGNCCNCCNAANCTCNANTNNTGANNACGTTTTCTAATTTTGAGTACTTCTTCATTCCATTCATCTTGAGGNGGGATTCCTCTGAATGANTCNCGTAGTTCAATACATTNTTCAAGNGTNTCAATNTCTTCTGCNGCTTGAACATCNTTTGTTAGNGCCATAGCGTATGTGAAAACTAGGTCGCCAANGGGAATCTCTTCTGNTTCTNCACGTGCTAAATCAACACANGGATGCATACAAATTTCATTTCCTGGGTTTAATGCTGCGTATTTTGTTCGATAACATTGGATATTCATTTTGAATGGATTTTCAATTGAGATACGATACCCTAAGCCNGAATTACCTTCGATAATGAAATCATCACCATCGATTTCTACGAATCCATTCCCTTCAANTGTAATGGTTCTCAACAATTCCAATGAACGTNTNACTTCTGGTTTGATATCTAATTGAAAGATCGCTGAACAGGTTAGACAAATTTGTAGATTTTGAGGAGTTGGNTGTTGATGATATGGTAGATTGCAAATTCCACATTTCTTCCTTTCCCTAGTATTTCCACTCATTTCATATGTNATTTAATGACCATATATAATCCAAACAATNCAGNTTTGAATCATTTCTGTCAATCCGAACGGTCTTATATGGGGGGAATGTCGCCGGGATGCTCAGAGGGGTAGTTATGGGGAAATCCGCTTATCATCACGTCCGTGAAGCGTGGAAGCGCCCCAAGTCTTCAATGTCGATTCATCATAGAAGGGATAGACAAGCAGAGTGGAGACGTGAGCCGGTTTTCCAAAGAATTGCTAAGCCCACTAGAATCGATGCCGCTCGACGAATGGGGTACAAAGCAAAGCAAGGAGTTGTAATGATTCGNACCCGCGTTCGCCGTGGAGGTCTTCGCAAGGGCAAGATCCACATGAAAAGAAAACCATCNAAGGCAGGTATCACAAAGATAACCATGGCCAAATCCACTCAAAGGATAGCTGAAGAACGTGTATCNCGCCGATANCCNAATCTTGAGGTTTTGAATTCTTATTGGGTTGGAGAAGATGGAAAGAACAAGTTNTTCGAAGTCATTTGTGTAGATCCTGCTCATCCAGTAATTAAGGCAGACAAACATCTCAGTCCAATGACCAATTCTAGCAACCGTGGTCGNGCTCATCGAGGAAAGACCAGTGCTGGAAAACGTGGTCGTGGATTACATAACAAGGGCAAGGGTGCNGAGAAACTNCGCCCAAGNCTCGCTGCAAACAAAAATCGTGGTAAGTGATTTTTCTCTTGTTTGATTCGGCGAAGGTTCAATGCCCTTGACATTTGTTCGACGTCCATGCCCGACATGCGTGCCGATGCTCTCCGTTCACGTCCNGTCATTTTACCAGATGGACGAGTTCTTGGAATGGTGCATGATGCAATTGTTGATGTTGACTCAACATCAATCACGCATCTCTTCGTTACCAGTCCTCCTCCACAGATAGTAGAGGATAGTATACACATTGCAATTCCATGGCGTTGGATTCGTTCAATTGGGGATGTNGTAGTTCTTCGTTGGTTCCCTCCAACTCCAATTCCTAAATCTCGTTGACTCGGGATGGTTTCATTTGTGCGAGGCTAAGGTGCAGAGCATGCTCTCCCTCCATGTGCTTGGCACTTCTTCGGCCAAGCCAACCAATGAACGGAGTGTTTCNGGTTCTTTTTTGAATNCTCCAGGCGGGCCAGTTCTGATTGATTGTGGAGAAGGAATGCAACAAAGAATAGCAAGACACGACCGNTGGCTTCGTTCAATAGATTCNAATGAACGAACAAGAATGTCGAAAATCCGTGCAATATTTCTCACACACGGNCATCTAGATCACTGTTGGGGNCTTTTACCAATGCTACATTCTATGGATAAAGACAGTCGAACAACACGATTAGAAATTCATGGCCCAACATCTAATGCTGCATTGGAATGGATAAAGGAACACCCNGGGGAAATTCCTAGAGAAGATTCAGGAATNCAAATGGGGGANCTCGCAATNCAATTTGAGTGGTGGAAAAAACATGGNGGAAAGGATGGAGCATTTCGTTTNGATGTNGATTGGATTCTNTATCCNGTGGANGATATTGGAGCAGATGGATTGGAAATACCCAACCAAAAAGAGATCAANATNCATGCATATGNTACAGATCATGGTGTCCCTTCGTTNGCATATCGATTTTCCACNCTTGATCTTCCTGGACGATTTGATTCCGAAGCAGCTATTGCAGACGGTCATGATAAAGAATCAATCAAATCAATGGCGATTGATTCNCAATATTCTGGACAATATCGAGGTCCAAAACGCACATCACGTTCAATATTGGTTAGCGGAGATACAACACGACATGTNCCTTCATTTTCTAGATTAAATGGNCAGATTGATGTNTTAATTCACGAATCNACTTTTGATGATTCATTAGAAGATAAAGCANCCTCATATGGGCACAGTACAGCTAGAGATGCTGCAAATATTGCTNCGAATATNGATGCAAAAATGCTCTGTTTAACNCATTTTTCTTCTCGATTTCAAGACGTTTCTCATTTAGAGGAAGAAGCCAGAACGGTTCATCCTGATTCATATGTATTGGAGGATGGAGATAGAATTTCAATTGATACAGATGGAACCATTCTTCTTAATCGAAAACAGTCTGAAGGTTGGCAACTAATTAGAGAGGTACAGAANTCTTGATGCTAATAGNGGATTAATTCAAGTTCTAAGAGGCAGGTTTCATCTCATGCGTACGGCCATNGTGCTAGCCACACTCNTTCTTCTTGGGGTTGCAATTCCGAGTGTGAACGCTACAGAATCAAGAGAAATCGATTGTATTTCTGCTTCAACATCTTGGACTATTTTGGANCAACAATGTGCAGTTTTTGCGTTAGGTAGTGTAGCNCCNGGNGAAACTCATACAATACAGTTTGATACTGATAANGAGGTNGATGTGTTGATGTTTTCNCAGGCNGGGTATGCAGTATATTCCAATGATCAATCATATCGTGCATCCAATGTTTGGGATGAAGCAGGTACATTGGAATCCATNAATGGGACTGCAGAATGGCGTTGGTCTGCNCCAATCAATAAATCNCAAACAAATTGGTATCTCGTAATAGACAATTTAGATCACCCACAGGATGATGATCAAGGANCTAGTGGTGGCTATACNGCAACTGGNAGTACNAGTATCGAATCNGCTACNGTNCGTTCTTGGACATTACATGATTCANTGTGGAAAGTAGAATCGGGAGAAGGAACAAGTGTCGCNGGACCGTTTAGTTTCCGNGAAGGAACACAAATTCTCATAGAAGCATTNGANATAGATGGNANNCCAGATCTCTTTTTCATGACNGAACAACAGAAAACACTCTATCTTCAAGATTATTCTAACGATTTCAGGATTTCAGATACTGATTTACTTTCCATTACTTCCTCTACATCTCGTTCNTGGTTAGTNCCTCAAGTACATTCGAATGAACCNTTGTANCTNATGATNGACAATACTGCATCTCCAACTGGAGGAGGTAGTGGAACAGATTCAGCAAGGTTAGGAGTTGTTCTATCCATTNTACCCATATTGGATGTGGNNATTTCAACTNCAGATAATCTTCAACAGGTTGACGTTGGACAGATTATTTCNCTATCNACTTNGAATACACCNAATGATTGGAATCAATTNGATCCATCAGGATTTTCTTGGTCTACGCCTGATGCTACTTGCAGCACTTCTACCACTGGTTCTTCGGTTTCACTTTGTTGGAATTCCGAGGGTCAAAGAACTGTNGAAGTCACAGNTTCATCTACTGATGGGAGAACAGATANTGAATCTGTGATTGTAAATGTGATTGATAGCACACNNCCNTCATCAGAGATTTTAGTNAGTGNCAATATCGTTAGGGGAGTAGGAGAATCATTCACCATTTCTGGTCGTTCNTCAGATAATGGAGAAATTGCTACTGAAGAATGGCTCATTGATGGCCAAGTAATTCAGANCGAAAATGCATCAACGAATACATCTCTAACTTATTCNTTTGATTCACCCAGTGATTTGGGTAGCCATACNATNACATACAGAGTNACTGATGGTNCGGGTCTTACCTCGCAGTCNAATATTTCCATTGAGGTNTCTGATACNACNCCNCCCGTTACNTCTANCATTAATGGAACTGAAGTTGTGAACCCTGGAGAATCTGTATCATTTAGCATNATTGCTANTGATCCAGAATCTTCCACATTGNTATACGAGTGGGATTTGGATGGTTCGATTGATTCAGACTCAAATGGTGTTTCCGATGATGATGTTGATATGACNGGCCCNAGTATTACAACAACTTACGAAACAGGAGGNAGTCGATNTGTTTCNTGTGTAGTAACAAATGAAGCTGGTTCTTCGACAATTGAAAGGTTCACAGTTACGGTTTTGAATCCACAACAAGAGGAAACAAGCAGTTCATCGTCCATTGGAATGATTGCCATAATTNTCCTTGCGATTATTCTGGTATTGGGAGTAATTGGGGCATTTTTATGGCAANGGTCTACTACTCGACGNGTNGCNGAAATAATCGCTGAACAAGAGGCAGCAAAAATNGAGGAAACNCCNCCTCCAACTGCAGAAGAGCANGCACAGATGTATGCTTCNCGTAGGTCTAGTGATGATTTTGAATCAATAGCGGGTATGCCNTCCACGGAATTAAGTAAATCTTCATCTAGACCTGTAGNTTCNTCANCAGTACTTGATGACCTTATTTCAGAAGAGGATGAAGTTCAANTAGANGAGGAAGAAACTNCTATTTCTTCTCCCTCTCCNGCTCGNAATCAATCGGTTTCTTCNCCTTCAGTTTTGGGAATCGAAATCCCAGTAATGGATNCTATTTCATCNCCAAAAGAGCCAGAGNNTGAAGTTGNCGAGACAATCAAAATTACTTGTTCATCATGNACTAAAGATTTCGAGGTNGATCTTCCCCCNGGAGTNACTTCTGGAAAAACGGCGTGNCCACATTGCGGAAGTATTGAGATGGTTCAACGATGAGCCTAAGTTGAACATTAACAGCAATATGCTAAAGGTGAGTCTGTAGAGGTAACTAACAATGCATCCAGAGCCGGCTCCCAACAGGGGNCGAACGAGCNTCGCTCTAATCNTGTTGATGTTACTCAGTGTTTGGCTTCCAGTTCCGGTAGCAAATGCNGCAATTCAAATCGAAAATCGTGACCTTGGAGTATTGACCGATTTACATGAGGCNTTNGATGTAAGGGGTGGTTTACTCGTNGATGATGGTGAATCTGCNTCNGCAGAGACTGCNATGGCATCTGTTGACGCGGCAATNCGNCCTTCTGGCCCCTATGATTCCCTGTCTTTAGCNGATAATCCCATGTCTGATGCTACTTTCAAGCAAATCGATATTCAACCAGTCGACCATCCTGATCCNTTTGATATCATCTTAAACCCAGAAAGTGCACCTCCTGGNGCAACTGATAGTATTCTCAATACTTTGATTAACATCACAGACTATGTAATTTGGACTCATTATGAAGCAAATGATGGCAGAGTAGTAGACAAATTTGAGGTTGTTGATTTTTCAGCATCTCTTACNTCTCTTCTGTTTTCACCGGAACCATTTGAACATGAGATTGATATNGATGATTTCCTTGATGATGGCTCTACTCCAACATTAGTAGATACAAATGGAGATGGGATTCCAGATTCACCCAATCAACCAGGAAATTGTGGATATGATGTATCAGTTGGGTTGACTGTATCCATTGATCCTAACGATGGAGCAGGAGTTGAAGGAACAACGATGTGGTTGGAACCAACTGTTGANTTTTCAGTTGAAATGTTTGATGGTCAAGTGGATTTGTTTGATGGNGGTTGTGCTGGAACTCCTTCTTCGGATCCAAATGATCCAGTTTGGGATTCAATGGGGACACTTCGGGTTTCTCTTTTCAAGCAATTTACTTTTTCAGAATCTCTTTTCTTTGGTTCAACAGGACCTAGTTATATCTGGATAATCGATACTTTGCATACGATACCCCCAGAGGCAACATCGTTGGAAGTAGGATTGGAACGNATTTGGTTGGATATAGCAGATACCGCACTTAGTGGAATTAATGGATTAACACTCGGATTACTCGTTACACTTTCAGGAATTGACCTTTCAGGAATTCAGTTAGTGTCTATTTCNTCTCCATATGCAATNCATCTTGAAACATTNGGTAGTACATCCTGNCCTACATCATACAANCCNCNAACAGATGCAAGCGATAATCCAGTTGAACATGGATGTGGAATATTAGCCGGTTTTGGATATGTNCATTTGAGTGAACCTNCAGACGGAGTTCGTTCATTGATTGAATTAGCATATATTGAATTTAGTGCTCANCCAAGAGATTTAGATGACAGAATTCCTAGTGAAGTAGATTTGGTAATTCGTTCTGATTCAGTACTTTCTACAACTGTTGCTGATGTAGGCGAAGGTTCGTTGACATCGATAGAATACTATTCTGATNGAAGAGCAGATATTCATGTTCATTTCCANGAAGATCGTAGAAACAAAGCCCCATCTCAATTAGGCGATTCATTTGGTAATGTAACTGAAAGTTCAGGATGGCTTAGAGGNATGCCAGAAGGAAGTCTNAATCAGTTAGAAATTAATCGTATTTTCACNATGCTTGGTTCGAATAAGGCNCCTGAACTTCCTGGCCAAATTCCTAGTCGTTTAGGCCTAATAATTGCCTTGAAAAANTTCTCAAAGGACGTCACTCAGAATGATAACGATCCATCTTTACCAGTTAATCCGGCAGATCCNCCTCAATCTCTGGTCTTAATTCGTTCAGTNCAACCAGTTGATGAGATNGATTACGGNTCTTGGTTCCTTCGTGAAGGTTCGGAAGAAGATCGCCGACAGATTCGAACAAGGATGAANCAATTNCCCACAGCTCTAGTTCTCTATGGTTCATTTTCCATCAATAATGGAGATGATGGGACGAATGTTTCTCTTGATTCTGGAGAAAATTTGGATTTCTTCTCACGAATATTAGATACNACNATTCTCAATTTGGTTGATATTTTCATTGGAATTGGTGGNGCATTAAATGCAGTTCCTGAAGCNTTAGGAGAAGCTATCAGCGGTGGAATGACCTCAGGATCTTCNCTTTCAGGAAATGATTTCCATCTTCAGATGTTTGATGACATCAGNNTCAATAGAATTCCGATGNTATTGGGAGAAATTGAGATGGATCTTGGAACTACTGATCATCCAACTTTAGCCGGTGACCACATNTTGCTTTCAGAAGATCGAGATCTAGATTTAGTTCAAGGCCGTTCTGGGGCNAGAGAACCTCTAATGCCCATTGCTCTAAGTGTTAGATTGAGAGGTTTCAGTGCAGCAGATTTAGCGGATGATTCATCATTNGATCGACAAGTGATTGGAATAAGTACAATACAAAATGAGTCATTGAGAGTTGGATTTACNTCACATGATGCCGGAACANTNGAAAATTCATCCATCCATTTAGTCAGTATTAGTTCAATTCCGGATTCAATTGAAATCACAGTACTGCCCGGAAGTATGTCNTGGAATTCAAGTGCGGAAATTGAAGAAATAACTTACATCGGAAAGGATGGAGACCATCGTCAAGCGGTTCGAATGCGTGGTATCCCTACTAGTTTNGANATGGAAGTAGCTGACTCCTTTTCTTGGAATGCATCTTCACCAATGTCTAGTGTAGAGATTCAGATTTCGAATCATTCGATTCCNAGNACCATGGATGGCGATCATTTCCTCTANAATTACGANGGGCCAACAGATACAGCTTACTTATCCGCAAGAATGACCAACNTTTCTCAGGCAGCGTATCTTGTTGGAGATACNGACTTAGATCCNGAGGCATTGGACAGAGTTGAATTAAGAGTCGATGGTTCTCTGCCNTTCCGTTCTTCAATTCAACATATTCCGGCNTTGGGTTCACCTGACACTAGAGGCTTNCATGTTCGGGCCTTATTCGATCCNATGCCAGGGGTAATCGGNTTAGACGTACCTAGAGCCGATAATTTAGATGGCCCTGAAATCCAAATCCCTGAATTNAACACCTCACAAGGCCTCCAAGGTTTGGCTTCATTCATGGATGGAATGTCTGATTTGGGAGGNAGCATGAACCACCTTCTTGCNGATTTAACCGAATCAGTAACTGGCAAAGCNGGTGAAACAGCAACNTCTGAATTGTCTCTTGGTTTCGAACTTGATGCTGATCGCCATTTCGATTTAACAGTAGATGCTCGNCAAGGTTCTCTNGANATTNCCCCNCCNGAATGGAGGCACGGCATTTCAATGACTGCCATGGATGAAGCAGAAGAACAAGGATTCCATATTCGAACATGGCTCCCAGGNTTAGCTCCCGATGTAAAAACNGCAATTTCTTTCAGAAATGAATCCGGCTTGGAAATCTGGGANATCGAGGTAGAGATGTCNGATTGGCGCCCCGCTCGTGAGGAATTCATNGTNGAGATCAAAGGATTTGACGGGCAAGATCTAGATTTGGCNTTGATTGGTTTTGAGAAAGATGAGTCAACAGAAGTNTCAGTAGTTACGTCNTTCAGTACCAGAAATTTAGGAGCAGTTAGTGAAGTAACTACATCTACCAANTATCATCTTTCACAAAGACTTGATTTTGTAGTTGCATCAATCCTNAATCGTAATTTAGGCACAAAATCTCAATTGTTTGTTTCAGATATTCCAGGGCAGATTGATTTGTACGCCTCTATTGGNGAATCAATTTCAGTATCCCTTTCTGTTCCGGAATCAGAACGAATTCAAGGCGATTCAGTNAAATCTGTCATGCTGCAACAATTGCAATGGTCAGNNGGACAATGGTGGCCAGCAACCGTATTCTTGAAAGANGTTCCAGGAGAAATTGATCTAACCACAGANCCTGCAAATATTTTCGATATTACCAAACCTACATCATTCCAAGGGATTCCTGAATTNGATTTNAGCGCATCATCTGCAGGTATGGATTTGTACATGGAAATAACAGGTCGAGCAATCAACACTCGTGGNGATACNGTTTTGTTAGCNGAGGATTTGATGGACAGGATGACAGTTACATTGGATGAAGATTACAACTTAGCAATCCGTTCNAGCGGAATAGGAATACGTAATTTATACATGAGNCAAAGTAATGTTCCAATTCAACCAGGAATAATTCTAGAACAGATGGAAGCAATGGGTGAGAATTTGAAGTCCGCTACGATTTCGTTAAGNTANATTGGCAAGGTATACCCTGTTTTCCGTATNGATGATGTTCAGGGAGGNCGAATTCTCATGTCTTCNCGAGCATCTGTTGATTTCATGGGTATNGAATGGGATGGAAGAGCAGTATTGATTGATGCTCAACAGACATCGGGAATTCCTACNGGAACATCTGTCGGAGTAAATGGAATAGCTTCGGATTTATCTTTACTGAATGTAATGCCTGGATTTGATGGTTCTACNACNCATTACATGGTTCCAGAACCNTTGTCGACAGGGATNGTNACTGTGTGTGCAACATTTTTGGGAGGTGATTGATNATGGTTCTCGATAATTTGGATGANCTTGAGGAAGATGTTGAAGACACAACTTTTGATATTGGNGGGCGNAAAGTTGCCTTAGAAGATGTTGAACGAGCATACGGAGCTCTAGCCCAAGCCAAAGATATNGCATCAGTNGTTACTCCAAGCAAGGTGATTTTAGCNACTGGNCTTGTCCTTCTTCTTTTGGTCAGTTCTTTCGGAGTTTGGCATTGGATGATTCCGAGGGATGCTATTGTTGTAGATACTGTGTATATGCAAGGGGGCCCAGGTCACGTTGTATTGGTTCAAGTTCACAATCATGGCAGTCGTCAAGTCACNGATTTACATGTAGAATTAGAGTTTAGAGACATGGAAGATGGNCTTCTNGGNTCTACTAGTTTTGAAGCATCAAATTTACCAGGTCATGTTTCTGTAGCCGGGGATGATCTTGAGTTAGCCATNTCTGGTGCATCAGTTTGGGAAAATTANAGTCTTGCNATTCACCTAAGTTATACCAATCATCGCGGAGAATCAGTAGAAAAGACTTGGNTGCATATAGTTGGAGAGTGGACCACTGAAACNTTCCGAGATCGTGGAGAAACACATTGGTTCTAATTTAGTCGAGAGGTGCGAAGNCCTAAATCCGGTTCATTGGAGTTTGTATCATGGCCCGTACAAGAATAGCAATGGGCCTTGTTCTCCTCCTTCTCTTGAATTTTTCAAATTTCGTTACTCNGGTAGACGAATCAATAACATCTGAGAATTTTGACGANCCNTTTTCTCCAACGGCACTTGAACCAGATCCNGATTCCATAAGGGGCGTTTCTCCTTCATCATTCAATGCGATAGAAATTGCTCATCGTTCTCCNGGAGCCAATACTCCTGTTGGATCTTTATCCACAACGGGTTGGNCAATGTCTNCTGAGGTTAGTTCAACTTTCGTTACNCNTCGGACNGATCTTTCTNTAGTTCTNATTGATTCAGGAGTTGACCCATGGGNGGCTAGAGAATCATTGAATTCCATAGATTCNTTGAATGTCAAGACAATGATTCCACCAACTGGCTTTCTAATTCAGGGAAATGTGGAAGGATTGGAAAAAGCAGTATCTAGNGAGGNAGTAATTGCATCATCTACAGTCCCTATCGCGTTGGTTNTTGATTCNCCGGTTAGGGAAGCGATTGATTCGATGAATCCAGAAGATCCAGTTTCTATTTTGATTACTGGTTGGAGAGACATAGAAGGAACTCCATCNTCCATAGTTGAGATAGGCGACATGGTTCATGATTTTTCCAGTTTAGATGTTTTTGAGATTCGNCCATGGGGNGATGGTAGAGTAGAGGCAGTTGTTAGTGCAGCNACGATTCCNATATTNGCCTTGAATCCATCAGTTGCTTGGATTTCGTTTCCTCCACAATGGGAAATAGATAACGATCGATCATTGGTACATATGCGGATATCTGATGCATCTACTGCATTNATTTCAGAGTTGAATGGCTCAGGAATTAAGGTTGCAGTTGCCGATTCAGGTATTGACCAAGACCATGGAGATATGAATGGAAGAATTGGTTATGTTGAATCAATGACNTGGGGGGATTCGTCTACAGAAGATCGTCATTCAGGTCATGGAACTCATGTTGCTTGCACAGTATTGGGTGATGGAAGTAGAGGNGGTTATGCTGGAGTAGCTCCGAAAGCGGAATTGTATTTTCAAGCAATGGAAGATGATTCATCTGGTCAATTTTCTGGAGCNAGTGTAGATTACATGTTACGAACAGCTTACAATGCAGATGTTCAGATTCATACCAATTCTTGGGGGTCAGCAACAGATCACGGTAAGTATACTACCTCGGCTGCTGATGTAGATAGTAGAACATCACAATACGACCAATTTTGGTCTTATGATGGTTTAACNGTCTTGTATTCTGCAGGAAATGANGGAAATACCGGNCTTACTCCCCCTGCTACTGCTAAGAATTCAATTTCGGTAGCAAATCACCACAATCGAGGTGGCAGCGCNCCCGATACAATCGCTCAATCAAGCAGTAAAGGNCCAACAGANGATGGTCGAATAAAACCAGATTTAGCCGCGCCAGGTTCGTGGGTTCGTTCCTGTCTTTCACAAGATGCTCAGGATACTGGAGGAAACACATGGAAGAGCACTTGGTACATTGAATATTCTGGGACATCAATGGCAGCTCCTAATGCAGCAGGTGCATCGGCTTTAGTTCACGAGTATCTCACTGAAATCGCAGGNCGCCCATCTCCTCAAGGTTCGTTNGTGAAGNCATTATTGGTATTGGGGGCAGAAGATATGGGTTCTCGAGATATTCCAAATGACGATGAAGGATGGGGNCGNATTAATGTGGCAAATTCCTTGGTACCNGGAACTGATGTAGGGATTTTTGTTGATGACAGGAATAGTTTGAGATCTGGAAATTCTGCTTCTTATGAATTCAATTTAACACGTTCTAATTCTCCATTGAAGGTGGTACTTGCATGGTCNGATTATCAGGGNAGTTCTTCTAGTAATAGNCAACTTAGAAATGATCTGGATCTAGAAGTCGTTGCNCCNGATGGAACAACAACATATCTTGGAAATAATTTCCAAGCNGGCCGNTCAGTTCCNGGAGGTTCTTCTGATTCTAAAAATAACCTAGAAGTGGTTTTNGTTGACTCTGCCGTTGCAGGAGTTTGGACAGTAAGAGTTTCAGATGTGTATCATGGTGGCGGGAGAAGTGAACAACCGTATTCTATTGCAGTTCGNGGAGTCAATGTGAATGATCTTCGTTCTGATCCAATTGTACAATTATCAGNNGTTTCCTATTCNTCAGATGTTCCTCAAGTNGGAGAAGAAATGACCATTTCAGTTCCAATTACGAATCAAGGAAGCGGNCGCGCTCTCGATCTTGTGGTAGAAGCAGGGATNCTCAAAGTGGGAACTTTGGGAACAGATTTGGGACGAGAGACAATTACACTGGGNCCCGGNGTAACTAGAACTGTTCAATGGCAATGGACTCCNCAAGATGAAGGAGAAGTAACATTACGAATCAACATCGATCCAGATGAAGCAATAGAAGAGTCAGATGAGGACAATAACATCGCAAATATCCCCTTGATTGTTTCAGCTCCAGGAATTAGGATTGATGTGGTTCAAGCAACCCAAGTCGTTTCGTCAGCTGATCAGGCTTCCAGTTCTTGGACATTAAGAATAAAGAATACTGCTTTGATTCCTACGAATGCCTCTATGGATTCTGGAGCAGCCATTAGGGATTTTGATGGTGCTTCGTTTTCATGGTTTAATTCATTCAATAGAACAACCATGCCTCTTCAGGGAAGTGAAGTTGTAGAAATATTATTCACAATGGTACATCCGACCCCTCCAGAACCGGGTAATTACAGGATTACAATTACCGGAACTGACGTAGATAACAGCATTGAATTCCCCATTGATATTATGCTCATAGTACCCGTTCTTCCGGATGTTCAATTCCAGTCTACTTCATCCTTGGTGTCACTACATCCTGTCCACAATACTTCATTTGAGGTATTATTATCCAATCGTGGAAATGGAGTTCAAGGATATGATCTACGTATCGATGCACCTCAGAGTTGGTCCATGGGATTCGATGAATTAGGTTCTACAAGCGGCGCATCAGGCGGTTCTACGGGCACCATGGCGATTGATGAACAAATTAGCATCCAAATGACGGCAACTCCTCCTTCTGTAATGATCGCTTCTGGTACGAGTTTGACTGCAAAATTAGTTGCAACATCACAAGTAGATCCAACAAAATCATGGGAGATTGAAATTCCAATGGAGGTCCAATCATTCGATCGCTTATCTGCTAGGTTGGACACACAGATAGGAATAGTGTCTAAGGATGCAACACTTACTTTACAATACACGATTGTAAATACTGGAAATCAAGATGTCATGATTACTCCCAATGCAGATGATCGCCCTTCAGGATGGGAATTGAGTAGTTCATTATCGTCATTTTCTATAGCCCAAAGTGATGAAGCAATCTTTGGGGTCGCCTTGAGTGGCAGTAACCTTGCTACCAGCGGCACAATGCAAATGGAATTCGTTACCGCAAGCGGATATTCTGTTAAAGTACCTCTTCAGATTCAGGTCGAAGAAGAATATAGTGGTTCAATTTCATTTTCTTCGATATTGTTAGCTAATGGCTCAATTGGAGACACTCCATTGGCCGCTGGAGATGTAAATCCTGGGCCACCCGGCTTCCTTTTGGAATGGGTTGTACAGAATGATGGGACGACATCTTGGGAAGGTGATTATTCTCTCGATGTACCAAGTGGCTGGACTTACGATTGTGACTCCCCTGGCGTTCTAGCAGGTGGTACATTGGATTACTTGACTTGTACCGTGGAAATGCCTCTCGATGTAACTCCTGGTTCAATGCCTGCTATTGGAGCGATAGTCAATGCAGGAGATTTATCACTTCTTGATATCGTTTCAATTCAAGTTTCTTCAGCACAATCCGCTTCTATTTCATTATCTGAAAATTCGTTAACGGTTCTTGAAAATGGAAAAGAAAACAACATCGAGGTTGAGATTAGAAACACGGGAAATTCACCATTTGAACATCGAATCGTGGCAACTTCGTTGGANGGTTGGGANGTNCAATTNATTGATGANCCTACAATTTCATTGAATCAACAATCNNTAGCATTNNTCGATATCCTAGTTTCTCCTAANGAACCNGGTTTTGGAGTGATTAGAGTTCAGATACTNGGNCCCGATGATGTTGTAATTGCATCTGAAGATTTGATGTTTGAATCTAGAGGATCAGNCCAAGAGTCTACCGATTCTGGNTTTGAAGGAATTCTATTCGTGTTTGCAGGTTTGCTTGTGTTATTTGGNGTTGCAATTATTCTATTTGTATCTAAAACGTCTAANGGTCNTTCTTCATCACCNAATTCATTCACAGCAANTCTTCCACCNCCTCCTACGACTCCAAANCNTNCAATNTCTAATTCAAATCAAAATGTAGAAACTACNGAACCATTGGTACTTTGTTGGGCTTGTAGCGGTAAAATAGAGTCTCNAAAACGTCGTGCATGNCCCTCATGTGGNGCTAGATATCACCTANTTGGNGACTGTTTACATTCTGGATTNGANAANTGTCGCCGNTGTGAGGCATTATCTTCTACATTCGTGGAGGANTAGTATGCATCTCGTCGGAGGTCATTTATCCGTCGGNCGTTCACGGANGGGTATGGGAAGCAGAAGGAGAGATGTAGTATTCTCAGTGGTTTTGCTACTTTTTGTCTCACTTACNCCNNTTGTTTCNGCNGATGCAAGNGTAACTCTTTCATCNAACACATTAGCGCAGGAAGCCGATTCTGANAATCCNGCTGAATATACAATTACTGTNAGAAANACAGGTTCTGATGACATNACAGTCAGTCTTAGTACCGTTCAAGGAGAGGGTTGNCAAGGGTTNACATCCAATATTGAACAAATTAGTGGNACAATNGCNTCAGGNTCTAGTGAATCNACNACACTNACNGTAANTGTTGGNCAAGGTGCAGATGGAGATTGTGATACAACAGTACAGGCAACTGCACAGGTCGCCCCTCCAGGTGCTCCAGGAGCACCAGGACAGGATGAAATTACTGTAACAACTACAGCNGGTTCGGGCGGTGGNGGAGTTTACGGNGTTTCTCTCACTNCNNNTNNACCAACTACTAAGGANTATGNTGGCANTNNTNGANANGGNNACGGAGGTCAAGTTGNATGGACNGTNACTGTTGAGAACACAGGNCAGCAGAGNGAANCAGTTTCACTTAGNATGGATTCAGATAGTTCNTGTGATTCTGATGNNTTGGATGCNGTTGTNGANCCTGAGCAAGTCAATCTAGCAGCATCAGGAGATACAGAAGATGTCNNNGTTACNGTNNATTTACCNGATGGTGCNAGCACTTCTGCTGNTTCTCATTGNTTTATTTTACATGCAGTAGTTACTCAAGATCAACAGAATCCTAGTGGTGGAGCGGAAGANAATNTGTCTTTAACTCTNAATGTTCCAGAGAGAAAGGAATGNNNTGCCTCTCTTTCACCATCTTCNCTTTCCGTTGATCCAGGACAAACATCTACAGCTCAATTCACNGTAACCAATGATGGGAATACACAATGGACAGTATCAACAGATACTTCAGGGTCTGAAGAGGCGTGGATTTCGTTCCCTAGTACCTCCTCAGGTCTTCTTTCTGAAGGTGAATCTAGAACATTCCAATTGGAAGTATCTCCTGATGATTCCATAGAATCTGGTTCTAGTGCATTAATTNNAATCAATGCAATGGATGGAACANCGANGAAGTGTGGGGCCNATCTTTCTGTACAAGTAGGGCAATCACATGNNGCAAANCTTCAGGCATCAACTGGNTTTATCTCNAANGTNGAACCAGGNNCTTCTGCAATTAATTCNGTTACTATCCAAAATCAGAGGAAATGGNCAAGACACANTTGTTCTNGGCGGTTCAGTNCAATATGTGGGTCAATCNGGANCNCCAANTGGNTGGTCNGTTTCATTTGCATCATCATCTCTTACNNTGAATAGNCGTCATGCAAATTCAGGNAGNTCCCAATCTGTNGAAGTNCAAGTCGCAGTTCCAGCGGATGCAAGAGCAGATCAGGATNTCGAAGTAACAATTAGTGCNTCATCCAGNCTCGCATCTTCCNTAGGNNCATTNGCAGTTGAGACATTCAGAGTTAGTGTTGCTCAAATTCATGAATTAACAGTNAGCACTTCTGTTTCAGATGGTGAGNTAATGACNCAAACTGGTTCTGCNGGNGAAATCGTTCGNTTCCCATTCTCAATNAGGAATGATGGCAATATTCAGGATAATTATTTGTTTGAAGCNTGTGATGATGGTGTGAAGANTGATTGNATTTCNCCTTCATGGAATACTAGATTTGTTGATACTCAAGGAAACCAAATTAGTCAGGTGNTAATTGATCCAGGNCAGTCAGCATCNTTAGAAATGCAGGTTACAGTTGATNCNGGAGCGTTTGAGTTTGAAGAAGAGGAATTTAGNGCNCANGTGTATATTCAGGGCAATTCAAACAAGGTNGATTCNGCATCGTTTAGAGTGAGAGTATCAAATTACGANTATTCNGCATCNATTGCCTTCGCAGATCCNGGAGANGANCCNGATGCACTTGATTTGGCTTTAGCACCNGGGATGGANTATTCNTTCGATGTCTTGGTATCCAATACNGGNAATAGTAGTTTTGAGGATGAAGGANTGNTGACTTTTTCTGGAATGGAAGGATTGGTNGAAGTNATNTTCACGAGTAATGGAACCGAAGTTGATGGACCATTTGTAATGGGTTCNCCATCATCACAACCTCTNCCATTCACTGTNACNCTGAGACTTCTTCCTGCTGCCGAAGATGGAGATTATGGGACTTTGACTNTGAATGCNGCTTCCATGAATGATGCAGCGAATCCNAATAGNATCCGTGTTTTGCTTTCAATAGCTACAGTTTANGACATTGATNTCCANGTNCTTACTGAAACAACACAAGAAGTCAATATCGGTTCATCTGTCCAATTTGAACTCAATGTNACCAACATAGGNAATTCNCGTGCAGAATATACNGTGAATCTTTCNGATGGACTTCGAGGTTGGACNCTAAGNCANGATATGGANGATACNTTCTTCCTTGATTCAGGTGATTCTCAAATAATTCTGATTAAGGCATCTCCNCCAATTGGAATAGTAGGNGAAGATCGACATCCNTTNGTTGTAAGAGTTGAACCAGTTGAATCCCCATTGGATGGAATTCCATTGGATTTAGTTGCNATTGGAATTGAACCTACTTGGGGCGACAAGTTAGGTTTGACNGANTCGCAAGAAAATTATGTTCAAATGAGCGGTTTGGGATTGATATTGATTGTATTGTTGGGATTCATTCTNCGAGCATCTGCACAGAATCGTCGNATGCAAGCAGATTTTGAATCTTTAGAGNANGAAGNTTGATTCNATCACGTCTTCATTTTCTATACANAANTNNGTCCAATNAGTGGAATATCCTTATGGACAGGTTTCNGGTGGCTTGAGGTGTAGGACAACATGTCCTTCAGAGGTGCGAGTTTTGTCATCAATACCTGCTGATTATTTGGCGGTTGCTTTNATGGCGATTGTAGGCTTTTTATTNCCNTTTGGAGGATTCCTAACTTCCTATTTCCTTCGTCCCACTCAAGANCCCAATGACCCNACNAAGATGCGTTCAATTNTAATNCCCTGGATGAAATCNGATCAAAGCCTTTACGTCCGCCGATTAAGNACTTACGAATGTGGTGCAGAT
The DNA here is from genome assembly GCA_002718215.1 of Methanobacteriota archaeon. Taxonomy (GTDB): domain Archaea; phylum Thermoplasmatota; class Poseidoniia; order Poseidoniales; family Thalassarchaeaceae; genus MGIIb-N2. The sequence goes on from PBDV01000012.1 coordinate 44,510, forward strand.
CCNGTNGGTGATGCTAGAATTGANTTNCATTTNCAATACTATTGGTATGCAATTATNTTCTTGGTTTTTGATATCGCATTNATGTTCCTCTCATTTGCAGGNATTCTAGTNGCAGAAGCAACANCACCAGGTGGNAGNGAAGTTGTNTCTCTNGATGAGGCNATGGGNGGNTTGGTTAGCNTAACCGCAATTTTTGGATTCATGGTTCTAGGAATCTGGTATGTTTTCCGTAAGAGNGGNAGAATTTACATTTGAGGTGAAAAGATGNCAGATGANGGACAGAANTATTCAATGTTCAACAGCCGTCTTTTGGTAGANGTAGTTGGAGATGTAACTGATGAAGCATTGAAGGCTAGCCGCTTGAAAGAAATCATTGGAGTTATTGGNGGNCGNCTTTTCAANTGGGCTTCTCGCAAATCATTCTTCCCACTTCACCTTGGNATCAAGTGTTGTGCACTTGAGATGGCTGCAGCAGGCGGNCCACGTTTTGATGCACAACGTTTCGGNCTNTTCTTCCGAAGTAGNCCTCGNCAATGTGATGTTTTATTGGTTAATGGACCNATTTCAAAGAAGTTCGCTGANCCNATAGTTCGGCTATGGGAACAAATGCCAGAACCAAAGTGGTGTATTGCAATGGGGGAATGNGCAATTTCTGGTGGCCCCTATTTTCAATCATACAATATTCTCGAAGGAGTAGATACAGTAATTCCAGTNGATGTGTATATTCCTGGATGCCCCCCTCGCCCCGAAGCTCTCATCGATGGTTTTGACTTACTTCGTCAACGTATCCTCCTCACAGGTGTAAGCCCAGNAATGGGNGCTGAAGAAACATCNACGCCCGTAGTTGTAGGAGATGATTGAATGGGNATGAAGGNCGATTCAGAGAAGCAGGCAGCAGCAGCTACAGATGTAGTAACTGCNCTNCAAGCGGAATTTGGAGGNGAAGGATTGAGTTGTGAAGTTAAGACTCATTCTGGCGGAAATCACCAACGTTCGTATGTCTACATNGATTGCCCTCCTTCAATTTGGGCAATTGTNGCAGAAACAATNTCTGAAGTTCATGGAGTCGATTATTGTTCTATGATTACAGGNATTCATTGGCCAGAGAAAGCACCCGAAATGGAATGGCAGGTGGTTGTTCATTTGATGAGAATGTGTATTCGTAATCCNCCTTCNAAGGAAGGTATNGTACTNCCAATAATTTCTGATGCTTCAGTTGTTCAAGGGTCTGATATGCCGTTAGAATTTGAGGTAAGCATAGCAATCCCTGNAACAAGAACTCCATCNATTCCTTCTGTTCAACATGTTTGGGTTGGAGCAGATTGGAANGAGAAGGAAACATGGGATCTTGTAGGCATTGATTTTGAAGGNCATAANGGNATGAGGCGNGTTCTTCAGCCACATGANACTCCANCTGGATTCCATCCATTGCAGAAACAACACAAATTACGTTATCACGAATTCAANGAGATGTATGATGACGCTCAGGGATTCGCGCGCAAANCAGAAGATATTGGAAAGGTCAAGTAAGGGGGTAATTGGATGGCAGAAATGTGGATTTCTATGGGCCCTCAGCACCCTATGACTCATGGACTTTGGACGTTGAAAGTCAAGATAGATGGAGANACAATTGTCGACACCATTCCTGATTTAGGGTATATCCATAGAGGTGTAGAGAAGATTTGCGANGCNCGTGANTTTACTCAAATTACTCCCTATTGTGATCGTTTGTGTTATGCAAGTGCAAACACTTGGTCNCATTCATACATTTATGCCGCGGAAAATCTTCTAGAAGTTGAGGTACCGGAAAGGGCAGAATATATTCGATTAATTGCAGTAGAATTGCAAAGAATNGCTAGTCATCTAATGTGGTTGGGNGCATATTGTCCAGATATTGGAAATCTTACAGCGTTNGTTTATTGCCTTAGAGAACGTGAAATGATGCTCGATTTACTNCAAGAATTGGGTGGTTCTCGAATGCATTACAATTTCCCTAGAATTGGTGGNGTAAAGCGCGATTTACCNCATGGATTCGCAATGCGTTGTAGGGCTAAAGTCAAACTATTCNTACAACGAATTCATGAATANGAAGCATTACTTGATGAATCAACAATTTTCTTGATTCGNACTCAAGGTGTTGGATATGCTAAACCNGAAGAAATGGTNAATCATGGNGTCANTGGNCCAAATCTTAGAGCAGGNGGTGTGAACTATGATGTTCGGTGGGCTCANCCATATTCTGTTTACGATGAATTAGATTGGACTCCTTCNGTAGAAAGGTCNTCTGTGAAAGGAGCTGATTGTTATGACCGATATCGAGTCCGTGTTGAGGAGATGAAGACNTCCGCAGAATTNGTTCTACAAGCATTNGANGGAATTCCTGGNGGNGCAGAAACATTCCATGANTCAGGCGACCCNGCTCTAATCGCAAAGGCNCCATCTCGTGCNGCAGATGGNGATACCGGATTCCATCATTTTGANGATCCTCGAGGTGAATCAATGTTCTATATTGTTGGNGGAGGNGACGAGAGAGGAAAGAATCCGTATAGAGTTTCNATTCGTTCGCCCATGTTCATTACNATTCCATACGCTGCTAAATGTATGATTGGATANAAGATTGCAGACGTTCCTGCCATAATGGGAAGTTTCGATCCNTGTATCGGGGAGACTGATCGGTGATAATATGGCAGCACAAGATTGGTTTGATGTTCGTGGAGCAGTNGCTTGGTTTACTGAACAAACNATGGACAAAACAATTGGAATGACTAGGTTTTGGGAACAGAAGTATTGGCTCAGCGATTTCGCNGCNGAGTTTGCGATGGCAGGAATTATTTTTGTNGTTACAATGTTAGCAGTATTNGGTCCTGTTTGGATGGAAAGAAAATTNATTGCACGATTAATGGATCATCGTGGCTCAACAATTGCAATTCGTTCACTTTGGACTGGAGAAGGAAATATTCGTGTCGAATGGTGGAAGAATTTACCATTTGGNATAGGTGTGCCTATTGGATGGATCAATGGTTTCCTATGGAATAANTTTGGCAATGATTCTGANAATCCAAAGGTGGCCCAAGTTGGAAACCGTAGTTATGCTGGTTGGTGGTGGGCTCTTCCTGGAATGATTAACAATTTTGCNGATTTCACTAAATTNGCAATCAAGGAACATATGCCNCCAAGAGATGCAGATCAAGTCACTTACGAAGTCGCTCCATTCATCATAATTTCAACCACACTTTTGGTTTTCGCATTCATCCCATACGGNCCATCTCTNTATGCCGCAAATCCNGATTTNTCTCTTGTATACATGATGGCAATTTTTGGCATTGCTCCATTGGGAGTTTTCTTTGCGGNTTGGGCATCAAACAACAAGTATACTCTAATCGGTGGCATGCGTAGTGCTGCTCAATTAACTGCATACGAGATTCCATTATTGATTACTGTACTCAGTATTGCAGTTCTTTGTGGNACTCTAAACATTATTGAAATNGCAGAATTNCAAATGAATGGNGATCAAGGAAGTGTTTGGAATTTATTCTTGATGCCACTTGGTGCAGTACTATTCTTGATTACAATGATNGCAGAAGTTGAGCGAACTCCGTTNGATATGCCTGAGGCNGAAGCAGAACTTGTAGAAGGATGGTGGACAGAATATGGAGGAATGCGTTGGGGTCTTCTTTTCGCTTCAGAATATTTGAGAGCACTTGCTGCTTGTATATTGTTCTCTATCTTCTTCCTNGGAGGATGGGAATTCCCCTTCGAAGATGCACTAATTTCAGCTCCTTTTGTAGGGGGAATTTTTGAAATGATTTTCCAGATTATTCCTCATTCAGTTTGGTTGCTCGTGAAAGCATGGATGGTATTCGGATTCTTCATTTGGGTCCGAGCATCTCTTCATNGAGTTAGAACAGATCAGATTCTNGAATTTGGATGGCGCTATCTTTTNCCACTTTCAGTCATTCAACTTGGTTTGAGCATATGGCTTCGATTGGGCGTCTACGATGGNGGACCTTGGCCATTNGTNATNCCAGCNTTAATCACCGTTGTTGCAATCTTATTGTTCGTCGTACTNGTATTGGACGAAGATAAAGAGGCTCTTGCTGAGCAACGTCGTCCGTATCATGTTAGTGAAATNGACAAGGCNTCTCCTGGAGCTAGGATAATGGAGGATTAATTATGGCATATCACCCTAGAGCTACACCGAATTTCCGCAACNTAGTCGTTCGTCCAATGTGGATTACTTTNCGTGCAGGATTGCGAACAATTCCATANATTGGACCNAGATTCTTTTCTTCAGGNTACCATGGAAAATCTGCAGAAATGTTGGATGATGAAACAATAANTCGCACAGGAGAAGCATCTGANCGAATATATGCNGCAGATNGAGAAACAAGTCATTTCGTTAAATCAATTTCACGTCCNGTTACTGTGATGTATCCTTATGAGCGATTAGAAGATTTAGAGCCATGGTTATTTGTTCCAAATAATTACAATGGTAGAATAGGNGTTGTTTGGGAAACNTGCACAGCATGCAAAGCNTGTGTTCGGGCCTGTCCAAATGATTGTTTACANATGGAATCAGAGGTTCGAGTGAATGTTTTNGATATGCCAGATNCATCAGAAGAAAATGTTGGATTAAGNTCGGTAGAATTCGTAGAAGGCGGCTATCTTGCTAGGAAAAATGATGACTTCGAAGAGATTGAGAACANCTTTTCNTTAGAAACAGCACACGAATCTGCACCTCAGCAATATGATTTCGCAGAAATTATTGATTTGAGCGGTAGTACTGCTTCAGTTCGTTGGACTGATTCNGGTAAAACCGAATCTGTTGATTTAGAAGGCATGATTCCTGCCGAGCAGGANATTGTNTCGGGTAGAATTGATCTAGGCCGTTGCATGTTNTGTGGTCTTTGTATGGAATCATGTCCATTCAATTCATTCTTTATGACCAACGAGTATGATGGAATGTCTGGACTTACACGAGATGACTTGTGGATGGATGCCGCTAGAACTAGAGTTCTACCAGTTGTTCACAAAGAAGCTGTAGATATTGAGCTTGCAAAGAGAGCAGATAAGGAACGTTCCAAGCGTGAAAGAGCGGCAAAGAAGGCTAGTAAGGAGGCTTGANCATGGCTGTTGATGGTGAACTGATTACTTTTGTACTGTTCAGCATCATTGCTATTGGTGGAGCANTAGGTTGNGTATATGCAAAACGTGTCGCNCANTCGATGTTATCATTNCTTTTCTGTTTCTTTGCAGTAGCAGGTGTNTTTGTTTTAGCAGGNGCAGAACTTCTCTCTGCNATTCAAATTCTTGTTTACTTAGGCAGTGTAATGCTTGTNGTTCAGTTTGGAGTAATGCTCACNCGAAGACAAATCATGGAGGGTGATTTTGAATGAGGGCATTGGGNAATNTAACTCGTGCGAGCCTTGCTTTATTGGGGATTTACTTGATGAGTTTGCTTGTCGATGCTCCTAGATGGGCATCAGGNGGAGTAGAGATGGTAGCNCCTACAGCCCAATTCGCAGATGCTCTCATGGTTGATTGGTCATTTTCTTTGGTTATTCTTGGCGCATTGTTAGCAATGGCAATGATTGGAGCATCCTATCTTGTTCGAGATGAAAGGTTGGAGAATTTAATTTGGAATGAGGCCGGTATTGAGGTNGGNNCAGCNCCTAGTAAACGATCTTCAGTTGNNGTAAAAATGGATGTCGCNTCAGGAGACGAATTGCAAAAATTAGCTGATTACTTACGAGAAAGTAGTCAAACGGTNTTCGATTTCTTTCGTTCCATCGATCTTGATGACTCAGGTGAAATTGATACGATGGAATTCCAACTTGCATTAAACAAAGCTAGCATAGCGAATTTGCCTCCGTGGGATGTAGATGAATTGGTAAATCAGATGGANATGAACAACGATGGAAAGTTGGATTTGCCAGAACTTGATTTGGCTTTGATGAGTTTAACCAGAGATTNTGGAGGTGAGGAGGAATGATTGATCCAGGTTACATTTCTGCTCTTTCTGCAATANTATTTTTCATTGGNTTAGCTGGCGCATTTACTCGTAAGCATGCGATTATTGTACTCATGTGTATNGAGATAATGCTGAATGCAGTCAACTTAAATTTTGTAGCAGTGGCNATGCAAACTGGAAATCCAGAAGGTTGGGTTTTCACATCNATAGCAATAGCAATTGCTGCATCNGAGGTAGCGGTTGGNCTTGCGATTTTCCTTTCATTATACAGTACAAGAGAGACCATTAATCTCGANGAGGTTGATTTATTGAAACATTAGGGGGTGAAAAGATGGGTGAAGTAAAAAATGAGTCNCGCCTTCTATTGTTTATTTTAGCGGCTTCAATGATTCCANTAGGATTNGCNTTTGGAGGNGGNGGTCACGCTACTGATTGGTCTTTTGTTATCATTGCAGCACCTATGGTGGCGTTCCCAATNATTCTAATTGCAGGNCAAATTTGGAATGGCCACCCNTTGTGGAAAAATACACTCAAGGAAGGAGGAATTCCAGCATTAATGACCATGACAATCACTCTAGGAGTAGGATTGTGGGTGATTATTGATTACATTAGTGGAACTGCNCACATCGAATCATTGACNGTGAATCACATTCTTTCTTGGATTTCTTTTGATGTAATGGCACATACTGCAAACGGTTGGATAATCGTTCCAATGGGNTTCACAGATATTACCTTCGGAGTATGGGTAGATCAGACTACATTGATGCTANTGTTTGTTGCGACATTCCTTACATTCCTAATTTGTTGGTTCGCAATCGGATATATGACCACTGATGAAATAAACGAAAATCGTAATCATCGATTCTTTGCTGAATATTTACTCTTTACAGCAGGAATGTTTGGAATGGTTTTGGCTGACAACTTCCTTTGGCTTTTCATTTTCTGGGAGATAATGGGNCTGTGTTCATATCTTCTGATTGGATTCTATTATTGGAAGCCTAGTGCTGCTTCTGCAGCAAAGAAAGCATTCATGACAACTAGAGTNGGNGATGTTTTCTTGATGGTTGGATTGCTAATTCTATACAGAATATATGGTTCATTGAATTTCGCTGTTGTTTTCGATGATCCATCAACAGGAGTGAATGGCGCTTTAGTCGATGCAAACTTGTTNGGGTGGGCTTTGGTAATGCTCTTNATTGGTGCAGTTGGNAAATCAGCCCAATTCCCCTTGCATGTATGGTTACCTGATGCAATGGAGGGCCCTACNCCAGTATCAGCATTGATTCANGCTGCAACNATGGTAAATGCTGGATTGTATTTGGTTGCAAGAATGGTGCCATTTGTAGATGTAGCAAATGGTGGAGTACATGGTTTAGAGGATATNGGATTACTTGTAGCATGGGTAGGNGGAATTACTGCATTTATGGCNGCAGCAATAGCATTTGTTCAAAATGATATCAAGAAGGTCTTGGCATATTCNACGATGAGTCAATTAGCATACATTTTCACAGGTTTAGGTGCAGCATTGTGGTTCCTCAATCATGATGGAGATGCAATGCATACTGCTGGAATAATTGTNTTNGGTTCGTCATTGTTCCATCTTTTCAATCACGCAATGGCNAAGGGAATGCTATTCATGGCNTCAGGTTCAGTCATTCACGAAATGCATCATGCACACCATGATCATCATCATGATGACCATCATGAAACGGATTTATCTGAAATTCCAGAAGCCTTGGTATCATTGGTGAAGCATTTACGTTCAGAAGGAATGACNATTCGAGAATTCTTTGAATCTCTAGATTTGGANAGTAGTCGAACCCTTACAATCGATGAACTTCAGTCAGGACTTGTTACTGCATCGATTGTGGATGAATCAACGGATGTAGAAGCGTTGGTATCTGCAATGGATCGTAATGGAGATGGAGAGATTGATCCTGCTGANTTGGATCGGTACATGATGGATTTCTTGATNGGTGGACAAATAGAATCCCATGGAGGGCACGATGANTTCGACCCTCAAGACATGAGAAATATGGGNGGTCTNGCAGCTCACTTGCCTGTNACATCAACTGCAATGATGCTTGGTTCAATGTCCATTATTGGTATTCCACTTATTGGTGGATTTTGGTCTAAGGAGGGAATCGTNGGGCATACCTGGGACGCNTTCCTACATGATGAACCACTAATGTTGGGGCCTGCATTATTGGTTCTCTTAACCGCAGGAATGACTGGTTTCTATATGTCTAGGATGTGGTTCATGACTTTCGCCGGGAACCCTAAATCTGAAGTTGTAGATCATGTGCATGAATCTACTCCNTGGATTAAGACTCCTTTAGTCACATTATCNTTGGTTACTGCATTCACTGGATTGATTTTGACCATGTTTGGGGCCGTCAAGTTCCTTGGAGGAAAATACGATCATCTTTCATTCCATCATGGCGGGGTAATCGAAGAATTGGTTTATGCCTTAGAGCATGCTTTCCTTCCTTCTGATCCCAATATGATGATGGTAGGATATGCGACAATATTCCTTTCGTTTATNGTTGGACCATGGTTTGCAATGCGNATACATGGTGGTTCCCTTAAGGAAGGNAAATCNGCCATNCCTCTCGTAGGGTGGTTGGTACAACTCTCTTCCCGACCTAGTAAGTTAGACGTATCATCCATGGCAGAGTCTTCTTTGGCNAAGGCTCTAGAGGAGAGATTGTACATCGATTATNTCTATGAGGAAATTATTCGTAGAACAGTAATTCCTTTCGCTGCTCTAAGTGCNTGGTTTGATCNAAATGTAATTGATGGNATTGTTAAGTTCNTTGAAANGGGTTCCCAGTTNTCTAGTGAAAGAATTCGCTTGCTCACAACAGGTAGTGCTAGAGATTACATTCTGTANGCTGCNGTCGGTGCCCTTAGCATCGTCTTTATTCTCGTGGGGGTGAGTTCTTGAACGAATTAGAAATTCTAACATTAACTCCTCTTTTTGCTGGTTTGTTNTTNCTTCTTGTTCATGAAGTAGTTCCATCTAGTACCAAGGAAAAAGCAGCAGATTTGATTCGATATGCGAATATGGGNATTGCAATATTGTTACTTGGATTNGCNACTCAAATAGGTCTAGAAAACGATTGGTTGTCNACATGGTCTTCTGGAGCATTTGGNGCACAGGGNTCCTATTTATTGGAAAGTGAATANACTCCATTAATTTCCAGNATTGGNGTAAATTGGCANGTGGGAATTGATGCATTATCTTATCCAATGATTTGGTTGACCACACTTCTAATCCCGATTTCTATGTTGGTTCAATGGGATGCNGATAAAGGCGCTCAATTCCANAGTCTAATTCTAATCATGGAAGGAGCTTTACTGGGTGTCTTTTCAGTTCTAGATTTGTTNGTATTCTATGTTTATTGGGAACTCACATTGGTTCCAATGTTCTTTTTGATTCTTGTTTGGGGCGGTGCNGATAGAAAATATGCAGCNATGAAATTCTTCATCTATACCTTTGCAGCGAGTATTTTGATGTTGATTGGAATACTGATTGTTTACTTCCATAGTTCTCCNGTAGATGGAATTTCAGGTACACTAACNAATCATCATTTTGATATTCCATTGTTAATGCAACAATCNTCTCTAATTGGTTCAGCCGGATTGAGATCATTGGTTTTCATTCTAATGTTNATTGGTTTTGCAACNAAGATGCCAAGTGTTCCAGTCCANACNTGGCTTCCAGACGCTCACGTACAAGCACCGACTGCAGGATCTATGCTTTTGGCTGGAGTGATGTTNAAGATGGGGGCTTATGGTTTCCTNAGNGTAGCAGTGAGTTTNTTCCCACAAGAGACAATCACAATGATTCCATTATTGNTATTCCTTGGAATGGCGAGTTTATTCTATGGTGCATGGGTNTGTCTTGGTCAAACCAATCTGAAACGAATGGTNGCTTATTCGTCGGTTTCACATATGGGNTTNATTTTCCTTGGAATTGCAACNATGCAACCNCTTGGTATTGCNGGCGCATTGTTCATGATGTTCGCNCANGGNATCATTTCACCTCTTTTGTTTGCNGTATGTGGNTCCTTCAAGCACCATTATCATACATTGGAAATTGGTTCTATGCGTGGATTAGCACATCATAGTCCATTCATGGCAGGCCATATGATGTTAGGTTGGATGGCAAGTCTGGGNCTTCCATTAATGGCTGGCTTTGTAGCTGAAGTAGCNATTNTGATTGCATTCTGGATGACNTTTGGATGGTGGGTTCTTATTCCAGCATTGACTCTAATTCTAACTGCAGCATATTACCTATGGTCGATGCAGAGGACTATTTTCGAAAGTGGAGATCCTCACGATGGAATTCTACCTGATTCCATGCANGGTGAANAACCAAGAGACATCACTTGGCATGAGAATGCGGGCATGTTCATCTTAGGTGCATTAGCAATCTTGTTTGGAATATTGCCTGCTTTATTCTTTGATATGATGTCGAATTGGAGTACTGGTTTGGTGAGTGAGGTAATTATTGNTGCTTTGACTTCCNTGGGGGTGACTCCATGAATATCGAATCACCTCTTCTATCTCATCCATTGTTGGTNGAATCCCTTCGCCCCGAGATGACCATTATTGTTGGAATTCTTCTNNTNATTATNGTTCCAAATCTTGGACGGGCAACTGTCAGAATTCCAATGACCCAAGTTCGAGTCCCAGTCCTTCTAGGCGGTGAGAGATTTCGAGCAACTAGTGATCCTCTAATTCCAGGGGTAATCTCGATGTTTACTCTACTTTTAGCAATGGCCAGTAGTCTGATGACATTTGTAGATGGAGCAGCACTTTCCACTGTTTGTATTTCTGCAAATGGAGCCCTTCAACAAGGTTGTACTGGTTCAGATTATATTTTACGAGCAGATCCATTCAGCAGACTTTTCACTACAATTTTCAGTTTTGCATTATTGGTTGGAACTGCTGCGATGATAAATCGCATGCCTGCACGTGTTGATGCGAAGGCACCACATCCCGATGCAACAGATTCAATGCGCGCGCGATCGATTCTGATTCTACTGAATAATCGTCGACAGGGTGATTTCCATCTCCTGATTCTTTTCGTAGCTCTTGGAATGAGTATAGTTGCTTTATCCACGAATCTTTTCTTGCTCTTCGTTGGATTGGAACTAGCATCGTTAGCAATTTATGTTCTTGTTGCTTTCATGAAAGAGGAAACAACTAGTGGTGAAGCAGCAACGAAGTATTTCTTAACAGGCTCAGTAGCAAGTGCAATCACACTCTATGGACTGTCTCTTCTTTACATTTGGAGTGGCTCAGCATCTGAATATGCTTCAGCTACTCTCAACCTAACAGGCTCACAAGGTTTGGCAGCTACTTGGGCTGCAATGGATACATTGGATCCATTGGCAGCTATTGGTTTCGGAATGTTACTTGTTGGATTTGGTTTCAAGGTTAGTGCAGTTCCATTCCATTTCGCTGCCCCTGATGCCTATTCAGGAACCTCCTCTCCGATGGCATCGATTCTTGCAACTGCGTCCAAAGCCATGGGTTTTGCAGCACTTCTCCGAATCCTAGTCGTAATGACCGGGCCAGAATTTGGGTCTCAATCGTTCTGGCTTCCACTTCTTGGCCTTATCTCAGTAGTAACTATGACCTGGGGTAATCTAGCAGCTCTTTCAACTGAAAATCCAAAGAGAATGTTGGCATATTCTAGTGTTGCTCATGCAGGATATTTACTCGCCGCACTTGCAGCAATTGGATCTGGAATGGCAAGTGAATCAACCACTCAAGTTTTGATAACAGCAGTAGTATTCCATCTCCTAGTTCTGGCGTTCTTCAAATCGGGTGCATTCTTAGTCCTAACAATGACAGAGATTAATGGAGATTCATCATCAATGGAATCATTGCATGGACTTGGTAGAAGAGATCCAATTATCGCAGTGGCAATGTTTGTTTTCATGCTAGCTCTTGCAGGTGTGCCTCCTCTTTCTGGATTCCTTTCGAAGTTCCTTGTTATCAATGGAATAATTGCTACCAGTACAGGTAGTGGGGCACTATCTGCTGCAAGTGCTATTGATTGGTTGAGTAGTGTTCATTGGGTATTCTGGCTTGCTGTTTCAATGGCATTGAATAGCGCTTTGTCCTTGTTCTATTATTTGCGAATTGGCCAAGTAATGTTCTTTGAGAAAGCCAAGACTATCCTTCCACTTCCTGATGCTCCTATGATTCGAATTACTGTGATTTTGTGTCTTATTCTAACCATAATCGCCGGAATCGGTCCGTTCAGTCAGACTTTGGTGGATATGGCTACAATGGCTGCACAACACCTCCTAAAGGTTTGAACCGTTCCTTGACCGTTGTTGTTTTTAGTAGGTGGTCCGCAGGTCATCTTCAATGGCACGCGGTCGAGAGGAGAAGGTGGACGAGGAACTTCTCGCCCAAATGGAGTCAGGAGATGGTTCTTCTCGCATCCGTGTTCCTCTCCCCAACCGAAAGGTGAACGAGATGTTCGCTATTGCAGATCAAATGCTGGGAGGACGAAGAGTTCGTGCCATTTGCGAAGATGGCGAGGTTCGAATTGCTCGAATTCCAGGTAAGATGCGTCGAAGACAGTGGGTTCGTGAAGAGGATCTGATAGTGGTTCAACCATGGGAATACCAAGATGATCGAGCAAACGTGATTTCTAGATATAGCAAGACACAAGCAATGTATCTTTCACGAAAAGGACAACTTCCTGGAGTGGTTGATGTCTTTGGTTCTGGCGATGAAGCAGTTGATTTGGGTGATGATAGCGGAATTTTCGAGGGATCATCTGAAGAAGAGGAAGAAGTTTCTATTGAATCTGAAGATGATGATGATGATTTGTTTTCATCAGAAGATTCAGTTGAATCAGAGGAAGAAACGGATCCTGAGCCAGTTGCAGACCCGGTTCCATCCCGCAATGACGATTTTGAAGACGACGACGATGGAGACATCGATTCATTCTTCGGATAGGTGGTCCCAGTGACCTTAGAAGATGAAATCGACGATGAAATGTCTGAGGACATCGATGAAGAAATCGATGTTAGGGGCATGCATGGTGAAGGAGGCACGTCTACTGAATGGATGGAACAACCAAAAATGAAGAAAATGTTCCGAGAAATAGAACATCGTCTTCAAGGAGTTTTGGGAACCGGACGTTACGATTGGGTAGATCGCCGTGTTTTCGATCAGGTTTTTGATCAATCTACTCTTTTGTCGATTTACAAATTAATGCGTAAAGGAGTAATAGATACAGTTGAGTTTCCTATTGCACGTGGTAAAGAAGCACATGTTTTCTATGCCACCAGTATTGATGGACCTCGAGCAGTGAAAATTTTCCATACCAGTAATGCTGTATTCAAAGGATTGACAAAATACATTGAAGGTGATCCACGTTTTGGTGGATTGAAGCGAAGACATAGAGAACTGGTCACCATTTGGGTCAGAAAGGAATATCGAAATCTTAAGCGATTGGAAAGTTCAGGACTTCGTGTCCCATCTGCATTTGAAGTGAATAGAAACGTTCTGGTAATGGAATATCTTGGTACCGACGAGGCCCCTAGTCCACGAATTCGAGATATTGCTTTAGAAAATCCAGAGGCCGTTTTTGATGAATTGTTGAAATTTATTCAAATTGCTTGGAATGATGCTGATTTGGTCCACGCAGATCTTTCCGAATACAATGTTCTTTGGCACAATGATGAACCATGGATTATCGATGTTGGTCAAGCTGTAAAATCGGCTCATCCCAATGCTCAGGAATTTCTGGTTAGAGATGTCAAAAATATTTGTAATTGGGCTTCAAAAAAGGGGGTTGATGCACCCTTTGAGGAAACATTGCTACGTGTTTTAGAGGGGTGACCTTCCATTGGGATTAAGTGGATAAGTTGTAGGCGGTGAATCAATGGAGTTGTTGGCTAGAATCTCGAAGGACCGCATTGGCGTTCTGATTGGCAAATCTGGAGAAACCAAATTGGAGATTGAGAAGTCAGCTAAGTGTTCATTGCATATCGATTCAACTACAGGTGAAGTGTTTGCTAATTGGTCTGATGAATCCGACCCAATTGTACAAATCAAAATGCCTGATGTAATCAGAGCAATAGGTCGAGGAATGGCTCCTGCCAGAGCCATTCGTTTAATCGAGGATGACGTCCATCTCAAGATGTATGATATCAGAGAATGGGTGGGTCGTCAACCGAATCAAATCAAGAGGATGAGAGGGAGAATAATTGGACGAAATGGTCGGATTCGTGAACTTATAGAAGAATTAAGTGGCGTAGAAATCGTTGTTTATCGTTCTACAGTTGTTATTGTAGGTGATTTGGAATCTCTTGCTGTAGGTTCAGCTGCTTTGGAACGAGTACTCGCTGGAGCAGAACATGGAACTGTGCTCAAATTCTTAGAAAATGAGAGGCGTAGACAAAAAATCGATCGCCAAACTTTGGCCATGCATGATGAGCGTAAGCCCACTGCATCTACAGGTTTCGACGCTCTTGTTCCAGGACTTGCAGCAGCTAGAGAGAGGCGAAATGAACGTAGATTCAAGGCATCTCAAGTTGATCCTGAAGATGAAGAAGCAGTTCGAGAGATGATGGAATTAGCCGATGATGAATCGATTGGTTGGGAAGAAGAATAATCTATTCTTCTTTTGCTGATCTCATTGTCCAAACCATCCAGCCAGATACTGCAATTATTAGGAATAATGCTGGCATGAAACTAGTTACTGCTCCGATAGAACTAGGCCGTGCTCCACTGACTACAAGGTATTCCTCATTGTTCCCTTCATCTTTTTCTGGAATTGTGTCTTCAGGATCGATTGATAATTTCAAATCATATTCTCCCGAAGCCAATATTCGAACTTCGAAAGGATCGAGAACCTCTGTTCTATCATAGAGACTACCTGCTGCTAAAGTTCTGGTTTCTAAGACGGTCCAATTGGTATCTGTCGTTCTATCGCTTGGAGCCATTTCTAACCTTACAATCAATGAACCAGTATATGCTTGGTTTGCATTTACAGTTCCTGTTACGTTGATTTTATCGCCTGTATTTGCTGCTACAATCAATCGATCAACTCCAACATCTTCTAAATTAAAATCAATTCCAGGAATGATTCTAACATATGTTGGTGGACTCATGGCTTGATTACCTGCAACATCAGTAATAATTGCTGAAACCCCTAGCCAATCACCTTGTTTGGTAGCCCAGTCAATACCTGATGGAAGATTTGCGTTTACTCCAGAACCCAATGAAAGCCATTGATTTGTGATGTCTGGGACTGAACCCATTCCATCATTATCAAATCCATATCTCAGGGTAGTATTTGCTTCGTCAATTCCTGAAAGACTGTCTGTAGCGACCAATTGGATGCTTACTTGTCCTTGTGTCATTGTAGTAATTTCAGGAATACTCCACCCTCCTGCGACAGGATCACTTTGATCGCTCCAGAATGTGTGATCAGTACTTGGCCCTGAATTTCCTAGCCGATCTACTGCTCTGAATGAAAGGACTTTCTGCCCTTCAGGAAGAGGAAGTGTAGAGGTTGCTCCACTACCAAAATTAGCCCATTCTCCATCATCTACTCTCCATTCATAATTATTGATTCCAATTCCACCATTATCTGTTGCACCTGCAGCTAACGCTCCGACAGTAACTACAGTTGTATCTGTCCATGTGCTTTCTGATACAGAGAATACAGGAGTTCCAGTGATAGGTCCAGTTCTATCTATTCCGAGATATAGTGAACGTGTTCCGATGTTCCCTGCTTCATCATGAACTGAAAGCGTAATTGTGTAGAGGCCTTCAGAAAAATCTCCAGGGGCCCAAGACCATCTTTTCAAGAGCGTTCCAGGACCATCTGAAGGCGGATTTCCACTTCCGGGTACATCAGTAATAACGGCCTTTTCTAGATTAGAATCCGAAGCATCCCATCTGAAAATCATCGATCCACTTTCTTCTATGTCGAACCATGCACGGTTTGCAATTGAAGAGCCATCTCCAATCTCTGCATTATCAACGGTAAATACCAATGAAGATGGAGCTGTATTATCTACTTCAAAAGAAGATGTTGTTACTACAATATCTGAACTTCCATCAGAAGGATGACCCGTAATTCTCAATCGATGCATTCCATCTGAAACTGAAGTTGTATCCCAAGAAACGGACCAAGGTGAACTGGTCATATTCGCAATTTCTGACCAAGAAGTCCCTTCTTCAACTTCCAGTAACACATAATCTAGTCCTGTAATGTTCACTACTGCTATTGTTTGTGTTCCTCCAATTACATCTCCAGAAGAAGGTGGATTTACAAATTCTAGAGCGCTATTTCTGGCTTCAGTTGCTTGTCCAAATCCTGACAATAAACTCGTTAGAATGAGCACGGCCAGAATGGGTGATAACGTCCGCGGAGCCATGGAACGATGCGGATGTAGGAGAGGTCGCCCTTCAATGCTTTCACCCGGTTGATAGCGGGAGCGTTGAAGTGCCCCAAGACCCCTTCATCCAACATGAGGACGGGATTGGTCGTCTGCTTGCTACTTTTTTTGCCGCTTACGGCAGTAGTTTCAGGTACTTCTGCGGGTACAATTACTATCGATGAAGCAGATATCAATATCGTTGGAGTTCTTGAGAATGGTTCTCAAGTAACAGTGGAGATTACATTGCACAATAGTGACCCTTCAGATGTAACAGCATCATATCAACTCAGTCAGGATGGTTCAGTTATTCAGTCTAGTACATTTGTAACGGTACCAGGGGCTTCTTCTACCACTGTCCAAGTTCCAACTTTACTAGATCGAGCAGGAGATATCCAATTCCGTGTTGATTTTTCAGCCACGGGAATTTCTAATGATCAATCAGCACAATTTTCAGTTACAGATCGACCCAATCTTGTGGTTTCGAATCTAATGATTGTTCCTTCATCTGATCTTTTTGCCGGCGAGACGTTCAGTGCAAATGCATTGGTTTCCAACGTAGGGGGTGTTTCTGCAGCTTCCACAACGGTCACCTTTGAGTTGGGCGAAGAACTTCCTTTGGATTATTCCGTTGGAATATTGCCTTCTGGCGAGAGTGTTTGGATTAATCGAACATTCACAATCCCAGCTGCTGATACCATGTTAATCGTTACAGCAAATAGTAATTCAAACGATGGAGTCAGTGAATCGAATTCCAGTGACAATTCCTATTCAATAATGATTGATGTTTCAACACCTCCTAATTATTTCCATGATGGAGAAATTTCAGTTTCTTCTGATACATCTGCACTAAGAGGGCCATGGGATATTGCTGGAACTCTACTTCGTATGCCAGCATCTGGTTTGATTACTGTTCCAATGCAAGTACAACGCGTATCTGATGGGAGCCCAGTTCATGCATTTTCAGTGGATTTTGCTGATGGCGAGAGTTCTATTTCTTGGAGCGATACCTTACTTGAATCAATGTTCATAGAAACCGTCGGAGAGATTCCCCTAAAGGTTGTAATTGATCCTAGTTTTTCCTTGCCTGAATCAAGCGTTTTCGATAATAGTGTAGAATTTTCAATACTTATGCATCCTCCACCGAATGTTGTTGTATCCGCAATTGCTGTTGCATCTCCACTCCAAGTTCAGACTGGCGAGTCTGTGAATTTCACTGTTAGTATACAAAATACGGGAACAATCCCTGTGAGTGGAACTGTGCAAGCGGAATTTGAGGGTGAAAGTCTAACTGGACAGTTTAGGGTAATTCCTCCTCCTTCTATTTCCGAATCAGGAGGAATTTCTCTGGTCTTTTCTGCTATAGCTAGAGGAGATGTTAGTGGAGTTCAATCATTTTCTGCAACATGGGTACCAGATAATCCATCTCATGATTCAAATTCTGATGACAATATTGCAACGGGTTCAGTTCAGTTGGTGAGTGACTTACGATTGCGGTTTATGAGTGATGAACAATGGGATTCTGGACTTCCTTTGAAAATAGGCGTTGAATCTACATATTCTATTTCTGTGACCTCTGATGAAGGCTCAGGGATTGAGACATTTGTTTGTTATGCACCATTGGGAACTGAAGTAGATCGTACTGTAGTAGACATTTCATCTTCCGGTTCAGAGGCGACTGTTGAATGCACGTTAACTCCCGACAAAGCGGGCGACCTTCAATTAGCAATCATTGCACTAAATGGTACAGTTCCTTCGAAAACATCTCTATGGACTGTAATTGCAGAAGGTACAGAACAAGTCAATCCTAATGAAGCAAATAGAGAGTTAGGGGTTACATTAATTCTAATGTTGGGTATTATTGGAATACTCGTATTAATTGCAGCAGTTTTCCTAACTAGAAGAGTGTTTGAAGAAACAGAAAGAGAAACGTTTGAATTGTGTCCTGCCTGTGGTGGTGAAATTGAAGGAGATGAAGAGATTTGTCCTCATTGTGATTTCCAACTTACTAGTGGTTTCAGTCGTTTCCATGATTGTGAAGAATGTGGTACTTCGATTCCATCAGCTATGGACCATTGTCCATATTGTGGAGCCATTCAAGATGTGTCTTCCCATTATGAACGACGAGAGAGAAAAGAGTTGATTCCTCTACCTGATGAAGAAGAAGATGAAGAAGAAGATGAAGAAGAAATTCTCATTGGAACCGAAGACTTTGATGATCAAATGGAGAACTTTGGAGTTTCAGAGGATTCTATTGAAGATGATTGGGAATCAGGATTGGAAGAAGCAGAAAGCCAAATTCGGTCAATTGAGGAAGAATATGAACAAGAATTATCCTCAGAAGAAGATGAAGATGAGGATGTTGTTTCTACGAATCTCCAAGACCAATTAGAAGCGGGCAGAGATATTGATTCATTCCTTGAAAAGAAGGGTAAGAGACGTGCGTTAAAGGATGATGAAGTTGAATTGAGTGCAAGTGATGCCGATATCCGTAAAGATATATTTGACTTGACCGGAGAGGAAGGAGTTCTTCCTGGAGAGAAAGTAGTCTTCGATGAATTAAGTGATCCATCTGCTCAAGTTGGCCGTGAATTGGAATTAGATAAGACGAGCGACTTCAGTTCTCTATCATCAGAAGCAGGTCATACTGAAGGTATATCAGAGGTAGTGGAGGAAGAAAACCCTAAGCCTAAGAGAAGACGAAGTATTCGAAGAAAGAGTAAGGAGGAAGGGTCCGAAGAATCGCAGGATTGAACATCTTGACTATCTTCCAACAACCGCCTGAGTGATGACAGAAGGGGTCTGAGCAGAGCATTGACGAACCCTATGAGTGCAGACAGGTGATTGGAGTTGATTGAATGAGTAACCTTTTTGTGAATCGAAAAGTGGCTCTCTGTCTTTTGATGTCACTTACTTTGATGAGTCCTGGTTGTCTATCTCTTCTTTCGATGAGGGAATTAATGGAGGATATGAAAGAAGATCCTAAAAGTCAAAGTCAAGATACTAGAGTTGGTTGGGATTATACTTTTGATACTCAAGATATTGAATCTACTGAATATACTAACGAATCTGAGTTTTTAATAGACCCAACTGTTAGTCAAATTGAGATATTTTTTGATGCATCTATAGGAGATGCCATTTCGGATTTTGCTAACGAAACATTTCCAGGGTTAGTTGAAGAAGTTGGAGCTAGATATGTGGAGATTTCAGTTTGGGAGCCAGGAGAATATCCGAGTGGTACGCCTTTTTTCACTGAAAGAGCAACTGAAAACTACGAATTTACAGGTACCTATCTCAATGAAGACTCATCTCCCTTTGAGGATGGAGAATGGATTCTAACTGTTGAAGCGAGAGGCATAGGTATAGAGACACCTATCGACATTTTATCCGTTTTCGATTCCTTCACTGTTTTTGTTACTGTTATTCGCCCCTGCGTCCATTTCGATGAGATACATGAGGATGGGGAATGTACCAATCTTATTGATTTGGAATAAATTCTAATCTATCGGGACAGTCTTCCCTTCTACTACAAGATTCACATTTTCCAGGCCGATTGTGATCTCTCTTTGCTCCACCCTTAACACTCACTTGTTGAATTTCTTTGATTACATCGAACAACTTTTCTCTTTCTTTCTGATTCCATTCAATTGAATACACTGATTCAGTACCATATCTAAGAAATCCGAAAGGAGGGGGATCTCCAGTCATTGATTCAATCAAATGTAGGTATGCTAGAATTTGAAACTGATGACTTTTGTGAGGTTTTTTCGGAATTTTACCGGTTTTCAATTCTACTGGGATTAGATCTTCACCTATACGAGTGATTTGATCTGGTCTTCCTCTTAATCCCGTATTTTCATCTTCCAGAAGGAAGGAATCACCTCCGTCGCTATACCTAATATCTCCTAATTCTTTAAGACCAGCCTCTATGTCTTTTTCCTTTATTCGTTGATTTGCAGTAAGTGCTGCTTGTAACCTAGTAGTGGCCAATAATGTCCAAATTAAAGCTAAAACTAGTAGAGCAAAGGTAG
>PBDV01000013.1 GCA_002718215.1 Methanobacteriota archaeon
TATTGACGGGAAGTCCATCTGCTGCTCCAGTGCTAGTACCTTTGGAAGAAGAACCTCATGTGATTACGAAAATAATTGGAATAAGTCTCATGTGTGTTGGAGGAATGGGAATGGTTGGTTCATTATTTTCATTTGGAACTATTGGGTTGAATAGTTGGCTATCCACAAATGTATCAGGAGTCGAAGAGGCATTGCTACCTTCCTGGTATTATGCAGTTACTGGGTTGATTTCACTAGTTTCGGGTGCTATTTTTTTGTATTCAGGTTATCAAATTCAAACATATCAGAAAAAAGGTATTTGGATTGCACTTGGAGCCATTTTATTTTCAAACATTGCAAATGTTGGGATTAATTTGTCAGTCGAATTTCCACAAGGTTCTACAGAAATTTATGGAGGAGTTGATGTTCAATTACTTACTCAAGCGAGTACTGTTTTGGGGTCATTGTGTGGAATGGTATTTTGTGGAGTGATTACAATCCTTCCACTTTTCTTTGCGAATAATGGTCTTCGGTAATCATGATCTGTTTCGATCATCGATTTGCAACCCTGGATTCCCCGAACGGATACGTTTCCATCCTTTCATGACACCTACACCATATGACCAATGTAGGGCGAATGTCATGAGTGGAGCCGCTAAAATTGTGGTAAAAGACCTAGATGGTGAAGTTCCAAAAAGAGCTCCAGCCCAACAGATTGCGATGTATGCGCAAATTAGGCCAAGTGAACCGTGGAATAGGAATCGAGACAAATCCCAAACCCCTTCAATTGTGAACCAAAGAGATGCTTCTGCTCCTCCCCCTAAGGCTCCAGCGATTAGGGAAACGATTCCGATAACGGATAAGAATGGAAAAAGTCCCACAGCGAAGTGAGACCATGCTTTCATTTCAGGATGAATATTGCTAGCTAGGATTCTAACCATCCCATAATTTCCAATTTGCTTTCTTACTCTAGAAGGGCCTCTTCTTCTATGCCACAT
Source organism: Methanobacteriota archaeon (assembly GCA_002718215.1). Taxonomy (GTDB): domain Archaea; phylum Thermoplasmatota; class Poseidoniia; order Poseidoniales; family Thalassarchaeaceae; genus MGIIb-N2. The sequence continues at coordinate 978 of PBDV01000013.1, forward strand.
AATGGCACTTCCATCTTGCCACAGTCGGTATCCAGCCTTTCTGATTCTATGGTCCAACATAGCATCTTCACAACCAATTGCGCCTTTATCGAATCCATCTACTTCTTCTAAAACAGAGCGACGGTAAGCTGCATTCACTCCAGGAAGTTGTTCAACTTCTTCTAATTCGCCATCTGCTCTATTTCCATAGTTTGTTCCAGCAGTTACCCATTTACTACAGAAGGTGACGTCAATCACTTTTTGCCAGAATGTCGACTCTTTCTTGGGTGCAAAATTTGGCCCCCCTACTCCTGCTACTTCTGAGCGTTCAAACCATTTTATGAGGCTCGAAACCCAATTAGATGGAACAATTACATCATCATCGGTGAAAAATACAAATTCTGATTCAGTTTGTTCAATGCCTACATTGCAAGCATCTGCTCTAGTCCGAACTCCCCCATCATCTATGAATCGAGCACCAAGAGATTCAGCAACCGCTTTCCCAGGATCGTTTCCTGGTCCTACGACAACGATTTCCAACGGCCCAGTATAATCTTGTGATGATAATCCTTCAAGGACGATGGCCAGCTCTTCTGAATTCCGAACACTTGGGATGAGAACACATACACTACCCTCATCCATGTTTACCCGAGGTAGGTCCCCCTCAAGATTTCGACGGATAGAATCCAATCAAATTGTATCGTCAATTCGTGGGGCTAGGAAGTAGGTTACATTTCCTGCACCATCAGCGATATCGAAGTTGAGGTTTAGAGGATACTTGTCGTCGAAACAAACTTCCACAGAACCCACCACGCCATCGATTACCTTTACAATCGGTTGAAGATAATTGGTTGAATATGTGGACTTCACAGGCTTTTCTGCAACCAAGTCTTCGAGCTGTCCTGCTTCGTGTGAAACCGAAACTGAGTCTTGATCACCTTGTACATGGAGGTTGAACTGACGAGGATCTAGGGAAAGAGTAACCAATTCACCTACAAGACGAGCCGCTTGAAGTGCTTTATGTAACTTGTTTGATGCAATTTTGACCTTGCTCTTCAATTCCAAATCAGGTACCTTTGGGTCTTTCATCAAAGTGTGATCAATTGGCCGGATAGAACGATCTACTTCTCCAACTTTGATATCGAATTGTCCTATGGAGGAATCATAACTCACATCTACAAGGTCGTCGGGGCCTGCCAACTTGAGTAAATCACGTAACTTTGAAAGTTCAATCGCAATGATTGTTTCTTGCACATCCCAGGTCTCAAAAGCAGATGCATCAACATGCATTTTAATCAGTGCAACATGGCTTGCGTCTACCACATTAATGTCCAATCCGTCACTAGAAAATCGCATTCTAGCTTCATCTACAATCACGCTGAGAACATCCACTATTGTCCTCATTGTTTCGGGTCTAGCAGTAAACTGAATCATGTCTATCAAACCCCTTACAGAACTGAGGGTGCTTAAACGAGGTCCAAAAGGGTTCGTGGTCAAAATTGAATTAAATTTGCTTGATTAAGCGTATTCTCTAAACTTGTGACCACAATCTGCACAGGTTCCAATCTTTGTCTCTGGTTCGTCAGAACTCCGCGTTTGCATCATCACTACGTATATACTCTGACTATCACATTTTGGACACATCATTGCTCCTTCCATAAGTACGCCTTGTCCTCCACTTTCCGCTATGGATTCATTAAGATGCTTTAGGTCAGCTGCAGTTGACTTGGAACTAGCATTGATTAAATCGATTTCATTCCCTGCATCATCTTTCAAAATACCTCCTTTACCATCAGCGCCTTTTATGCTACCTTCGTAACCACAGGTATGGTCTGGGCATTTGATATTCCCTGAAGGGTCAGGGAAAGAAAGGGCACCACATACTGGACAGAACATCTTATTCACCACATCGTCCGATTAACACGGATGATTAGAGGAGCAATAACGCCCATAAGAAGTTACGTATTTTTTCTATTGTTTTGTATCGTTATACTACAAAATCATCGATGTGCATTTCCACCCAATCAAAGCCAATATTGGGCCAATCAAGGCAGTAGAACCTAGATACAAAAATGCCGTCATCCATTGCGATTCATCTACTAGTCTTACTAAATCTAAACTAAATGTACTCATTGTTGTAAACGCACCTAAAATTCCGGTACCAACCAATATCAGTAATTCATCTGAGATTATCTCTGTACCGTGTAGACCACCTGCAACGATTCCAAGAAGTAAAGATCCAGTGAGATTGATTACTAATGTAGACCAGTGCGAGTCAATAGGTAACGTCGTAGTAGCGAAATAACGTGCAATAGCGCCCAATGCTCCGCCAACTGCCACTAAAAGTAGGGCACGTCCGTCCATGTCTTTACTATCATACTCTAGTCAAAAGTTTCTTCTGAGACTAGTTTGTTCCGTGTGCTTCATTTTGGGAACCCTTCTCGAGAAGGTTATGGAACTGTATTGGGATTGGCGTATGGCTCGTCTCATCGATGAATCTGGTTCAGTGGTTGATGAGGCTATTTGGGATGGAATCAGATCTCCAGGTGCTGTTGCAGATAGATTAGAGAAAATGCGAGAGAATCGTATGACTATTGAAGCACGCGAACTCGTAGAACGATTTCCTGAATCAGTATTGATTTCAAGTGCTCCAGATGGATGGCCTGATTTAGATAAAGATGACATTGTACTGATGGAACAGGCCGCATTAATTTTGGCTCGTAGAGGCATTGCTCAAGCAGCTGGAGATGGAGATAGAAGATTAGAACATCTTGTTCACTCTGTTGACGAGTTACGAAGTGCTTGGACCACAATGGAGTCTAGAGTTGTTGAATGGGCAGGATTATTTTTGATTGATCTTGATCTTGATTCTGAGCGTAAGTCTATTCCGAAAGCAGTTGCTGCAGCCAAAAATTTCTCAACATTGGTTAATAATTTAGAACTTGACAATCCAGATTTTAATCCTTCAAACGAAGAATGGTCAGCAATACATGGTACTGCTGTCACTGCCGTAGAAATATCTGTGAGTATAAACGATACTGAAACAGCAATCAGAAAGCATGTTGAGGATTATCTTCCCTCTTTGTCTCTTCTTTTAGGCCCTCTTCTTGCTGCAAGATTATGCGTAGCAGCTCATGGAAGATCACGACTTGCTCGGTTGCCAAGTAGTACAGTACAAGTTCTTGGAGCTGAGAAGGCATTCTTTGCTCATCTACGAACGGGCTCCCCCCCACCTAAGCACGGTATGATCTTCCAACATCCTTGGATTTCTCGTTCTCCGAGATGGGTTCGAGGAAAGATTTCACGATTAATCGCTGGTAAGGCATCTATTGCTGTAAGAATCGATGAACATGGAGGGACTCCTTGGTCTGAGAATGATATCGCAGAGGTAGAGAAAGCAGTAGAATTAATTCGTTCACGTCATCCAAAACCTCCCTCAAAGAAAGGACGTTGATTCAATGGTCAAGAGAACGACTTCGGGTTCGATTGCTTGGGGTGTAATGCGCCAAGGACGTGGACTTTGGACTCGCAACGCGGTGAAAGGTGAACGTGTTAGAGACGAACGGCTTCGCAAGGATGGGAAAATAGAATGGAGATCATGGAACCCCCGCTCATCTAAATTGGGTGCAGCCATCATTCGCACATCAGAAGATCCTGGAATACTATTGCCCTCTCCTGGCTCCAATGTACTGTATATTGGGGCAGGCCATGGAACCACAATCTCTCATCTTCATGATCATTTGTGCGGTGTAGAAAATCATCACGGTGGTACCATTGTTGCTGTTGATTTGTCTTCTAGATGTATGAGGGATTTGATCTCTTTGGCTGAGAAGAGGCCTGGATTGATCCCGGTTCTTGCAGATGCCCGAAAGTTGGATGATTACTCCGTTTTTCTTACTAATCGTGTTCCTTGGATTCTCCAAGATGTTTCACAAGCCGGACAAGTGGAATTGATGTTGAGTGTTTGTGACCGATTTCTTGATTCCGAAGGGATTGCTCTCCTTTCGTTGAAAGCAGCCTCTGAAAGATGGAAAGACGGGGGGGATAAAGCAAGATTTTCAGATGCAGAAGCACGAATATCTGAGTCAAAGATGACGCTAATGGAGCGTATTGATCTTAGAGGTTTAGAAGATCAACATGTAATGTATGTTTTACGCGGTCCCAAGTGATGAGAATCATATCTGAGGTAATCTTTCTTCTTGCCTAAGGAGGCTTAATGAGGCGGAACAAGCCGAAGCAATTCACTGGAGTTTGTGACTAGGTGGGTCTGAGACCCCTTCACGTCATAGGTCTCTGAAGGATACGGAGTCGAAACTATGCAAAAACCTCAGAACTTGTCTTCGGGGAAATTTGGACGAATTGAGTATCCTTCTGCAAGTCCATTTGAGTTCCACCATATATTGTGTAAATTAGATGAGGCAGTTGAACATCCTGTCTTTGGCTCTCTTTTGGTTCCAGAAAATCCTAGCGATGAACCGATGCCTTGTGTTGTTGCAGTTCATGGTAGTTTGAATTGGAGGGGACATCACTACGAACATATCACAAATTGGTTAGAATCAGGTTTTTGCGTTTTTCGTATCCATTCGTTTGATGCAAGGAACGTTTACTCTGTAGTTGAGGATCAAATGAATGTATCATATGCAATGATGCTTGCAGATTGTTATCAAGCGTTGAGAATGATTTCAACACATCCTCACATAGATTCTGAACGAATAGCGTTGGCAGGGTGGAGTTTAGGAGGTTCTGTTGCATTGTATGGTGCTTGGGAACCAATAGCAGAGAAATTATGCCCAGATGGTGAAAGATTTGCCGCCTTCTTATCTTTTTATCCTGCAGCACACCTTCGTCCTGAAGAACAAAGATGGTCATCGAAACCAATCCTTGTTCTTCACGGGAGCGAGGATGATTGGGTTCCAGTAAAATTCGTCAAGGAATTGATCAATGAAATTTCTCCACACGGAGCTAACATCAATCTTCACATTTATGATGGTGCTCATCATTCATTTGATTCAGTAGAACCATTGCGCTTCATTCCGAATGCAATTCGTTTGGATAGCGAAAGGACAGTTACTATTGGAAAAGATGGAGATATGTGGGGTGAATTAGAACCTGGTGTACGCATGTCGTTGAATGAACCCGAAGATCGTCTAGCAATTTTCGAAGCAATCGGCAACTTAGGTGTGACGGCAGGAGTGGATTGGGCTGCAAGAAAACATTCCTTTGAATTTGCAACAAAATTCCTTCAAGAATCGCTTAATTAGTCACAGAATAAAATGCATAGGCTCATTTCTTTCTTTTCCTTCCAAAGGATATGCCTGAACTTCCTGAGGTAGAAACAGTTCGTCGCGGACTTTCCCCTCACTTGGAAGGGAAAAAAATAGTGAATGTTGACATAAGGAGGCCTGATTTACGATTTCCTTTTGCAAAAGACCTCGATAAACGGTTAACTGGATTACAAGTTCGAACTATAGATAGGCGAGGAAAGTATCTGTTGATTCGATTTTCTGACGATTCTATTTTGCTTAATTCATTGGGGATGAGTGGCCGTTGGACAATGACTGGAGCGGGTATTTCCTTCACNCCTGGAACTTTTGCTCACGGGGCAGTAATTGGAACAGGNAATGGCCCCCATGACCATTTTGTTCTTGATATTGAAGGTGGTTTACGTGCAACCTATACCGATGCACGTAGGTTCGGCTACATTCACTTNATTGAATCAGATGTTGATGAAGAAGATGATCGATTTCTAAGCGTTCTAGGTCCTGAGCCTTTGTCTCAAGATTTNGATGCAACTGTGCTAGCTAAGAATTTGAGAAATCGTAGTGGTCCAATCAAAAATACTCTCTTAGATCAAAGTGTGGTGGCAGGTCTTGGGAATATTTACGTTAACGAGGTCCTCAATAGAACTGGGATTTCTCCTCGTCGAATCGCCTCTACTTTGGTTCGAAAAAATGGGTCGCCTACTTCACGATTGAAATCTGTGGTCNAACAAATCCAAGAGGTNCTTTCAGACGCCATCGAGGCAGGTGGTTCTACTCTCCANGATTTTCGAGGGGTATCNGGGGAAGANGATCTTGGTTGGTTNCCCGTAAACTTCAGAGTGTATGGTCGTGAAGGTCTGCCATGTGTTCGTGATGATTGTTCTGGAATTGTACAGAGAATTGTTCAAGCGAACCGTTCTACTTTCTTTTGCCCATCTTGCCAAAGATGAAAAATCCCAACATCTGATGTNTGAGGATGTGAATAATTAAGTTTCCAATTTTCTCGGCCGAATCATGACTACACCTACATCGAATGCAAAGATGGCNTCTGAGTTCATTGGNACCTTCTTTCTCACTATGACCATATTTATTGCAGCAGTTCTTGNNTCAGGGGNNTNACTTGCACCATTTGCTATTGCGGCNACTCTCATGGTAATGATATANGCNTTAGGGCATATTTCTGGTGCACATTTCAATCCAGCNGTGTCTATTGGATTATTNCTTAGAGGTGCTTGTTCCAAAGATGATTTNCCACAATATCTCTTTGCNCAATTAGCAGCAGGAGTAATTGCTGGACTAATTGGAGTAAACCTATTTGCGGGTGATNCNACTATCGCNTCGTTTGAATTCGCAGAAATNACAAATTCTGTCCTTGTAGCNGAATTCTTGTTTACCTTTGCANTAATGTTCGTCATCCTTCATGTTGCNACNGAACAAGANGGCAATCCATTCTATGGCGCTGCAATNGCATTCACAGTATTGGCTGGNGCCATTACTGTNGGTGNAATTTCNGGTGGTTCTTTCAATCCNGCTGTNACTTCGATGTTGATGGTAACAGGAAAATTGGCNGTCGCAGATTGCTGGTTNCACCTTGTTCCTCAATTGATNGGTGCAATTGCTGCAGTTTATGCGTTCAAATTCACAATGGACTCAGAGTCTTCTCCGGCCGAGGAATAAATTCTCACATATTTCTTCGGAATTTACCACCGGTTTCGAATAGTGCTTGTGTGACTTGTCCAACTGNACAGTATTCAACNATGTCCATCATTACTTCGAAGAGATTGCCACCATCTCTTGCAACCTGCTTTAGNCTTGCAAGACCTTCCTCNGCCATCTGTTTATTTTCTTCCTTGAAGACTTGATTTCTTTCTATTACCATCCTCTTTTCGTTCTCATCCGAGCGNGTNACNTCCATGTCAAATGAGTCTGCNTCATCCGCTGAAAGGCTTGCAGCATCTGGATTGGTGAANGTATTTACTCCAATTATNGGTAGTTCACCAGAATGCTTTCGATGTTCGTAAACCATCGATTCATCTTGGATNCGATTACGTTGGTAATTTACTTCNAAGGAGCCCAATACGCCTCCACGTTGGTGCATTTCTTCGAAAATTCTCAGAATTTCTTCNTCNACTTTGCNGGTCAGCCAAGTNGANAGATGAGANCCCTGCATNGGGTTCTCGTTGGCTAGTAACCCGNATTCCTTGGANAGAATCATCTGGATTGCGATNGAATCTCTTACAGTCTCTTCGGTAGGAGTTCCGAAGGCTTCGTCACGNGAGTTNGTGTGTAGNGAATTAGCATTGTCTGCTAGAGCATATANTGCCTGTAANGTAGTCCTGTAGTCATTGAATGTGAATTCTTGAGCGTGTAGNCTTCTNCCACTGGATTGNATNTGNTATTTCAGNTGTTGNCCGCGATGACCTACTCCGTAGATATCGCGCATCGCTATAGCCCANATTCTGCGAGCNACCCTNCCGATTACGGCGTATTCTGGGTCCATNCCATTTGAGAAGAACCAACTGAAGTTTCGTAGGAATTTGTCNGGNTCCAAACCTCTTGCTTTGAATAATTCCACATATGTCAAACCATTNCTGAGTGTAAGTGCTGCTTGGGTAATTGGGTTAGCCCCAGCTTCTGCAATATGGTATCCNGAAATTGAAACAAAGTAGTGGTTACGNATGTTGTTTTNNACGTAATATTCGGCNACATCTCCCATCATTCTCAATGCAGTATCGAGGTTGAAAACAAGGGTATTCTGGCCCATCGATTCCTTTAGTTGATCCGCCTGAACAGTTCCTCGAACATTGTTCAACGCCCACGNCTTTAGTTCCTGATACTCTTCTTCGTTAGGNTCTCGNCCATTTTCNTTCTCAAAATTCCGAACTTGTTGTTTGATTGCTACGTTGAAGAAGGCNGCTAAGTGCCACCAATAATTTCCNTTAATTGTCTTCGATGTAGAAGTGTTTGGAGCACAAAGNTCGAAGCCTTCGAACAGCATNTCCATCTCATCCACGGTACTAATGCTGACGCCTGATTCGCAGACCTTTCCGAAGATATCCAATCTAGTCTGCGGGTCTCTGCCATAGAGTGAAGGGGAGTCAAAGGCAGTNCTGAGTCTATTGAATGGTTGACCTTCGGAAAGAAAATGAAATCTCTTATTTGTTCGTTCAGCGCTNCCTTCACCTGCAAACATCCGNAGGGGNATTTCATCCTCTCTCTTGAACGGAAANACTCCTGCTGTGAANGGAAACGCTCCTGGAACATTTTCTGAGCGAATCCANTCCATNTTCTCTCCCCAGTCATNTGTATCTGGAAGAGCTACACGCGGCAGGTCTAGTCCACTGAGGGTTTCAGTAGTCGTTTCAACTGGNATTTCCTTNCCTCTTACTGTGTAGGATGCATTACCAGAGCGGTAGGCCTCAGCACGTTCATCGAATTCTTNCAACATCTCCCATGCAGAATCCGGTACTTGTTTNCGGATTTCCTCTGCTTCTGCAGTCAGGTCATCTGCTGATGTTACNCGGTCTGANTTACGCATCTGTTTAGCAGCGGCTTCCAATTGCTGAACNAATCTCANATTTCTAGCAGTCTCTTCAGTTCTAGAGTGGTAATCTCTGACTGATGAAGAAACCTCGGCAAGATACCCTTGCCTCTCAGACGGAATTGGTGANGANCGATGAGGAAGNCCGTCACTACCAAGTCTTGCTTGANCCGCATCAAATGATTGTCCATGTTCTTCGTTAAGCAATGCGGCCAATTTTTGCCACAGTAAATCTACACCTGCATCNGCAAATTGGCTAGCAATTGTTGGCACTACTGCNAAATCTTCATTCTTGGCATCCCACATTTCTCGATTGCGTTTGAATTGTTTTCGAATCTCGGTNAGTGCATCTTCGGCCCCAGGNCGATCAAATTTGTTTAGNACCACTAAGTCAGCGAAATCAAGTGCTGCAAGTTTTTCCAATTGCGATGGNGCNCCGTATTCTCTCGTNGTAACGTACATCGAAAGGTCTGCGACTTCAGTAATGGCATCATTGCCTTGNCCNATACCACTAGTTTCGACCAGAATTAAGTCAAAGCCGACCGCTNGGCAGACTTCTATTGCTCTNCCAATGCAGTCTGCAATTTCTCTNCCACTAGATCTGCTGGCGAATGAACGCATGAATAGATTATCATNTGCAAGGCTATTCATTCGAATTCGGTCGCCTAGTAAAGCGCCCCCTGTTCTCTTACGAGTTGGATCAGTTGCGAGTAACGCGACCTTTGCTCCAGGATTATCACGCTGAATTCGTAGCATTAATTCGTCAGTCAAACTCGATTTACCTGCTCCNCCTGTNCCAGTNAATCCTACGACTGGACATCCTGCGNCTNCATCAACCGAGCGAACCCTTTGCAAAACAGTTTGGAATTCNGAATCATCTGCATTTTCGGCTAATGTAAGTAATTTGGAAACAGAACCNTGGTCTTCAGCACTTACTTCTCCACTAAGTGAATCGAATCTCGATTTTTNGAGTAGGTTNTTTTTTCTNGCTTCTTCGATAGCATCTCCAACCATNCCGGTTAANCCCATATCTCTNCCATCGTCTGGAGAATAAATNCGAGCTATCTCTTCATCTCTGAGTTTCTTTATTTCCCAAGGAAGGATGGTTCCTCCTCCGCCTCCACAGAGGAAAATGTGGTCAAATCCTGCCTCGTCCAGTATCTCTTTGGTATGAGTNAACATTTCCACTGCNCCTCCTTGATAAGAAGTAATTGCAATAGCGTGCGCGTCTTCTTGAATCGCCGCTCTTGCGACTTCATCAGCTCCTCGATCATGGCCGAGATGAATAACTTCGCAACCCATTGATTGGAAGATTCTACGAAAGATTCCAATAGCGGCATCATGGCCATCGAAAATTGCTGCTGCGGTGATGATTCGCAAAGGCATCTTCTCATCAGATACACGAATGGCATCTTCACCAGACGAGTCTCCAGTGCTAGTTGCCATGAACTGTCGACTCTCTGCCCCGTCAAGAGTCCACCGGCGTAAAATTCTCCCTTTTTACGATATTTTTTTAATAATTACAAAAGAATTTCAATGAAGTAATAGTTTAAAAAATTGAATTTAATTACATTTTTTATGAGCATTCTAGGGTATATTTTAAATAATCTCACATATATTGGATTTTGTCGCGACGAATTAAGAGCGGCTGGTGGAGATGTGAAAATGAATTGGAAACCCCCCCTACCCCTATTTTCTAGGGGGGGTCATTTTCGCTGTTTACGGCGAATGTAAATTGTACATTTTCGTACAATTAGCTTGTACCGTTTCGGGCAAGCCAAACTGGAGGTATGGTGTAATGGATAGCATGGGGGGTTTCGAACCCTATGATCCCGGTTCGATTCCGGGTACCTCCACCATTTGGGGGCATGGTGTAATGGATAGCACGACATTCTGCGGAGTTGTTAGTCCGGGTTCGAATCCTGGTGTCCCCACCACTTTGAATACGGAGGAATAGAAATGAAAGAAAATGAAAAAAATGAAAAAATTGTGAATGATGTTGCTGTTTGGGATCTTGTTGATTGGGATCTCGATTTTGAGACCTTTGAATGGTTCTTGCATTTATGTGAAATAAATAATAGACATCTCGATGAAGGAAATCAATGGACAGTTTGGCCTGATTGGCCTATGGACATGCCAGAAGATGCGAAAGAAGAGCATCACCAGGCTTGGCTAGATTTGTTGCAATTTATTCACGAGAATGAACAAATATCTGTTGGTCAAAACTTGTTAAGAGTGAATGGAGATCATGGAACTGTATTCTTTCTAGAATTCTTAGGAGTAGATATTGGATGGGGTAACATTTCTCTTTCAGAGAATCCCCCTCATTCTGTAGTCAAGATTCTATTTGAGAAATATGGTAATCATCCTTCTTGTAAGTGGGTTCCAGATCATTTACAGAGTTTATGTCTTGAACCCAATTCCTCAGGAATTATACCTACTTCATTGAATACTATATTGCTGATGTTAATTCATGAGGTAAATATCTGGGATTTAGCAACAGATTATCATTGGGCAGTGTGTAAATGGTGTGGGGACTCCTCATTTAATTCAGGAAGAAGGTTTCCACCCAATGTAATTCATAGAGTCGTGTGTGTATCTTGTGGAAACGATGCCCCATTGACAAATTAATGAATAGATAAAATTTTGATTTTTAATTCAGTTTTGAGCCGAAGAGGATATGACCTTCATTGAACTGGAGGCGTCATGGTCGACATGTCTGGGCTTAATTCAGCGGCCGAGACCTATGCTTATGAAGCATCGATTTTCTTAGTTGTTGCAGGGATAACATGTTGTCTTTTTGGCCATCGAATGCTTGCTTGGATAGTTGGATTAAGCATTGGAGGAGTAGTGGGGATCACAATTTTTGGAATAGTATCTACTATGGAATCAGCTCCTGTTGGTGGAGATGAAGTACTCGGAATTTCAGTTGTTATTGGTTTGATTGCTGGAGCTATAGTTTTCCGTTTTACAAAACGGATTCACATGCTGGTTGGAGGTTTGGTCGGGTTATTGGTAACCATGATGGCGCTTACGGTAGTTGAACCATATTATCCAACCACCATGATAATGAAAGCCATAATTGCAGATGTTGGGTTCCTTCTTGGAGCTAGAATGCTTCGTAGTCAATCCAATATTATCTCATATCTTGCATCATCTGGCGCTGGTGCAATTGGTGTAATGATGGGGTTATCTGTTTTATTGGGAGATTCTTCTAGTCCTTTGATGGTAGATATCTCTTCTAGTACTAACCGAACTATTTTGTTCGTTGCTGCGGCAGCAGGAACGTATTTCCAGATTTATTGGTTAACTCGCGAAGGGGCAACAGATGATTTGGATTATTAGTTACCAAAATGCTAGGTAAAATCCAAATCCAATAAGAAGTGCCCCAACAAGGCGATCAATCATTTCTGATTTTGATTGGAGATGTTTCGCAATACTCCCGCCGAAGAAAACTGCTACAATCGCATACCATCCTGCATCGATTCCAAATGCTAGAATGCCCATTCCAAATTTGGTTGCTAATGTAGCATTTGCCTGAACAAATTGGCTGTATACTGCGACCATCCATGCAGCGATTTTTGGATTAAAGAAGGCAATGCTAAACCCTGCTAAAAATGCATTTTCTCCAAGACTATCTTGTGATTCTTCTTCTCCATTTTGTTTAGAAATTAACATCAACCCCCCAAAAAGAAGTAACAGAATAACCCCCATCCATCTTAGGCCTTTTTCGACGCTGGGAAATGAAACTAGTATACCAGAAAGGACCGCTACAAATGCAAATGCATACACTCCAATGCCAATTCCATGACCTACTGCTGTAGTTAGCCCTCGCCTTCTTCCTCCATTAATCGTATTTCTTAGGACGAAAGCAAGTGACGGGCCAGGAGACATTGCCCCTAGAGCACATACTATGGCTAAGCCTACCCATTCCTCAGGAGTCATTCAGTTTGAGCCCCTTCAAGGAATCTGAGCGATTTTATCCTTGAATCGGTCTTCAAGTACTCGTCGTTTTACAGACATCTTTGGAGTTAGAACATCTTCAGTTGTCCATTCTCTGTGATCAATGATGATTGTCTTAGGCTTCTCAAATCCTTTCCATTTCTGGGGTTCCATAACTTCGCTGGAGAGCTTACCAAGCATCCATTCCCCAACTGTAGGGTCGGAACAAGCTGCTTCGTAATCGCTCTTAGATATACCATCTGCTGCCATTGCATCCATCATTGCTTGTTCATTTGGCTGGATAATTACGTATGTGGAGACCTTTCCTCTTCCATCAATCGATGCTTGTTCAATTAATGGAGAGAGTTTCAACTGCTCTTCTAATGGAGATGGAGCAACATATTTTCCATTTTGTAATTTGAATTGTTCCTTGACTCTTCCAGTAATCTTGAGGAATCCATCAACTAATCGACCTAAATCTCCCGTTCTGAAGGTTCCATCTTCCATGATAACTTCGTTAGTCGCATCAATATTGTTCCAATATCCCATCATTACGTTTGGACCTCGAACTACGATTTCACCATCTTCTGAATCTGGATCATCCCATGCATCTTGGTCAATGATTACTTCTACACCTGGTATTGCTCTTCCAACAGTTCCAGACATTGAAGCATAATTGTCTTCCCATCCGTTTAGTGTAACTAGAGGTGCAGTTTCTGAAAGCCCGTATCCTTCTAGAACACTAATTCCTAGACAGTTGACGAAGAGAGCAATTTCAGGATCTAGAGGTGCTCCACCACTGATCATCAAATCGAGTTCTCCACCAAGACGTTCTCGAATTTTTGTTATTGCAAGTTTGGTGAGAATCTTGTCTTTCATTCCCTTTGGTGGAACAGCTAGCATCTCAGTTGGTGCTGCGAGAGTCCGCTTTCTAGCAGTAGCAAGAGCTGATTTCGCTAACTTTTTCTTCAGTCCAGAACCCTCTTCAATTCCAGCCATTATTCTACTATGGAATCGATTTAGAACTCGTGGAACACAAAGCATAATGTGAGGTTTGATTACCTGAACTTCATTTACTAAATTCAATAAATCAGAAACAAAGTGCACTTCTGCTCCAAAGTAAATCATTGCACTCATGTCTCCGGCTTGTGCTAGAGAATGAGCAAATGGTAGGAAACATGCAGTTCTTCTTCCTGGCCAGATTGGCGCTCTACCTTGAATAGCTATGACGTTGTGCAGGACGTTCCAATTTGATAGCATTACAGCCTTCGGGAAACCACTTGTTCCTGAAGTAAAGATTAGACTTGCAAGTTTTGTGTGGTCCATACATGGGTCATTGACTGGTTCAGCCGCACGTCCTGCATTGATGAAATCCATCCATGTGGAAACGTTGACTCCTTCTGGCATTGTTTCAGGCATTTCATTATCAAGAATTACAACACCGCCCTTAGGCCATTCTGCATCTCCTTTGTTTTCAGCAAAACTGGTTAGAAGTGATGAGTTTGCAACGAACAGAATCGAAGGGGATGCTAACTCATAACAATAGACAGATTCCTTCATTTTCATGTTTGTATATACTGCTGATGCTGCTGCTCCTAGCATGTTTGCTGCATAGAAAATCATTGCGAATTGAGGACTGGTATCCACGATTTGCATAACTCTGTCATCTTCATTCACTCCAGCTGCTCTCATTCCAGCAGCAAGAGCCTGAACATTATCGTGAAATTGTCCTCTTGTAATGGGGACTCTTTCCATTCCTTCGCTCGGGATGTAAGTACATTGAACTGTGTCTGCACCCCAAAGGTCTACAGATTTTCGAACCATGTCGTAAAGGGTCTTCGGGTCACCGTATTTGTCGTCCGGTTTGGACCAATCTCGATCAAGGGGTACGGGCTTCAGTGCTTCTGGAGGGGGGTTCCACATGGCGTTCACTCTTCTGCGCACAGAGGGGGATACACATGAAGGATGCGCCTTACTAAAATTCGTTTTTTTTGAAAAAATGACACATTTTCACTCCATTCATTATATGCTACTATCATTTGCTAGTTACAATGTCCAACAATACAACGGCTCTGCTGATTGGAATTATCTTTCTCTTTGGTTTATTTGCCGGCGGAGGAGCAGTCATACTTTTTTCAGACAATGATTCGAATATTGATAATTCAGAAGATGATCTAAATTCAGGAGAAATCATTGATGATAATTCCTCATCTCAAGAAATAGTAAATCAAACAGATGACAATAATTCAACAAATTCTACTGAATCAAATGAAACTCAATCAGAGATCATTGATAATGGAGATAATTCTACGGAAAATTCTGATTCAGATAATGAGACGAATGGTTCAACGGTTCATTCTGATGAACCAATCCCTCTTGCACAGCAGTGTTTGGATGGTCATTCTAATTTGGAAATGCATATTCATCCATGGCTTAAGTTGACAGTAAGGGGTTCAGATATTCCGATTCCAAGTAGTATGGGAATTGATACATCTGTTTGCCCTAATGCGATGCATGTTTTGCATACTCATGATGATACTGGAAAATTACATATTGAAACCTATGAACCAATTACAGTTAATCTGTCTTTATTTTTTGCAGTATGGAATATTTCGGAATTAGGCGATTCTTCATTCGATCCCTTGTTTCTAGATATGGATAATGTTACAATCACTATTGATGGAGTAGAACAAACAGTGGGAATGGAGGAAGTTATCTTTGAAGATGGGATTTCGATTGATGTTGTATTTGATGATACATTACCTGATTCTGATGGAGATGGCGTTGATGATGGTTCAGATGTTTGTGAAGGTCATGACGACAACACGGATTGGGATAATGATGGAAATCCAGATGGATGTGATGATGATGATGATGGCGATGGTGTGAATGACGATAATGACCAGTGCCCCGGTTTTGATGACAATATAGATTCTGATGGAGATGGGATTCCAGATGATTGTGACGCTGTAAATGGTAATGTGTACGATCCTTCTGACCTTGGTCTATTTTGGGTAGACAAATTTCTTTGTCAAAATGGAACAGGAGTGGGGATAGATGATTACAATACTTCAGGAGACGACAATCATGTTTGTGAGGTAACGATTACATTGGAAAATGAAACTGTAATCATTAGTTCCAACGGGCTCCCTAATCATGATCTTGAATCTGGACCGGGTTGTTGTGCATCTTCCCAGTCATACACATGGACAGTTCCTCGTTCGCCTACCAATGATACCACTGGCGGATACAATTCTGCTAATTGTCCTGAAGCAAATGGAGATTATCGATGTGCAGATGATAGGGGCGATATTGCAATTGCAATCAATGGAGTTCCGATTTTTGGACCTGAAGATGGACCTGGAGGAGATGCAGTTGCCTCGAACAAAGGAGTTTACGAGGAAAATAGACAACATATCTGGTTAGGTCTTTGTCATGGACATTCTGCTCAAGGTGGAGTCTATCACTATCATGCTGATGCAAATTGTGTGCATTGGCATCCCAATGAAACAGCTAATGAAGGTTGGAAAGACTATTCATTTCCATCTTCAACAAATACTGGAGAAGCATCAGATGTAATTGGAATAGCTTTTGATGGATATCCGATTTATGGTGTATTTGGGGACGATGGAACGGGACAAATTGTTGAAATGAAATCATCATACCGCTTAAAAGCCGGAGAAACAGGATACAATGGAATAGATGATTATGAGTATGTTGCGGGACTTGGTCATCTAGATGTTTGTAACGGTCATTATGGACCTACACCTGATTTTCCTCAGGGGATTTATCATTATCATTCTACTATAGAAAATGGAATCGGAGAAATGGGCTTTCCATATTTCTTGATTTGTTATCATGGAGAAATTCCTGATGGAGGAGATGGTGGGGGTGGTGATCCCTGTGCAGGATATGGAGAAACTTGGGGGCCAGGGATAGGTCCCCCTCCAGATGGATGTGGAGGAGGGGGCGGTGGCCCAGGACAGCAATCTTCTGAAATTAGCGCTTTAGAACAGGGTTTTGTTTTCGATTGGACTAATCTAGTTGTTCTAACGATATTGAGCGTAATTGGGTTGAGATTAATTCGTAATCGTTCATGATGGATTTAGTACTTCTTTGAATGCATTTTTCCAGTCTTCTCCTCCGTTACGATTTGCGAATGGATTTGCAGGGCTTGGATGAGGAACGCCGTCTAATATTAGTTGTTGATTTTGTTCAAAAATCTCTCCGATTCTTTTTTGTGCGTATTTCCCGACTCCAATTACACGCTCAATTTCTAGAATTTCTACAACTTTTAGTAAGTGTTGATTGCAAATTTTTGTTAATTTATTAGATACATTTCCAGTCAGTTTGTCCGGAGTAATATTTCGACCTTTTTCATCAAACATCCAAAGTGGACAATGATTTACAATGAAAACTTCAGATGCTGCAGCATTTCCTGGTCCATATATTTGGGATAATGTGCCCCAGATTCTTGTTCCTGAGACCTCTGGTTTTGGATGATTAAGCCCAATTATCAGTCGTTTTGGATGAGTTATTGTCGGTGAACCAACATCAAATCCAGTAATCCCCAATATTTCTCGCACCATTTTTGGGCAACCAAATGGAATTCCTGTATTGCCCATACCATGACCTGGGTTCATTCCAACAAGGAGAATCTTTGCCCCCATTCCTCCATGTCTACGAATGTATTCTGAATGGGGTTTCCATGCATATTCCAATGGGTTGTATGCATATTCAATTTTAGACGAATCTTTGATTAATTTAGGAATGATTTCATTCGCTCCATTCCTAAGTTCATCTGCATTTTCTAAAAGTCGTTCCACGGTGTTCAATTCTTCACCTCCATAACTAAACTTGCAAATTCAGGCATTTGAAGTTCTGTAGCATCAAATACATCTGAAATATTTTCAAATGCGCGAATCTCTGGATTTGTGGCTAATCTATTGGCCCTGGTTGAAACAATCTTCCATGCGGCTTTGTCACCTATTCCAGGAATGGATCTAAACTGACGTTCAGTCATTGAATTTGGGTCTAATCCAATTTCCACTCCTGTGAGGCTTCTGGAGCCGTGACCAGTAACGATAACATCGCTGCTCGTTTCTAGAGGAATATGGTAGTTAATTCCCATTAGAATGGGATAAGCTCCAATTTGTCTTCCCATCGTTAATCCCGGTTTTCCATAAATTGAGGGATCCTGGTGTAATTTATCTTGGATGTGACGTGGTAAACGAGTTCTTCCGTCATGTGCCTCCCAATATATCTCATTCATTCTATGGCCAATTGGAAACATTTCTTGAAGTAAAGGCGTATCAATTTCTTCTCTAACCCATTCCTTGAATTTCTTAAACGGTTTTTCATTTACTTCTTGGAATCCTTCCCCCTCTACCTGTCTAATATTGATTCTTCGAACCCATAATCCTGAACGTTTCAGAGATTCCAATAGATTCTGATTATATTTGTATGAATCATCAGTTTCTCCTCTTAGTCCTGCTATGAAATTTAACCCTGGAAGAAGTTTAGGTAGTCCTCTTTCACCTCGTTCTTTCCCATATTTATTGATTAATTCTATTGCTGTGTGTAATTGTTTTGAATCACAATTTAACCAATTCTCTACATGCACTTGAGGATCTGCTGATTCAAGTCCAAATGATAGAACTGCACCATCAGATAGAGTATCCACTAGTGTTCTTGTTATCTCTTCAGAAGGTTCCAAATTTTCTGCAATTATACTTGGGTTTCCATTGTCTACATGTAATGTATTGATTCTTTCGTCTTCGCGAATTCCATGTAGAAGTTTAGCTATAGGTTCTGGATTGGGAATGGGGTATTCAAGTTCAACAACACCTTCAGCCATATAGGTATACACATCAGTCATTCCACCGAGACGAACATGAGTGACTCCATTATCTGCTGCAATTTTAATTTCTTCAATTACATCTTCAGGCGTTCTCCAAAGAGGAACTCCCTTTTTTGGTTCAATACAGAAACGGCATCCTCTCTTGAAACGAACACACCCTTGGTAAACTTCTACTTCATAGGTAAGAGGGCCGGGTTTTTCCTCAGTTCCAAGATCTGGATGTTGTGTGACTGCAAGGCTTGCAGCACCCGCTTGAGCCCATGTTGACCATTGTATGTCTGTTCTACGTTTATGCTTCCATTCCCCCGTATTGAGAAAATGATTCAATGTTGCATCAGTATCTTGCACAGATAGGAATAAGCCCTTTCTGAGGGGCTTCCAGCCTTGCTGCCTCCAACCTCTGATTGCCCAACCCCCTGCAATGATTGGAGTTCCTCTCTGAAACGAGCGAATTAGTGCATCAGTTTCTTTGAGAGAAATTGGCGTTCCTCTCAAATATTTGCCCGGAACGACGGCTCCCGCGATTAGGGCAATGCCTTGTATAGTTCCATTTTTTACACAATCTGGTCTATTTCCCAAACGCCATTGGTCTATTGTGATGTATTCGTATTCAATATTCCTAGAATGGAGTAAACCACAGATGTAACGCACATGAAATCCAATGTAGGGGGGGACTCCAAAGGCAGCTGGTTCATCCTCATATCCATCAATGACTAGCCAAGTCATTTGTATCCCTCATTCTTTCAGGGAAGGTTTAGCCTTTCATTCTAAGTGTAAATTCAGTTTCTTCGGTTGCGATCTCTACGTCCTCGACCATCTCCACGGCCTCCACGTCTACCCCCTCCGCCAGAGTTGGCTTCTTCAAATCTCAAACGTCTTCCACCCAAATTGATGTCTTTCATTGCCTTGATTGCAGCTCGACCTTGTTCTGGATTATCGAAAACGATGAACCCAAATCCTTTCGGATTTCCATCTCGATCTGTAACAATATCGATTTTTCTAAGAGAACCATGAGGTTCTACTACCTCTCGAATTTCTTCCTCAGTAACTCCATGAGGCAAACCGCCCACGAATACCTTCAATCCAGCGACCTTTTCTGCCTCTTTACGCATTCTGTTGATTACTTCTCTTTCCTTTGCTAATTCTTCTTTTGAGGCTTCACCGTTTTTCACTTTGTCCATACAATCCCTACATCGAATTGGTTTACCAG
This sequence comes from Methanobacteriota archaeon, assembly GCA_002718215.1. Classification (GTDB taxonomy): domain Archaea; phylum Thermoplasmatota; class Poseidoniia; order Poseidoniales; family Thalassarchaeaceae; genus MGIIb-N2. The sequence continues at coordinate 20,771 of PBDV01000013.1, forward strand.
GAGTAGGTTTGAATGGTACTTTTGTTGCGATTCCACAAAGTGTGCAAGTAGTGTCGTGCATCTCTCTTCGAGGCCTACCGTCTCTGCCTGTTGGTTTTCTAATCTGACTTTCAGGCATTTTGTGGTTTTCTCCTCTTCTATAATCTGCCATAGGTGAAAGATACGGCCTAGCACCGTCGTGGCCTAACCTACCATCCATTTCTGCCGTCCATCGTTCTCCACCTCGATTCAGAGGCGATAGGTCTACTCCCTCAGGAATAATATGNCCATGNCCATATCCATTTGATAATGCCCTATAACCNGNGTAATCACAGCGACTACANGCTACATTCTGGTCTGGAACTTTATCACTAATTTCTAGGAAAATTCCACATACNGGGCATAGCGAATACAGTACTCCCAAGGAGGCATCTCCNTTGCAAGAAGCTTTCACCATTGGCTCTGATTGAATTACCCTTGCTCTAACTATGTCTCTACTTCTCATCCCGTCTCCAGGAGAGGGCATGAATCNNTCGACAATTTCCGAGACAAAAATATCTGCAGTTCGATGCAATGCATCCAATGTTCGATCTGGATTATTTCTACCTTCAATGTGGAGGATTTGAATTTCNGCAGTTTTGGAATGTAAACGAGATACTCGTCCNATGATTACTTCTCCTTCTTGAGGAATTTGTGGAGAACTTGNTGCAATCATAGCTACCGTTTCNTCTGTTGTAGTTTCCATNAGCAGTGTTCCTGAACAAAGTGCAATCCATTGATTTTGATGGCGTCCAATACCAGAACCNNTTACTGTATCGTCATCCAGAAGAAGAACTGTTCCNGGGGTGACGAAGGTNCCATTCAAGGAGTTCATGTTACCGGCGACTGGACGGTTCCCTATCAACGCGCCGGCCGCTTTATCCACCACATTGCCGCCTCAGTTGTTCTCATTTTCTTGGTATGNTGNGAATATATTGCAGGCATAGGGAGGNCAACCTCCATCCATTTTTTTGCTTCCCATCCTGCTTTTTCTGCCCATGNTTCTATGTGGCTTGCTCCCCTTCCNTGNAGGAGATGAATTGANTCNCTTGCACATTTTGTAGCTGCATCCAAAAAAGGTCGATCTGCACGAGGTGTTTGTCTTCCCCAGGGGGGATTCATAATGACTAGATCCCNNATNAATTGTCCTTCTTCAAGAGTGCACACATCNCCATTCAGTATTCTGCATCTGTCATCTAAATTTAATGAAGAAATAGCATTTCTAAGTGATTCACAAACATCAGNATCAATTTCAACGAAAATTGCATTTGGNGCGCCTAAGAGCAAAGCNCCGATTCCAAGAATTCCATTTCCTGCTCCCAAATCAATTACTCCATCTGTTTCTTCAAATGGTTCTTCTGCATTAATTGAATAGAGCCATCTTGCTGCAGTTTCNCCGTCCGTTCCGTATTGTTCTAGGGANGGCTCTCTAAATGGGTGNGCTGGTAATTTGGACAGAGCCATTGCGAGATGGCGTAGCCGCATGACCGTTGGTGTACGCTATAATGCATCAATCAAACGCTACCAAGTCGATTTCCAGTGCGAAATTGNNCATNTGGANGAATTTGCGAATTTGTNGGTGGTTGTTGNGGAATANTTGTGGTTCCNGATTTAGATTGTTGAATGGCTGCTGCTTCACGTTTTAGTTCAGTAGTTAATTCAAGTCCTGGCATACGATCTCCACAGTATCNACAGAACTTTGCCGCNTCGGCTTGTTCTCTTCCNCACTCTGTGCAATACACCATGCCTCTATACAACTAGCNCATGCGTATGAACGTTCGTCATTGAAACATTCCAACAACCATNGTCCACACGTCAATTCCTGCAACAGANGCTCGTTCNGAAACATCTAGGAATTTTGGATGTTCCATAATNCCAGTCATATCCAATCCATCTGCTCTTAGCATTTCGATAGTTTGTCTTACTTCTACCTTTAGTGGAGATTCAGTATTNTCTTCAGCGANTATTTCTACAACAGANTCTTCTTCATCTTCATCAATATCNTCTTCAATAGGCGAATCTTCAGNTATATCCTCNATAATTTCTGTNACAGATAACATCTCATCATTTCCAGATTGAGAAGGATGAGTGTAACATTTACCTTGTACATCTAGAGGGTCAAAGGGAAGTAAAATCGATGNAGATTCNGAGGCNGCAGCATGTCTAAAGCACATCCATGAGATTTNGGTAAAATCTGCATTTGAGGTGGGNCTAGTTGCTAATTCGNTTCTTTTCCAACCACTGGAAACNAGAGGNTTCATCCAAANTCCTAGATCTTTAGTGGCAATATCGATTAGGTGAAGACTGTGTTCCNANGTNTCAAAACCGTTTTCTTTTATTTCGTCAAGNTCTGNACGTGGGCGTAGATATGTAGAGAAAANAGGTTCGTTATTTTGAACTGCTTCNACAATTTGTTCGTATTCAGGNCGATNCGATCTAGGCATAATGAGCATCACTCTGGTTCGNCCNTCTTTTTCGTTTGTACCTGCTAGTCCTCGAAACGANCCCCTCGTCATTNTAGGGGCTGCCATATTGTTTGGACATCAAGGATAGTTATAGCCCTCACCCGAAGATGTTAGCTTACCCACCCACGACGAANAGAATCCAATTCCGCCAACAAAACGCANCCACCTGCAGCNCCCCGAATAGTATTTTCAGAAAAAGCANTCCATCGAACAACACAATCTTCAACTTCAGGAATNGTTGTTACAATTGCCATTCCAGCATGTAGGTTTTTTGCTGGNTCTGGTTGAATTTCTGAAGAACCTGCCCATCTATCTGTTTCAGGGACAATGGACTCTTGGATAATGATATGAGAACTAGGAGANGAGGGTAATTTAGAACTATTTTTTGTTANTGAATCTGTCCATTTTCNCATTACCCATTCTCGAGTGACAGGAGTTGATGTTTCAATTTCGATATGTACAATATGTCCGAATTCTCGTTCAACTCTTTTACAANTGACATCAACATCGAAAGAAGGTTTNATCTCGTTTTTATCNTCNATTTTTGATAATAATCGAATCAGTTCTTCCTCAATCTTTTGTGCTTCNCCNGGTATTTNGGNAGAAGGCATTNTTCCTGATTTGGTTGTTTTCAATAATTCAATACCTCCTCCTGAAACAGATTGCTCTGTTTGGATAGATATTCGTTTAATTTGCATTTCAGAAAATATTGGATTTACAGTNAATGCAATCGGCATTACGGTACAGTTTGTTGAACAAATAATTCCATTTGTTTCAATATCCAATAAAATTAGATGTTTCTCATTTACTTCTGGAATAACCAATGGAATAGTCGGNTCCATTCTATGNTNGGAAGCATTCGAGTAAACAGTACACCCACTCTCGACGAAAAGTGGNTCTTTTTCAGCAGCNATTGAAGAAGGNAGTGCGCTGAAAATNATTTGAATATCGTTTCTTTTTGCTAATTCNAATCCTTCTTCCATTCCAATCACAATCAAATCAGGCAGCATTGGTTTTTTTTCATCAAGATGCCAAGGTAATTCNGACAATTGTTTTCCAGTAGAAGTGGGAGAACCAACAACCCCCAAAATTTCAAAAAAAGGATGATTGGAGAGTCTTTGTTGAAATCTCTGAGAGACCANACCACCCGAACCTAGAATGATGCACCCNATCTTAATCCCGGGCATCATGAAGTTCTCTGTTGCATCTTTGCTATTGAATCGTCGCTCATTCGANTTGAATTGGTTAAACACTATATTGAATCATAAAANACGAATTTCATGACCTCNGATNCAGTACTCGTTACTGGTGGTGCCGGATTCATTGGACAACATCTCACCTTTGAACTATTATCACAGGGAAGAAATGTCGTTGTTTTAGACGATTTTTCAACTGGAANTCCNTTACCGAATCATCCTNGATTAAGAGTAATCGAGGGAGATATTTCAGNTCCNTCNATTCGAGAAGAAGCATTGCNTGGAGTCATGTCGGTCATCAATCTNGCTGCTATTGCATCAGTGCCTTTGTGTGAAANTAAACCTGAATTAAGTTTCGAGGTAAACTATCGTGCNGCNGAAAAACTCTTCCNCGAGGCATCAGAAAGAGGAGTTTCAGCAATTNTTCANGCATCNACTTCAGCATTATATGGNATCCCAGTAGAATTACCATTGACTGAGAAATCNTTGANTCAACCCATTGGAAGATATGGGATAGACAAACAAAGAGCTGAGTCTTCAATTTTATCGATTAAGAATACTCCAATTTGTGCATTAAGGTTGTTCAATGTGTTTGGACCAGGTCAACAAAAAGGCTCACCATATAGCGGAGTGTTGACGATTTTTTCCGAGAGAATAAGGAATGAAGANCCATTGATAATTTTTGGAGATGGTTCACAGACTAGAGATTTTNTCCATGTTTTCGATGTTGTTTCGGCATTCATTGCTTGCCTAAATGATCTTGAAAATAAAGGTCTNAAATCAAATNTTCACGGTGAGAAATTCAATGTNTGTTCTGGGGAATCTTTGACATTGTTGGATGTTGTAGAAGCNTTTAGCACAGCGTGCCCTAGTTCTCCAGAAGTAATCTTNGAACAACCTCGAGATGGCGATATCTTGCATAGTTCCGGCTCAAATATTGCTTTGAATCAATCAATAGGTTGGTCGCCTACCGAAGANTTTCTTCAACGTTTGATTGAATTGTTATGAGATTGGTTTTCTAACAAAGCGCCTTCTAATAATTTTCATTGCTATACGAATACCATCTGCAATNGAACCCAATTTTGATTGCCCAATTCTCCGATCATAGTGGACTGGGACTTCACGAATTAATAGGCCATTATGTGCTGCAGATGCATACATTTCTGCTTCGATTTCAAAACCAATTGAATTCAATTCCATTCNTTTGATTGCATCTCTGTTTAGAAGCCAAAATCCAGTACATANGTCAGAAATATATGTTCCATGAAGGAAAACCGCTAACCAAGTTAGAATACGATTCCCTACCCAATTTCTTCTACTCATTGCACCCTTCTCAATCCATCCTTTCATTCTTGAACCAATTACGATATCTGCATCCTCTTCTGATAGTTTTTTGATTAATGTAGTAATTTCTTCAGGCCTATATGTTCCATCCGCATCCATCATCACAAGAGCAGAATCATTAGATTCTATGAAAAATGAGAANGCCTCTCTTAGTCCGCGGCCTTTACCAGNTCCACTATTTTGCCTGATAATTTCACAATTAAGTTCTGAAGCTAATTCGATGGTTCCATCCGTAGAGCCGCCATCTACAACTACAATTCGAGCATTCCATCCTTCAGAGGCNATTTCGTCAAATGGNATTCTTTCAACTACATTTGGNAATGCATTTGCCTCATCAAGTGTAGGCAGNAGAATGGTGATGCAATCTTTATCCATTNTTTCACCTNAAATTGNAGAGATTTCTAACCAATGCACCCAAACTCCATTCGAATCAATTAATCGATCTCCTCTTCCTGAAATCCCTGTAGGGTTTATCCATGGTTCATTATCGGTATCCGTATCAAATAATATCGAAATCCNNCCTTCATTTCCTACACTAATCAATGTGCTTACCATTTGTACAGACCCNCCGGTCNTTTTTTCTATTGTAGTTGAATTTCCATCACTGTATGCTGAGATGGAAACGGTNTGTTCNGGGGGTGCTTCAATCAGTGCCGACACTCGAACCATNGATGATCTCATNCCCCTAGTAGTTTCAATNTCCATTGCAAGTGAACCATCNGATAGAAATGCTCGATTTTCAGAAACTGGAGAATCTGGCCATTCGTAAAGNCCAGTCCAAGGTGAATTTCTCCATTCACAACCAGAATTGCATGCTTNTTCATCAATTCCNAAAATTAGGATTTCTCGAGTTGATTCAGAGTTTGGATTTTGGTGGAATTTCCAAATTCNACTACCTTCATAATCAGTTATTATTGACCAGTAATCAGATGCNGCTAAAAGAAAACCCACTTCTCCTCTGGGGCTAGTTATTGCATGNGTAATTCCCAAACTGACNAATCGTTCGGAGTCATCATTCAAAATCGCNTTATAGGCTTGAAATTGAATNCGTTCTTCAATTTCAATCAATCCTAAGTTTGGAAAGGCNGTTCTCTTTAATTCCCCATCAACATCCAGTAGATAGCCCCACGGNCTATTTTCTACAAACACGATNGCCTCATCTGGAAGATTTAGGGATTGATGGATTTCTCGATCCCCTTCCGTTCTAACCCAGAGTTCTGGATGTTGGTGNAATGTTGTGAACCAACCTATTGTTAGCAACAACAAAGAAGCACANATTGCAAAGGAACTTTGAAGAATTATTGGGGGTATTTTCGAGGGCGAATCAAAGAATCTTTTCACCTCATTTTCTCCTTCATTTTGTTCATNAATTTGTTCCGTTTTGCTCATCATTCTCAATCNGATTGAAGGTGCTAAACCCAGAGCNCCTAATGCTGCAAGTGGAATATGGAATCCATGCATCGACATGCTGTAAAGAATATAGGATAATAGTGTTAGAAATCCAATTCCAATTATTCCNTCCAAGAGATGAATCAAACTTAGTAACCAAACGCAGGTTAACCAAGATATTAGCAATCGCCCTTCCAATGAATTCCTACTTCTCCATGCCCCCCAAATTGCTAATGGAATCAATGGGCCATTCCATTTGATTAGTGCCATTCCACCTTGCCATCCATATTCTGCAAGAATTGCCTCATCTTGTACTCTAGGGGCAAATACTCCAGCAGCTATGAATAGTGAGATTCCAAGAAGCAAGCTTGANCCTAGAATCACACGATTTTGGTTGAAATCATTTTCATTATTACTTGCCCTCACTAGTGTTCTGCCTAAGATTAGTAGGATGATATAGATTGAACCNGTGGGGTGAATTACNCCAGNCAATGCTACTGNAAAAAGAGCCATGGAATCTTGTTTNGGGGATCTCTTNTCNGCATTCATTACTACCAATAAACCNACAATCAAGCCNAATTGAGACAAAACAGACGGATATCCTGAATCAATCATNTTTGCAAATAATCCTGCNCTCAANGTAATGGAAACTAACATACTACCNCCTGCTCCAAATCGTGAAAATATTCCTGCAAGACTGGCNCAGAGAAGCCCCAATCCGAGATGGCCAATTAGTGAAACGGATGTAGCAGAATCGATTCCAGTAANAGTCATCATCACTGCAGAAGTTGAAGGAAATGCAGGAGGATANGTCCATTTTCCAATACTTGGNAGAGGTAAANTTGTNGTTCCGGTTGAAGATAGTGTGTCTGCCAANGTGGCAAATCCAATCCAATCAATTCCGAGTGGTTCAACAAAAAGGAAATGTGGAAGCAATAATCCAATTATCCCTGCACATGACGCAATAATTATCCAAAAATCTGCGGTAGAGAATTCCCATTGTGTTTTCTCNATATNGGGNATNNGTTTCTCTAATTTCGAAGAATCATCGTTTCGTTGTNTTCGTTCNATTGCAGTTTCTAATCGNTCCCATGGGCTCANAANTNCTCCTTTTTCTTCATTTAATTGAGTGATTTTTCTTGTACCAATTTCCATCAAACACCAGACCAATAATATNGATAAAATTCTGAGTTCGTTAAAAATTAAAACACTCCATCCAATTATCCCCAACAATAGAAATAACGAGAGTCCNGGGAGAATTAGAAATCGTTGAGCATCAGTTCTTGCAGGATCTAGGTGGNTTAGTATTCGGTCAGCCATCCAAAGACANGGAGTAATTAGTAGGGCAATTGCAACCAATTGCCGAANAAACTCNCCTTCCACTTCCATGGCCCCACTTAGGATGAAAACTGATGAGGACCCTCATAGCGGATTCCCTCCTCGGAGCATACATGCTGAGGTGGGATAGTGAAACATACCACCCTATTGTGATTCTACCAGAAGAGCCTACAGTGCTTGATTTAACTAGTTCNGGAAATTTTGATTCTGAGAATTATACCTGGTCAATTGGGAGATATGATGAAGTCAGAACGATTTACACCTCTGATTTGTTTAGTGGTGGTAGAACTGTACATGTCGGATTGGATATCGGCGGTCCAGTAGGNACTCNCATTCTTTCATTTTTTGANGGGGTNNTATTTGCATCAGGGTATAATCCTGAGTTAGGTGATTATGGGCACACAATTGTGACCAAACATCGNATTGATGGACATGATGTTTGGGCATTATATGGNCATCTTGATGCAAAATCTACAGAGAATTGGAGCGCAGGAAATGAGATTAAAGCAGGNCAATTGATTGGCANNTTTGGTTCCAAAAATGAAAATGGAGGTTGGCCNCCNCATGTACATTTTCAATTATCATTAATNGAGCCAGAGGGTCATGATTTACCNGGAGTTGTTCATCCANATGATCGAGATTGGGCTCTTTCAGTTTTCCCAGATCCTAGANTAGTTTTGGGTCCGCTTTATTGATCTAAAGGGATGTTGCCTAGATATTCTTTGAGATCATTGATTGGTCCGATACTTGTAGGGTCNTTTCCGCGGAGTAGTGCCGANGCNATCGATAACCAGTCACTCAAGTGAGCTCCATGCAGCATNNATTCGGNTAGACACTCACCTTGACAATNAAGAATAGTGGTTGCNACATCATCCAATGTTTCCAGAGTCCATTCNGTNCGAATACCTATACGNTCATCCATTCCATCCCAAACAAAAATAATCANATGAACATCCGTTTTCATATCNTCATGNCCCCAAGCAACGATTTCGTTATGATGTAGTTCNGGTAGTATAGAAGAAGTAGCAAGGATTCCTGNATTTTCATTAAATTGCGTCCTACATCGGTAACCTATGGTGCCGAGAGANGGTGCAGACATAATCTGAATTCTTTGNTTGTCGATTTTTTCTGCAATTGATACTATGTTGCCATCTCCAAAAATAATGTCCAAATCCTTTGATGCATNCTCAAGTCTTNCGAGCATTTTTTCAATTTCTTCATTTTCTTTACNAGGTAGGAGNCCCATAGACCAACATATGTTTAGTTGAGTTCCNAATATGTGCCCAATAGCACTTCTCGGTGGTTGTCCACCTGGAACNTCTANCCAAATNGAATTGTCATTNGTCTCTAGAATTTCTTGTAATTTTCCNCCTGAAGAAATTCCAATTACAGTGCCNCCCTCTTGTAATGCTAGATTTACACCATGCAGGGTCTCTTCTGTATTTCCNGAATAAGATGTAGCNAGAACCAACCAATCTGGACCCCACCAAGAAGGGAGGCCGTAGTCTTTCCAACTAACGAATGGCAANCCTCCTTCTCTGTTTGAAATATCTGATAACAACATACCTCCNGCNCCCGAACCTCCTACTCCTAGGCAAAGGATTCCAGACCAATCATTTTCATTATCCAATTCAAGATTTTTAGTCAGGGCATCTCTAAGTGCAATTGGGAATTTTCTAGTCCACCCGATCATATCNGAATGGTCTAGATTTCCTGCCATTTCCANTATTTTGGCATTCTTCTCCAACTTATTCACCCCCTTGCTCGCCCCTTGTCNTAGGCATGCATACCCATTCCCCCTCTATCAAACAGATGCGAACACTGGTGTCTTCAGGGCTAATATCGTATGCGCTAGATAGTGTTCTAACTTNGAAATCGTTTGGGTCAAGAATGTCTACTGCNGAATCGTCTTTNCGAAGAATNTCTACAACACAATGTTCCTTCTTTTGTGAAATAACAACGCATTTNTCTAAATCTCTCCATGTAGCTCCAGTTCTTTCATAACGATCCATCGCTAGTAANATCGGTCCATCTTTCTGCCATGTGTCTATGCGCCATAGGCGTTTTCTGAAACGAATCACATCNCCCATNCCATAGGCGGGTTTTCGATACAGTAATGTGAGTCTAGTAATATCTACTCCATCCTTATGTCCAACTGTTGTTGATGTTTCTTTAGTTTGACCACCATGGGTATTAACTAATTTTCTTCCCCACATTCTAGCCATTGCTTTGGAACCTAATTGCAAATCCCACCCTCCAGTCACAGGCCCTTCTTTTGTAATAAAGAACATAGGATCTTCGTGTGCATCATTCAGTAAATCATCTAAAGATTCTCTCAATTCTTTAACTTCATTATCATCTAATCTTCTTCCTGCAGAACGAAGTTGCATCACTGCTTCGAAGTACGCTCCGGCTTTACGAGTACATGTTTGACAAACTCCATTTGATGTCTGTAGTAATGCTTCATGTCGGTCTTCAAAATCCAACCCCTGGATTTCACCCCTTACATCTATGGTAAGTCTTGAAGTTCGATCATCGATAAATTCTGCATGTAATTCTAAATCTAGATTTTCTGCGTCAGGGTGAACAGTAAGGGCTTCCATTGCCCTATGTTGCATCAATTCATCATGTTCCATTCGTCCAAAGCGACCGTCAATGAGGAACATTTCACATTTTGGACATCTTGTTTGCTGGATTCTTTCTGGAAATTCTGAAAGATGATTTCGGGCCCTGAAACAAGTTTCACAGAGTCGCTCATTAGTAAGCGGAGGCGGGCTCCCACATGTGATACAAAACGGATTGCCTTGACTCATGCCTCGCCCTCACTCTGAACGGGTCAACCGTCACCCTTCAAGCGATTGGTCATAATTCTTCATTTTGTTTCATGCCTTCTTGTGAAGTAATAGTCCGATAAAAATTGCAAATAAGCCAAACATACAGAGTGATTGTATCAATGGAAATCTATCCGGACCAGTGGCATCCCCTGAGCCTCCTAAACCTTCCATCACCGCTAACACAAAAGTCAGACCCGCCAGACCAACAAGAGCCATTCCCCCAATGACGAAAAAATCAGACCAAACACCCCCTGGGTGACCAGGTTTCTGATTATCTTCGTCTTTTTTGTCAACTTCTGATTCTGAATCCATAAGTGGTCGGTGCCATAATTCGACTTAGAATTTTTTTCGGACAAACAAC
>PBDV01000014.1 GCA_002718215.1 Methanobacteriota archaeon
TCGCTGCTGTCGCTGCTGTCAGATGTGCTTGTATCTGAAGTGGCTGTATCAGAGCTACTTGAGTCATCCGAAGTTTCGTCACCTAAACAACCGGCAAAAGCCGCCATTAGCATTAGCAAAACTAGTGTCATTCCTTGTACTGTCTTCATTTTCATGTTCATTCCTTCCTGCGCTTTAGGTGCGCCTAATCTGAGCCGGAGTGTGGATAGAATATAAGCATTTTTCAAATATTTAGGCTAGCCTAAAAAAACATAATTTTAATTTCATGACCTGAAATAAAACGAAATAGAGGGTGCGATTCTAGTCCAAATATCCAAGAATCTATTCCCTTGATTTCATGAGTGAAAAGTAGTGAGGAGGGATTTGATGAGTCATGAAATAGATTTGACGGTAGAGAAATCTTCTCCTAGCAGATTGTATATTTACGTCATCGGAATAATACTCATTTTTTCGTCAATAATGAGATTCAAGGGATTGGATACGGAATCAATGTGGTTGGATGAATTAACTTCACTTTGGGCCATAAATGGAGATTCTTGGGAAGGTGCGATGAGCAATTGGTTATCTATGGTAGGAATGGGGACATGGCTCATGTATTTTTGGAAATCAATAGTTGGGGATTCCGATTTTGCTCTAAGATCAATTAGCGTTATTACCGGAGTAATTCTTGTTTTCTTGGTTGCTGAATTCACCCGAAGGCACCATGATGAGAAAGCTGCGATTATTGCCTCAAGTATGATTTCCATTTCACATCTTGCCATTCTATACAGCCAGGAATTTCGCCCCTATATGTTCACAACAACTTTCCTATGGATTGCACTAATTCTGATTCGATCTCAAAGACGATTGAATATTTTTGAGATGATAATTTGCACAGCATTACTTTCCTTTGTTTTCTTGGTTCATTATGTAGCTGGACTAGCAGTCGTTCTTGGCTTAATAGCGGATTTTATCATTCGAATTATTTCGTTTATTCGAACAAAATATGATAGTAAAATTACAATAGAAAGGAACTTGAAAAAATATCTAAAATCGGATTCAGGACAACGTCTACAGATTTGTTTTTCATTAGCAACTTTGGCCATTTTTATGTTAGATAAAATTCGATACGATTCTGGAAACACCGGACATAGTATGTGGATAAATGATACTCCAAGAAGACCAGTTGTTACTCTTTTTGATTACTTCGTGGCTTTTGATATAAGAGGAGGAGGAATCACGGATTTAGCGGAAGCATTGTGGTATTTTGTTTTACTAACGCCATTAATTCTATTCTTATTCCGAAAAATCAGTAGGAAAAAGCAACTTCAAGAAGAAACTGAATGGTTCATTTGGGCAGTAGGAGCTGGAAGCATGATTGTTGTAGTTCTATATTCTATACTAGTAAGAAATCTATGGGTTTCACGATATTTTGTTTTCTCCATGCCTGCATGGTACATTCTATTTGGCATATCTATTTCCAGAGTAATTGATTTAGGAATAGAGTTGTTTAAACGATTTAACAAAGATGTTAACCTAAATGTTGGAAAGAATATTGCCATATTTTTGTCTACTCTTTTCATTCTGAATAGTGGCTACTGGCTAGTCTACGAATTAGAATATTATGAACAACAAGGAAGATCTGATTTCAAGGGAATGAGCATCTGGTTAGATGAAAATGTAGATGAGAATCAAGATGATGTATTCATAATTAGTCAACCATATGCAAGGTATTGGGACCTTTACCTTGATCGAATGGGAAGTGATGTAGAAATTGATACACATACTAGATGGGGAGATGTAATCATCGGCCAAGTAATTTCAATTCTTGATGATGAACCAAGTGAAGTCATTCACATTAGAGGACATAAAAAGAATATGTGGGGATATGAAGATCTCTCTTTAGTACTAAATGCAAGTTACGAGCTTTCGGAAAGTCACTACTTCATCGAAGGACAAATCGATGTATATCGGCTCCAAGATTAAATTCTAGCACCATCTTGGTTTATCATCGGAGTATTGATTCGAAAGTTGATAAAATGAAGTATCTGAATCAAGTGCAGTCTTTTTCAATAAAAGAACACAATCATTGGGTATTTCTTGAGGTTCTGAATTTACAGTAATCGAATCCCATTTTATCCAAAGTGCCACGGAATCGTCAGATATCTGAATTCTTGATTCTTGAATGATTAATACGTTAGAATTCGTTCCATTTGAGTTCTTAAAAACACTCGATGTTGAAATTACAAGATCGCTCCCATTTAATATCCACGATGAATCGCCATCCATCTCATCCATGTAAGATGAATCTTCTAAAAATGTAAATTCTTGGCCATCTGCCTTTAACCAAGTTCCAATAATCGGTTCCATCGTCTTAGGTATACTTAGCGCAATAGTACTTAGGAGAATGATACCTACAATTGTTGCCGCAGAAATCATAACTCTTCTTTCAGATAATCGGTCATATAACAAATGTACAATGGCTTCCCCATATGAAAGAATAGTAGATATCTTTGATTCATCAGTGCCTATTTCCTTTTCTCTAGATACCTCAATCGATTCTAAATCATCTGATGATTCTTTTTCCAATATTTGGGCAACCGCAGCAGCAATTGATTCAACACTCTGATGGTTATTTGATTCAGATTTTCCCGACATTCCGATATTAAAATCAGGGAAGTAATTCCGAGTATGTTCTATCGCATCTTGAACAGAATAACCCTGTCGAATTAAATCAGCAAAGTATGCCTCATCATCTACCATCAAAATGCCTCCCTTTCTGATTATAATTCAGTTAATTCCAAATCTTCAAGTGATTCAGAATCGGATATTTCTTCATTCCAATGAAGGGCACCACTCAAAGAAAGTAGACCCCAAAGAAGTAAAGGGGGTGCAAGTTCTATGCTAAATGAAAATTTGTAAATAAACGGAGGAGTTAGTTGAGCACTAATCCCAAAATCTGAACCTTCGGTGATCATAGCATTAATCAATATCCAAAGGAAAACAGAACCTCCGAAAATAGCAACCATTCGAGATTGGGTTTTACCCGAAGTGATGAAATAAATTGATGCAAGATAAATCGTATTCAAGAACGCAAATGTAGAATTTTGGAATTCAATGGATCCGATTTCAGATTGCATTATTGGAACAAGCACAAGAAACAATGTATGAGGAATTGCTACAATTACTATCCAAACCTTCGGACTAAATATACTTCTCAAATCTATATCTAATATGTCATTACGATTCATTTTACTTCACCTATCTGTTCATTTTCTATGATTAGATTATTCTTTTTCCTGAAGAACGAAAATCCAAGAGTAGCTAATGAAGAAATAAACACAAGAACAAACAAAAACGTTGGCCCTATCGTCAAAGACCCTCCATTATCTAATTGAGAATTAGTCGGAGAAATATCAATCTCATCATTTTGACCGGAAGTCTTTGGACGGCTATCAATCAAATCAATAAAACCATCATTATCGTCATCGTTATCTCGATTATCGCCAATTCCATCACCATCGGTATCTAACGATTCTGTGGAATTAAACGGGAATGCATCTCGAGAATCGAGTACTCCGTCCCCATCATCATCTAAGTCATATCGATCATCTTGACCATCACCATCCCAATCTGAATTGAGATTTGGATTAAAGGGAAAGTCGTCATCAGAATCTAAAATCATATCATTGTCATCGTCATCATCCTCATTATCACCAATTCCGTCTCGATCATAATCACTCCATTCAGTAGAGTCAAATGGAAAGGCATCTGAAATATCATTTACTCCATCATTATCATCATCAGGATCATAAAAATCCCCAAAAGTATCGTTATCAAAGTTATATTGTTCACTCTGATTCTTAGGAAATGCATCTAATTCATCAACTAAACCATCGTTATCATCATCTGGGTCTTCATCATCTGGGATCCCATCACGGTCATAATCTCTCACAATTACAATATCGGAGTCTAATTCATCATCATCAACATCGTTAATACCATCATTATCATCATCATTATCTTCAATCAGATTAGTAACACATCCTGCTATTAATGTATCAGGCATTCCATCCCCATCAGAATCCAAATTAGCACAACTATCAAGAGGGAAATCGTCATTAAAATCACTCATACCATCATTGTCATCATCATCATCTTGATTGTTTCCAATCCCATCGTTATCTGAATCAATATATTCCGACGAATCATATGGGAAGGCATCACTTACATCTGGAACTCCATCATTGTCATCATCATCATCTGCATTATCCCCTAAACTATCTCCATCAAAATTAAATTGTTCATTTTCATCAAATGGATATGCATCGAACTCATCTGTAACGTTATCATTATCGTCATCAAGATCAGCATTATCGCCAATTCCATCATCATCATTATCACTCCATTCGCTAGAATCTAACGGAAAGGCATCATTTGTATCTTTAACTCCATCATTATCGTCATCATCATCGATATCGTCATTGATCCCATCATTATCATTATCTTGAGGAACTGTACCCCCTCCTCCCCCATTATTGCCTCCGTTTGAATTGCCTTCACTTGAATCACTACTATCGCTACTATCGCTACTGTCGCTACTGTCGCTACTGTCGCTACTGTCGCTGCTGTCGCTAGAATCACTACTATCACTGGAATCAGAATCATCTCTATCGTCGCATTCGTCATCATCCCATTCACATTGACTATCTGCATTGCAACCTTGTTCATCATCGTCATAGGTATCTTCACAATAATCATCACGTGCAGAAGTAAATGCAGAATTCTCTAGGTTATGGAGGGTTTCTCCACCAATGGAAAATAAGAACGGAGTCAGCAATATTGCGACAATCAATACATCCCATCGTGCCATAGAAAACCTCCAATTTATTGGGGGCACAAGTATTTCTTATTTCAACGTGAGCAACATTTAGGATAGCCTAAAAACTAATTTTTCTTGGGTCACTATATGCCCGATTGTTCGGTGTGTGGGGCCTTCAAAGCTGTACATTGGGAACTATGTCCCGAATGTGTATGGAGAGGAATCAATAACAGCAAATTAGAAGAATTAATTTTCAAACAAGGAGAATGTGTTTTCTGCGAATGTACAATCGATTACACTTCAGAAATAAGTTTTAATTCAAAATGTACAAACAAAAAGAAGTCAAAAAAACACAAAAAAAAGTGTTGCATGAAACATCTCAAAAAGAAGGGGAAAATGTGTAAAAAATGTCCGAAAAGATTCACAGATGATTTGATAAATAATAATACAGAAAGCACATTCAATCAAATTTTATAATTAATTGGAATAATTTTAGATTGTCTCGCCATATTGATTTGTTAACCATTCACGGTATTGTCCACTAGTAATAGATTCTACCCATTCACTATTTTCTTTATACCATTCAACAGTCTTTGCCAATCCTTCACTCCATTCAATCTCTGGATACCATCCGAGTATTTTCTTAGCTTTTTGGAAACCCATGGCGTACCTCCGATCATGTCCTGGTCTGTCTTTGACATACTTAATTTGAGATTTATCGGCATTCGTTAAATGAATGATTTTCTCTACAATCTCAATATTTTCAACCTCATTAGATGCTCCAAAATTTATCACTTCACCTGTTGATAATCGACCCATGATTAAACCCAACATTGCACAAAGAATACCATTCGAATGATCAACAACATGAATCCAATCTCGAATCTGTTTACCGTCCCCATAAACTGGAAGATTGTCTCCATTCATTGCATTGAGGGTCATTAATGGAATTAGTTTCTCAGGAAATTGATTTGGGCCATAATTATTTGAACATCTAGTGATGACTGCAGAGATATCATGAGTGTTAACAAACGACTGAACAAGCATATCTGAGGCCGCCTTAGTTGCAGCATATGGATTTCTTGGGTTGAGAGAAGTTTTCTCAGTGAAAGGAGGATCTTCAGGATTCAAAGAACCGTAAACCTCGTCAGTAGATACATGGATTAAATGAATATCTTGACCTAATCTCTTGAACTCAACAATAGATTCCAAAATAATACGCGTTCCTTCAATATTAGTTTCAATAAATGGTTTAACTGAATTTATCGAACGATCTACATGACTTTCCGCAGCTAAATGTAAAATTACAGATATCTGTTCGGTTTGGAAAATTTCTTTCAATAACGACTCCTCATTAATTGAACCATGTATGAAATGATATCGAGAATCTTCAATATCGAAACAATTCTGAGGATGACCAGAATAAGTCAAAGCATCAAGATTGATGACTCGTTCAACATTTGGAATCATCAACGCCTGACGCACTACATGACTACCGATGAAGCCACATCCTCCGGTAACTAGAATTCGCAATTTAATCCCTCAATGGAGGCAACCAGGGGCCAAGATTCCAATCTCGCATCAAAACAGATGTTTCTAAAAGAGCATCTATTGTACCACAATCGGCCCAATGACAATCAAAATAACATCCTTTGGCGAGATTCTTTTTCATGAACAAGCGATTAATGTCGGTAATTTCAAGTTCTCCTCTAGACGAATATCCAGTTGTTTCTAAAATCTCATCAATCATCTCGTAAACTCTTGGAGTGTAAAGGTAAAGGCCAGTAATTGCTAAATTAGAATCGGATGCTTGTGGTTTTTCTTCCATATTCACAATTCGATCATCTGAATCAATCCAAGCAATACCAAATGAACCAGGGTCATTGACGGGTTTAAGAAACAGGTAACATTCATTCTGAGTATCTTTTAGAAAGGCATCCGAATGCTCCTTCATTGATTTTTCAAATACATTATCCCCTAGAATCACGGCTACAGATCTATCTCCTACGAATCCTTCAGTCAGTCTCAAAGCTTCAGCTATTCCTCCAGCTTGTTCCTGATATGCATATCGAATATCTAACCCATATCTATGGCCATCGCCCAATAATGCAAAGAAAGAGTTTCCAGAATAACCACCTAAAACCACCATGATTTCATTTATTCCCATCCTTGCAAGTGTAGCAATTGACTTACAAATCATTGGCTCATCATATACTGGCATTAGATGTTTATTTGTGGATGTAGTCAATGGAAGGAGACGAGTCCCCCAACCCCCTGCAAGAACAACTCCGCAAAGACCTCGTTGAGATCTCTCATCCATGTCTGTTGGGCCACGTCTCAACACTTTTAGGATTGCCTAAAATTAAGTACACAACTATCACCCCTACAGATAGATAACAAGACAATCATGGTTGGAGAGGAGTGATAGGATGGAGAAATTAGACGAGTCCTCGCAGAAATTATTGGCATCTTTCCCAATTTTATTAGCAATTTCTTCTACAATTTTCCTCTACCATGATGGATTAATACCAACAGAAATCGGGCTTATTCCAATTTTTGCCGCCATGTCTATTCGTTTACTCGCAACTGAATTCGAAATTCCCTTTAACAATGAAATACAAATTCTACTAATTTTCTTCACCTTAACTCACAACCTATTATTCTCATTTTTCACAGATTTCAATTTCTTACTAATTCTTGGAATTTTTCTTGGTGTAATAATTTTATTAACAATTCAAAGAAATGGCGATACAAATACAATTTCTATCTTATTTGGCATCTTATGTGGAACTCAAAGTATGAAATTATCATTAATAGACAATGGATGGTCACTACCAATTCCTTCAGAATCACTAGATATCCTATACCTGAATTGGATTAAATTCCTCAGTGCACCAGTTCTAGGTGCAATAATTTTCATATCAATTCGAATATTGGTTTCCTCAATACCAGAAACAACGGACGAATCAGAATAGGGAGGCGATTCGTTGAATGTCATTGATGCTCATGTCAAGATGAAGAGGCAATCTGAGAAGACATTGGGCAGCCAAGTTGGTTTTTGGAAGATCTTCAGGAGAATAACCCATTTTGATTCCCATCGGAGAAGTATGGAGGGGGACGTAATGGATTACAGCTTGAATTCCATTTTCATTCAGTCTAATTCGTGTTTTATCTGCTTCTTCAGGAGAATTCAAAGAAATTGCAAACATATGTGCATTGTGATAACATCCAGAGGGCGGTCTAATGATTCTCAAGACTCCACTTTTCTCCAACGAAGTGAAACATCTCTCATACTCGTTCCAAAGTTCCATCCTTTGACTAAGATTCGATTCCATAGATTCAAGTTGTGCAAGAAGGAAGGCAGATTGAAGTTCGGACGGATAGAAAGAAGAGCCAACTGCTTGCCAACTATATTTGTCTACCAATCCTTTGAAAAAGGCACTACGATTTGTCCCCCTCTCCCAAATAATCTCAGCTTCATCAATCAAACCTTCATCATTAACAACAAGGCATCCACCCAAACCAGAATGGATATTTTTGGTCTCATGGAAAGAAATCGACGCAAGGGGAGCAAAGGTCCCCAATTTTCTACCATTCCAAGAGGAACCAAGACCTTGTGCAGAATCTTCAATGAACGTTATTTTGTGCCGCTTACATACTTGAGAAATAATCTCCATGTCGGGGGAAAAACCAGCATAATGAACGGGGACAATTGCCTTGGTACGATCGGTTATC
The DNA here is from genome assembly GCA_002718215.1 of Methanobacteriota archaeon. Lineage (GTDB taxonomy): Archaea > Thermoplasmatota > Poseidoniia > Poseidoniales > Thalassarchaeaceae > MGIIb-N2. The sequence goes on from PBDV01000014.1 coordinate 8,537, forward strand.
TTCGATTCAACATCATTGATATCGATCAACATCGTTTCAGGTTCAACCTCACAAAAAACAACTTTAGCGCCCGTCCTCATCATCGAAGAAGCAGTTGTAACAAAGGTGAAAGAAGGTACAATAATTTCATCTCCAGGTCCAAATCCATTCAACATTGCAGACATCTCAAGACCGGCTGTACAACTATGGGTAAGGAGAACTCTAGGTGCATCAAGAAAATCTTCCAACCAAGTTTGTACCCTTTGAGTAAACGGGCCATTACCGGAAAAATGGCCGGATTCAAAGACTTCGTCGATGTATTTCCGTTCATTTCCAGAAATGAACGGAGAATTGAACCGGACCCCCTCCATGTGCCTCTGAGAACCACCATGCCGTTGATGTTTTCTTTTCATTCTCAAAAAGAGGTGATTGCATAATGGGGCAGAAAAAACTCATGATTCTTGGTGCAGGAGTCTATCAAAAACCATTGATAGAAACCGCATTAAGTATGGATTTAGAAATCCATGTAGCATCACTTCCAGGTGATTATCCTGGAATCAATATTGCTCCAAATTTTCATCCAATCGATATCACCGATGAACAAGCAATTCTCCAGTTATGTACAAAATTAGAAATCGACGGCGTACTAACAACTGCAACAGACATCTGTATACCTACCATTGGATTAGTTGTAGATAACCTAGGCCTTTCAGGAACGGGGCACATGAGTGGCTATGCATGTATGGACAAATCAATAATGAAAACAAAATTTATTGAAAACAATGTTCCAACAGCAGATTATCTAGATATCAAAAATGAAAATGAAGCAAAAGATTTCTTTGAACAAATCAATGGACCTTGTGTGATTAAAGCAACAGATTCCTCAGGTTCTAGGGGGATAATCAGAATAGATTCAATTGAGGAAATTGAAGAAGCCTTCAACGAAGCACTATCTAATTCATCAAAAGGAACTGTTCTGATTGAAGAATGGCTAATCGGAGAAGAATTTGGTGCACAAGCAATAGTCATCGGAAAAGAACTGGTGCTAACTATGATTCATAGTGATGTAACAACTCCCCCTCCCAGAAAAATGCCAATCGGACATGGGTGCCCACATCCTCAAGAAAAGAGATTAATTGTAGAAACTGAAAAGGCAATAAAACATGCAATTGAAGCATTGGGAATAGACAATAGCATCTGTAATGTAGACCTAATTGATACACCAAATGGTCCAATGGTGATTGAGATTGCTGCAAGAATGGGGGGGACTTGTCTTCCAGAAGTTTGTGGATCTTACTGGGGAATAGACCTCTATCAATTAGCCATTGAAATAGCCATGGGGGAACAACCAATTCTTCCAAAACATCCAGTAGGTAATCCAACATTCGCCCATGTACTTTTTGCGGAAAAGGGGGGTGTTTTCCATTCGCCTGGAGTAATGAATAACAAATTAGAATGGGTGTTTGATGTTCAAAAAGGAGATGAAATAAAGAAATTCAAAGGAGGGAATGATCGTTTTGGACATGTTGTGGGTTCCTCAAATCAAATTTCTGAAATACAATCAACAATAAAAGAAGCGATAGGTGAGTTCACGAGAACATTACGATTGGAGGAAAATAAATAATGAAAACCTGCGTGATTTCTCAATCAAATTATATCCCTTGGAAGGGTTATTTCCAAATGGTTGCTCAAGCTGATGTTTTCGTATTCTATGACAATGTACAATTTACCAAAAGAGATTGGCGCAGTAGAAACAAAATAATGACGCCAAGAGGGCCCACATGGCTCACTATCCCAGTTGGAAGTAATAGAAATCGGAGAATTGATGAAGTTATTCTCCCCGAAGGAGAATGGAGAGACAATCATATTGAAACCATTAGGAGGATATACTCGGACACCGAAAATATTGAGGAATTAAAGCGGATATTAGAGCCAATTTATGAGGACGAAAGCATCACCAAACTTTCAACATTTAATCAAACAATTATTCGAAAAATATCTGAATATTTGAATCTAAATACTAAATTCATGAATGCATCAGATTTAGATATAGAAGGAGATAGAGTTGAACGACTAATTGGGATTTGCCGGGCAGTAGATGCAAACGTCTACCTGAGTGGTCCATCAGCACAGAATTACATTGGAAATGAATTTGATGCAATAGGAATCGAATTGCAATGGATGCAGTATGGACCATTTGAAACATACAATCAATGTGGNCCNGTTTTCTCTCANGAAGTATCGATTGTAGATACCATTGCAGTTCTAGGAAAAATGACTAGAAATCAGATAATTAAACNATAATTTATTCATCGGAAATTGAGGCACTATCATCTAATGTTGATGAATGAATCATGTANCGAGGCACCCCTCTTGATTCTAAGTAAATCCTACCAATATACTCGCCTATAATTCCCATGAAAATGAGATTCATTCCTCCAAAAAATGAAGTTAGAAANGCAATAGAGGTCCAACCAGGAGCGACTCTATCTTGAATTCCGTAATTGATNATCGTGTATGCTGCAACTCCAAGGGAGAATANACCCGATATTACTCCCAACATAATTGCTAGACGTATCGGTTTAATCGAATAAGTCATGATTCGATCAGANGCTAATTTGAATGATTTCCGAAGATTGTAACCGGATGAACCNGCCTTTCTANGCCCCCTTTCCAAATCAACAGTGGAANATGGAATCCCCANTGAATATAGCAAGGAGAATGGAGTCCCAGTTGTCTCATTTACTTGATTTAACTCAGANACAATACTTCGATTTATTACTCTGAATGCACCCAAATTAGGATCTACTTTGAATGGAACCAAGAAGTTGGAGGTAAGAGCAAAGGCTCTACTAGTGAATCGCTTAACAAGAGATGCAGAGCGCTTTTTCCTACGTGCAATCGCCATAGGGTTGTCCTCCTCAATCATTTTTTCANCTAAACGNATAATATCCTCAGGATGATCTTGCAAATCAGAATCCATAACTGCTACAANATCAGCNGATGTNAATTTCAGNCCAGCAGAAATGGCTCGATGTTGGCCGAAATTTCCTGCAAGNCGGATNAACTCGANTCTCTCAAAATNATCAACCAACTTNCTNGCAATTTGGTNTGTACTATCAGTTGAACCNTCATCAACAAGAATCAACCTAATGGATTGGAAAGTCTCACCGATTGTGCTGAATACAGTTTCACATAGTAGTTCAACAACTTCCTCATCATTATACAANGGGACTACTATGTCGAGAGATAGGCCCTTCAACTCCCCCATGATTTCGGGGCGNCTAATCTTGAATTAAGTCTTCCAGTCGNGAAACGCATTCGAAAAAANTCACTCAGATTCGTAATTATTGTTTANNGAAAACAAATCCTTCTGAATAATTACNCCNGGNAAACCACTCAACACAAGNGAGGANGATAACGAAATACCGCATAAAAATGCNATTTCTGTACTTACACCTACCATGGAACTCATTCCAACATAACTGGCNTCNCTTAATCCNAAACCTCCAATTGAAATTGGAATTGTNGAAATAATTGCTACCAATGGAGTNAGGAGTGCAATGCCCAAAGCAATNTCAAAANCNCCTACAATAAATGCCACTACNATCGGAACNGATAGTGTNAACANTTGGAAGAAAAACGAAAGTGAAAGTACCTTAGCAACAGATATNGGATTACTGAGTTGTGTTAGAGGNGNAATNATCTTGCCAATCGNAGATGTNGGNCTAACTTTTCTAGCAACAAACAATCCAACAATACTCACCAATGAAAGAGNAATCAACATCAAAGANAATNCCTTATNGTAGCCCANCCTATTATCCACGAATAGAGAAAGAGCTATNGTNATCGCAATTAATGAAAGTAAACCNGCTCCTCTCTCNGCNCCTACAACAGTAAATGCTGTCTTTCTTGATTCTCCACTTACTCTAGACATATGCTCTATTCGGAGAATATCNCCCCCTATTGCAGATGGAAGAAATATCGANCCATACATGGATAANACGTACCCTTTGGTTGCATCAATTAGTGATAATTCACCTAATTCATTGAACGTTAAAGANGCACGNAAACCTCCTGCAAANGGTCTCAAGAAACTAATCAATACNATTAGGAAAANGCCAATGGGACGAATTGNAATAATTANNTCAGTGAACTGATTTACATCGATNANCATTATGATGNCCAATAATGAGATTAGTGGNACACAAAAAGATAGGNCTCTTTTCCACTCCATCTGTNNCTGGTAAACAAGTCAAATTAACAGCACTTTTNCTTATTGATTAATTGAATTACAGATACTTTTAGACATCTNGAAAAGCGAAAAGAACAAGATNGCCATTACTTAGACACCNACATGGNGGTCCTAGTCGAACTAGAAAGGGTNCGNCATCTNCATACAATCCCAAGAGCTGTAATTGCCNCTGCAAAACGTCGAAATCAAGCAATTCCAAAACGAGGAGTTGTTGAAGCATCTTTGCGAATTGATNCAGGTTCTATTGTAGGATTGGTGGGNCCAAATGGAGCGGGGAAAACCACACTTATGTCTATAATGGCTGGAATTCTACCAATTCAAAATGGAAAAATCCGTTCTAATGGGAAAATAATAGANTCAGAAAAAGAACGAGTAAACCTACGGAATAGAATCGGATTAATGCCTGAAAGTGTTGCTTGGACNGGNCCTTCTACTCCTCTTGATGTGATTCAACGACTTTGCATTATTCGAGGATTNCCAAAAGAAAATGCAGAATCNNTTCTTGNGAGAGTTGGCCTATCATCTCGATCGCGTGAGCGCCTTTCTAGCCTGAGTCAAGGNATGAGGCAACGCCTTTCCCTTGGAGCNNCCCTAATCGGGGANCCAGAAATTCTACTCCTAGATGAACCAATGAATGGACTAGATCCAGTTGCCCAAAATGCATTTCGTAAAATGATTNGAGAAATGGCAGATGGAGGGAAATCGATTATTGTAAGTAGCCACCAATTGAATGAATTGGAACGGTTTGTAGAAAGCATAGCAATCATGAATAAAGGGAGAATTGTTACTCAAGGATCATTCACAAGTGTTGAACATGACCTAGGAGTTGGACAACGCCTAATGATTTCAGGAATTGGGCCGTCTCCCNCTACAACAATTTCCGAAAATCCATTGATCACNGTTACCGAATTNGATGAAGAAGGAGATTGGTGTCTTCGATTGACTAGACATGATCAAACATGGTCTCAAGACTTGCGTGCTGGACTTGTCGAAAGAATCAACGTAGGAGGCACAAAGGTAGCAACTGTTCGAAAAATACCACCGGATTTGGAAGAAATACTCCGTACAGCTACAGGAATAGNAGAAGGAATTNATCTTCAGGATGGTGANGAATAATGTCTAATGAAAAATTNTTCATCAGAATTCTTCTACATGATCTCAAGGTAAAGATGAAATCACCTAGAATGGTCATTCTCTATCCATTACTAATTCTATTNATTCCAGGTTCAGTCTGGGGTTTTTCGGACCCGAATACTAGCCTTCCTGGTTCAATCGCAGTGAATGATGCATCCACAGTTATGTTTCTTTCAAGCCTCTTTATTCTACTCTCAGCAACTCTAGGAGTAGTCTTGGTGGGATTTGATTCAATCAGTAGGCCACGATTAACTGGTGAATTANCAATTGAGTTGGCTCAACCAATGAATCGGACCATGCTTGGGATGAATCACCTATGCGGAGTTTGGCTAAGTGTGGCAATTCCAGTANCTATTCTTCAATTCTCATCATTAGCAATTATCGAACACCAAATGGGAATTCGNCCCTCTACTGTAGATGCAATAACATGGATNGGCATCACTGCTCTTCTTCTTCTCTGGTATGCATCTCTTCAGATGATTGCATCTTCAATGGCACAAGATCTTGGTTCATCGGTGACCTTTGGTGTAGCAACTTGGATGCTGTTTACCTTAATGTGGCTACTAGTAACAGTGGTCATCGCCACCATTTTAGGAGTGGATGCNACAAATACTGCTGACCCTACATTCATTGCNTTCCAAGAACATGCAGATTTATTCTCTCCAAACGGAGTATACCAGTTGGTTCTACAGAATAGACTCCCACAATCATNTCAACCCACAGTTTGGGATGGTTGGATTGACCTTNCAGTAGTATGTTGGACCGCGATTCCTATTGCAATATATCTCCGTCNATTCCGNAATTTGAAACCTTGAAAAAAATAAACAATTATTAGACATCCAATGACATGGTATTTTACCTTCCAAGTACGTCGATAAATCGGAATTCCCATGTTGAAGACCAGATACTTGCTGACGATTGTGATGATTTTCACCCTTTTGGGTGCAAATCCAAGTGCTGCATTAACTGCAGAAGATAATGCACAAAACACCCAAGGTAGACAAGGTGCAAGCGAACTTGTTGCCGATGCGTGTGAGGGAATAACCTTCGAAGATATGTTTGAATATTCATATGCAAAGTTCGAAGTAGATATTGATCCAACCTATGAATCAGCATATGTTCGTGCAGTTGCATACATCAACAATACCCTCTCAGATATAGTTAGAACAGATCTAGACGATTTGATTGCAGAAACCGGAGCACCTGGTGGCGGGAATGGATGGCTTTCATCACAAGAACGAGATGCGATTGAAGAGATTGCTAAGGATTGTATTGTTGAAACAAATCCAAGATTCGGATTTAGGACTGGTTTGCCCCATAGAGGAGGGGACGGAGTTGATTGGAAGAATGCTAGCTGGGTAAAAGATTCCAATAATCCCATGCAGTTGGAATATTGGAACCTCTTCCCTCCAAATCATCCTGAGAATCGAACTTGCCCCGCAGGGTCTGCATTGAATCCCGACCCAACCGCAGAGTGTTACGAAATCCCAACAACTGTCGCTGACCCAAATGGAGAAAGGGACTGCGATGAGGGTGTAATCAATGGCCTAGACGAATGTAGGATAATTGTGTGGTTAAATGGAAGCATGACTTGGTCGGCTGATTTAACCACTGCAGATTCATTCACAATTGCAATGAATACTACCAATATGACAAATGCAGAACTAGTAATGCATTTTCCGGCTAAGAATTCTGTTGATGGAGATCCTTTACGATTAGCAATGTTTGAAGAATGCGATGGAAGAAATGTACAGGAAGGTATTGCAAACCAAGGAGATACTCCTCCATTAGGTGGGTGCCAAAATGATGGTACAATCTCTCATCAACCAACATCAAACAGTGACGGTAGCCTTACTGTATTCGTTCACACTACCTATCAATTAACCCAATGGCCAATTGGGCAAGACATGTTCGGTGACTTCACAAATCAACCTCCTCCTCCAAATGACCCCCCACAATGGACTGATGATGCGCCTGCTGATTCAAGCCAAATATCTGTACCTAGTGGAGTCAATACTGAATTCATGTCCTTGGCTCATCAAGGATTATGGTTAACAGATGAAGCCGGATTTGGAGCAATTGACTTACAGTGCTCATCATCATCATGGCCAGTAGTAAAAGATGCTAATGGTTCATGGTGGGTTACTACTGAAAGTTCAGGGCAAGGAACAGTGACTTGTACTCCATATGATGAAGATGATAATGGCACTGTTAGAGCAGGTGAAACTAGAATATTTCACCTTCTCGTCCCATTTACTCTAGCAACTAGCAACCAAATTACTTCCTCACACCTCTTTACCTTGAGCCCAAGTTCATCCTCTCCAAATATGGAAGTGACAGTTACAATGTTCCAAGATGGGGCATTAGCTTCTGAAACAGGAATGCTAACAGGAGGACCGGCAGATATCTCAGTTGATACCGGGGCTTTGAGTCCTGGAGAAGTACACGTGAGAGTTCACGCTACAGGCAGTGGCATGACTGACTTTTCCCATACCTATGATTTGGTTTTGTCTAAAGACTCACTTCCTCCAATAATTACTGTTTCATCAGCAGAATGGGATGGAAGTTATTGGCAAGTTAGTGGAACCTTTAGCGATCCAGATGGAGAAGACGTCACGTTTACAATCGACATTGATGGAACAAATGGCGGACAAATAGCAGTAAATGGAAATACGTGGTCCAGTGAATCAATCAACTTCGAAATTTGGGGTGAAGGAATGTTCATAGTTACAGTAAATGCTTGTGACGCTTCAAATGAATGCGCATCAATAACTCAAACCGTAGACACTGCAGACTTGTTTAATGATCAAACAATTACACCTCCAGTTACTACTGATCCCGTTATTGAAGAAAGTGGTTCTCTTCCAGCCCCTGGAATCGCATTTACTGTGCTCTCAATCATCGGAGCGCTCATGTATGCTAAGCGTCGCGAGTGAAACATGACCTTCGAGGCCACCGTAGTCAGGGTTACTCACGAAGGTTCCGTTTTAGCAACCTTTGAGGGCACAGTACCTCGTTTAGGTCAACGAGTAAAGGATAGAAAGGGAGAAACCATTGGTCGTATCGATAGCGTAATTGGGCCGGTTGGAGATCCGCTCACCAATATCGTGATTCTAGATCCTCATCTAGATGCTACTACACTAATCGGAGATACTCTTGTTTTTTCCCCAAGAGGAAAGAAAGATTCTGGGCGCAATGATAGAGGAAGAAGTTGGAATCGAAGCAATGATGACCGACGCAGAAATCAAAGATTCAGAAACCAAGACCGTGGAAGAAGTAGAGATAACGACCGTGGAAATCAAAGATTCAGAAACCAAGACCGGGGAAATCAAAGATTCAGAAACCAAGACCGTGGAAGAAGCAGAGATAACGGCCATGGAAATCAAAGATTCAGAAACCAAGACCGTGGAAGAAGCAGAGATAGAGGACCACAAGAACGGGCAGGAAGAAATCAACAACAAGCTCGAGATGGGGATTGGGAGTGCAAAAGTTGTGGTAACAATAATTTTTCATTCCGAACGGAATGTAACAGATGTGGTAAATCAAAAAGTGGGGGCGGAACTAGTCAGCGAAGTGAAAGAAGGCCACAAAGAAGGCAGGACGGCAGAAGTGATTCACGTCGAGGACCTAGAAATAATGGCAACCGTTCAAGAAATAATCGCGGTGGACAAAGAGGAAGCCGAGGTTCAAACAATTTCAGGGATAGAAATCGACGCTGATAACACATAAAGTGATGAATCGAAAGCGCCCCACTTCGGAAAGAGGGAGGCGAGAAAATGACTGATGACCGTTCTGCCGATGATTTGTGGCTTGATGCTATGGAAGCACGTCAAATGGGTGAGACCATGACATTTAACTTACTCAGAGAGAAAACTCTAGCAGCAAATCCTGAGCATCCTGATGCTTTGATGTCAGAGGTTAGAGAACTATTTCGAGAAACAGGTCCAAAGGGTGTCAGGCCGACAAAAATGAGTCTCGTAGATGCAGCAATCGGTCTTCAAAAATGCCGAACTGTGTTAGAAATAGATCCAGAACGAGATGAAGCTTGGGCAATAGGGGGCAGACTGCTCGTTGATGAACTAGGGATGTTTGAAGAAGCACTAAGTTGGTGGGACAATCGAAGAATGATTGAACCAACAGAAGTAGTTCCACTTGTAGAACAAATTGCAATCCTAACTGAATTTGGTGAATATGCTGAAGCAGCGGATCGAATAGACCTGATTTTTGAAGGAAAAGATATGGAATCCCCAGATCCAAGAAGTATCATGAGACTTAGAAATCTCTCTGAACAAATAAAACGTGCTGCTGGAAAAGATAATGATTTCTTTCAGCCTCAAGATTCAGATAATGATGGATGGATACGTATCAAAGCATTTAGTGGAAGAAAGCCTACAACTGAAACATACTGGTTGTTCTTCTTTGTAATGCCTCTAATTTGGATTGAAGCAATCCTCATCAATAGAGTATTGCCTCCTACAGGATTCTCAACCATGATACTTGGATTTCTGATTATTTTCGCCTCCTTCCTTCTGGGAAGTAGATGGGTCAAGTCCCAAGTGCACAAACTGAATCGACCCGCTCATGAACTGACTAGAGCAATAAATGCAGAATTAACCAGTGGGCTACTGTGTATCCCTGAATCTATGAGAGAAACAAAACTCTACTCTACGTTAAGAGAAAGGAGAGCTATTGCAGCAATGAACAGACATGACAAAATTGTAGAGAATGGAGAAAGGATGAGTAGGAAATGGAAATTATCCATACCAGAATGGTTTGTTGATGATGAAGAAGAATAATCACGTTCCAACAGTATAATCGCTATGATAAGCAATCTGCTCTTCAGTTAGAGTATCAATCTCAAAGCCCATTGTTTCAAGTTTAGTAGTTGCTAAATCCTGATCTTGTTCAAGAGTAATATCATGAACAATAGGTTCGAGAGATTTGCCTTCCTTTGCTAATCTACATAGAGCAAGATATTGATTTGCAAAACTCATGTCCATTACTTCAGATGGATGGCCTTCTGCTGCCGCAAGGTTCACTAAACGTCCACGTGCAAGCAAGAAAATTTTACGACCACTTGGCATTGAAAATTCTTCATTATCAGTTCTAATTGTTCGTACTGATTCAGATGCATTCTCTAAATGTTCAATATTGATTTCACAATCATAGTGTCCAGTATTGGAAACAATGGCTCCATCCTTCATTGACTTGAAATGACGATCAACAATTACATCTGCCATTCCAGTTGCTGTACAGAAAATATCCCCCAATGAAGCCGCATCATCCATCTTCATTACCTGGAACCCATCCATAATTGCTCTCAAGGCAGGTAAAGGATCAACCTCAGTAATTATCACATTAGCACCCATTCCCTTTGCACGCATTGCTAATCCACGACCACAATGGCCGTATCCAGCTACAACAAACGTTTTTCCTGCAATCAATACAGATGTTGCACGAATTATACCATCCAATGTTGATTGTCCAGTGCCATACACATTATCAAAATCCCATTTTGTAATTGCATCATTTACTGCGATTACAGGATAGCGCAAATCACCTGCAGCGCCCATTGCTCGAAGGCGGTGAACTCCAGTGGTTGTTTCTTCAGTTCCTCCAATAACTCCATCAGCGTAATCAGACATCTCCCCATGAACTCTCACAATCAAATCAGCACCGTCATCCAATGTTAGAGTTGGATTTGCTTCAATGGTTCGATCAATACACCAATAGAAATCCTCTGTAGATTGTCCATGCCAAGCGTAAATTGAGTATCCCTCTCTAGCTAACCATGCAGCTACATCATCTTGAGTAGAAAGGGGATTACAGCCGCTCCATGAAACCTTAGCTCCTGCGGCTTCAATCGTTTCAATCAATACTGCTGTTTCTTTGGTCACATGCAGACATCCTGCAACTACCATTCCAGCGAGTGGTTTTGTCTTCTCTGCTTCAGCCTTCAATCGAGCCAAAACAGGCATTCTAGCTCTAGCCCAATCCACTCTCCGTTCACCAGCATCTGCTAGGGCAAGATTAGCAACAGTGTAGGAATCGCCCTTATCCATGAGTGTCCGTCAATCATTCCACATATCATACTCTCGGTTGGAGATTCTCAGCCTTACGGCTGAGAAGAGAGTCAAACTCTTCATTTGGTGCGCTACTGTTGGAAATGCGACGCATATTGCTCAGCATACGCTCTGGCAGTTTCCTCGGGATAGCCCTGCGCAATCAATTGCTGGACATATGCCTCCTTTGGATCCATGGTCTCAACACCACCGAACACAGCTTGTTCTCCGCCGGATGAGGCGTCACTTCCACCACGGCTACGCATTACTAACAGTGTAACGCCCACAATAGCCACTAGTGCAAATATCAACCCTGCAACGATTAACAAAAGATTGCTATCTTGAGCTCCTTCCGTATTCTCTAATTCAGTATTCGTTTCTCCGCCGCCATTATCAACTTCATCAATTGGAATCAAATTAATCTGAATCTGCTGATAAATTGCAACACCATCGTTGCCTTCATAGATCTTGATGTAAACAGTCTGAGTAACTCCTTCTCCTACCTGATATAGATCATCGATACTTAGAGCAAGTTGGAAATTGCTTCCATCGCCCAATGCGGATGTTGAATTGAACTTCATAGCACCCTTACGGTTGAATTGCTGAGTTGGAGTCAAGTTCAAATCCGTACCTGAAAGTGCGACTTGGATGAACAAATCGTCATCTTCCACACCACTGGAAACTGTTCCATTAATCCAAACTAATGCACCTGACTGGGAATCGCCTTCTTCAGGAGTCAAGATATCAACCACTGGAGGAGCATCTCCGAAGTCTTCAGGAACAATCTGGAAGAACAAACGATACTTTTCTGAATCTTTGTTTGCACGATCCTGTACTGTTAGATCCATTCTAATTGGAGTTCCTGCAGTATTCCCAGTTGGGTCCGCTGTAACATTCTTGAAAGCATATGTGAAATCAGATGTAGATCGTACATACTCGTGGTAAGGACTTCCTGAAGGAAGTTGATCATAACGACGATCAGAGTAGATTCTCCATTCATAGGAAATGATACCGCTTGTTCCATCTGTAGAATCATTGTCTGAACTCTGAGATGCATCGAAGTATACACGCCTCTCACATGGATCGGTGCTCTTTCCAGGACAGGTGATTCTGTAAAACATCCACTGAACTCCATTAACTTCGTAATCATCTAACTGTGTGATATAATCAGCGGTATCAAGACGATCTACTACAGAAGCATGAGCTACAGGGCGTTCTGAATCTGCTTGAACATCATTTGTGACTAACTCGATATTGGCCTTGCGCACATGACCTTCTGCATCGTGTAAGAAGAGTGTTACAATCCAACTAGCATCGGTCTTACAATTTGTGGCTGAAGATGTATCCAATACACAGAAAGTTGCTGTATGTGTATCATCAGCAGTGTGATCTATTGCACCTGCTGGTAATGTCTGGCCATCATTGCCCCACTTTGTAACATCAAACGAATCACCTGACTTAATTTCCCAATTAGCATCTAATCCGCTCAATGTAGATTCAAAGGAGAACGTCAACTGAGCATTGCTCTTCAGGTACATCTTACTGTAATCCCATGATTGAATGTCCCAATCTGGCACTTGACCATCAATCAACATGTTCCAACCATCTGGTCCATTGGTATCGTAACCAAACGACGAAGAATAAGGTGTAACTTTGTGAGATAAGAGATTGCTCAATATTGGGAATGTTGTATCTCCAAATGGATTTGTTACGGACGGGTTCTCTACATCAATGGTACTTACAATCAATCCACCAGCACCGTAACCACAAGTTGCCAATAAGGACATATCGGCATCAGGTCCTTCGATTAAAGTATGGAAAGCAGTATTGAAGCCAGGCCTTGGTTGATTGATTTCTCCACCACAAACATATGGCATCTGATCATTACCGGTCTGACCGATATTGATTACTGCTTGAGATACGAAATTTCCACTGTTGACTCCAACAAATGAACTAGGAGCAACGTTGCTCATGATTGGATGATATGAATCAAGAATAGTCATGTCTTGATATCGTACTGCAGGTGCTTGTAGAGTATCTCGGTCTACAACATCAATTCCGAATGGTAGTTTGTTGTTCAAATACGCATTATGTGGGCCATCAGAATATGGTCCAAGGTGCATCTGAACAGTACCGCCACTATTCATGAAAGTGAGGAGAGTATCCTTAACTGAAGGATTGCCATTGTAACTAGTATCCAACTGACTGTAATACTGACCATTCAAGACGTTGTTCTCGGTCTGCCAAGGCAACAATACCTTGTCATAATGAGAAAGCCAATCATCTGTTGCATAAGTGCTCCAATCCTCTGGCTTGAATTGAGTATAACTCATACCCATAGCCTGTAAATCCTCTCGAACTGTCTTCAAGCGATTGGCATCAGTAGGTCCGGAAAGGATTGCCACGTCGATATTATCCTCAAAAGTGATGTGATAATAGTGTGTATTTCCAGAAATTGTACCATCTGCTAATTCAGCATAGAAGGACAAATTGTAGGTTTTACCATCTTCCCAACCATTGTATGGATTGATCCAAGAAGTATTGGCAGCCTGTTGAGGTTCTAGAGATATTAAGCCATCAACTGAAGTAAAACCAGAACCACTAGAAACACTATTTCCAGTAGACATGTCTACAATATCCATCTTGATATTGTAATCCCCAGCAAGAACACCATTGGTCATCTCAATATTGAAGTCATGACCTCTAACGCTATCAATTGGGTAACTACATGGAATTGATTCTTCAACACAAGACAAGACATCGGGCGCACGTAGAAGAACATCGACTGATGCTACATTGAAAACAATACGAGTTAGGTTATTTGAAAGAAGGAGTTCCTCAAATCCATACCAAGCTGTACCCTGAGTAGTATTATCGAAAACACTGATGGCATCTACCCGATAAATGCCCTGGGTAAAGGCGTGGTTACCAACTGTAACTATTTGATCTTCTTGAGAATCAAGACCTGTTACTGTGGTAGAATATTCTTGATCAGGAACGAATGTGAACTCAGTAACTGAGATATTATCTAATCCGAAACCAGCCAAACCGTTACTACCATCTGCACCATTCGGATCAGATTGGAAGCGCCAAGTGAAATCGACTTCAAACTCAGAGAACGTAGCACACTCTCTCCTCCATTGACTACTATCTGCACTTGTTGTGTTCAACAAATAGACGTGAGTCAAATCAAGAGTAACGGACTTCTTGAGGCCTTCAGAATCAAACCAGACAGCATAATTCCCATCCTCAGGACGATCTCCGAATGTTTCAATCTCGTCAAGGTAACCATCTCCATCGATATCTTCACAGGATTGATTATTCAAAACACCATTTTCATTGATATCGTTCCATGAACCATAGATTGTGCCTTGGTAAATATTGCTTCCTTGTCTCCATTCTGCTTCAAGACCTGTCTCTGCAGTCCATCCCACTACATTGCCTTCTGCATCCTCAAGAACTTCCATCTCAGCGAAATAATCGAAATTCATGTACGCGAAATCACCCTGCATATTGGTCAAATCAATGGTTGCGAGATTAATCGTCTCATTCCAATCTGTACCATATCCATCATCTGGACCTCCAAACCAATAAGCTCCGCCTTCAAAGACTGGGCGGTTCTGAGGAACCAATGAATTCTGAACACTAGGTGCTGTATCATCAATAACTACCCCGTAATTATCTCCATCATCTCCAAATTGGAAACCACCAGAACCTGTCTCAAAATCTTCGCTAAGCAGTTCAGTACTTTGAGCAGTGTATACCTTTGCGATTACTTCGAAATCAGTTACAGTATTTCCTCGATTCTCGACCTTCACATCAATTGGATAGGTGTCAGCAGCATACAACGCACCCTTCTGAAGTGATGTTATTTCAGAGGTAGCCGGATCAAACAAATTAGAAACCAAAGTAGAGAATTTAGCATCATCATTGGTTGCATCGCCATTTGTGAATCCGTTTGTATTTGTAATTGAGGTCTCAATAAGATAAGTAGTTCCATTGATGAAATTCGCTGACAAACTTACAACTTCCTCATCACCCGGAGCAAAATTGGTCAAGGTCAATGATTGAGAAGAAACCTGTGGATTCGCTCCAAAGGAAGAAACCGTCTTGCGGATTGAAATATTATCAAAAGCAAAACCATCCCATTGTGTCTGATTCACCTCATCAGAAGTACCTACTGAGCCAGAGAAACCAGTACGGAAACGGAAACGAAGATCGATTATTTCTCCAGCCCATGGAGTTAAATCGATTGCATCTTCACCAGTATAGTTATTCCAATCGTAAATTGTACCTAGATAGTACCTGTTGTTGTTTACTGCTCTTTCTGGAGCGTATCCATTTTGTATGTACAGGATTCGATCATTATCGTGTCCACCCATGTAATTGACCGTCTGCCATCCATCTGCTTGTGACCATACATCTATCGTACAAACATCATCGTACAGAACTCTGTTCGCAATACCAGTAGAACTGTAGTATACCATGGAATAACTCACTGCACACAACATATCAATATCCAATGCAGCTGTATCTGAATTGGTCAAATCGATATTTTCGATAAAGAATGCCTCATCCATGTTGTTTAGATAACCAGTCTCCAAGTTACCTCCATCTGATGAATTAGCGTATCGAAGACCAGCCCACATGAAACCAGTTGGGTTATCATGAGCCTCATATTGAGTATCTGCTTTATTCGAAGTATTGGAAGATGATTCGACGTGCCAAGAACTTCCAGAACCCCATTCACCAGTATAAGATGTAGAATCTAGAGAGCAACCTGTACAATTTGAAGTATCCACATTTCCATCAAAGTCATTTGAATATACAACTGTATCAGTTCCTGAAAGGATGTCTCGAACTTTTACTTCAACATCTGCTGAACCACTTACTGTCTCAAGTCCAGTATTACGAACTGTAACGTTTACATTCCGAGTTCCTTCACCAAGTTGTCCACTTTGAGTAAACGGATTGTACGCAGCAGGAGAAACTGAAAGCCCAGTAACTCCAACATCTTGATTGTCTAACTCAACAATTGTAACTGAGTCGACAGAACCAGCCCATCCTTTGGAATCGATCCATAGACTTCCATCTGTGTAACTGAATGTATAATCACGTTGACCTACTGCGATATCTAGAGCACTACCAGCTCCTCCGGCCAATTGACCGACTATGGCCATAGTCGGTCTACGACCTACATCAAAGGATTGCGGGGACTCCCATCCACCTGATCCATCGGATAGGATAATCTGAACTGTGTTCTGATCTTGTAAATTGTCTGTGGACAGCAGAGTAGTATTTCCAAGAGCAGTAGAAGTAACAGTAGTTACCGTAAATAGACTTGGAACAACGAAATCCACACTTCCATCTTGATTAATATCTTCAATGGAAACTGAAGAGCCAACCGCATTTCCGATGTAAGCATAGTTTCCAGTAACCCAATTAGCACCATTCTTTGTTGCATATGTAACATTCTGATCCCAACCATCAGTCATGGCAACTAAGTCTACATGACCATCGCTATCTGTATCAGCAACATCGAGATATCCGTCGTTAGTGGTGCCCATAGCGAACTTGTGGACATTGTTCGGGTTGGTATTAGGGTTGTAGAAAGTGTTAGCTGTACAGTCATATTCGATTGTAGTAACATTGTCCCAGTTTCCAGGATCGAATCCAGCCTGAGGTCCATTGTAAGGAGGTGAGGTCATCAACCAAGCATCGAGATCTTCGCAATCCCCAATTCCACCGCCGATTCCTCCACCTGCAACGGTTTCCCCGTAAGAACCGAGGGTGAAATCATAGTAGTATGCACCAGATGTGCCTCCAAGTGGCATTGTAGTAGTGGCCTGATTTGTAACTTGGTTTGGATCAGGTCCACGATAAATTGCTAACTGCATATTTACAATACTATAATCGAGAGTTAGGGCAACGATGTCATCATTCCCATCATTATCTACATCAGCGACTTCAATTCCAATCATGTATGGCGAAATAGTAATCGGCTGAGATTCAGTCCATGAGCCTGTACAATCTCCGTAAAGAATTGTAAGATTGCCCATTACTCCAGGGCCATTTACTGTTCTGATATTTCCTTGGAAGTAAACAATATCGGGACTACTATCTCCATCAATATCTCCAATCTCTACTTCTGAAGCATCTGCAATATCTTCGAATCCAGCTCGACGAGAATTATTGTTAACAGTCCAAATATCCTGACGATCAGAAAAGTCCCCATTATCGTTGTATAGGATAGTTAAGAAATTACCCATTTCACTACCCGTAACCAAATCATCATCTCCGTCACAATCCAAATCACCTGCAGCAATTGTGGTCGGATTTTTCTGAGTATGATATGTCTTCTCGTGAGAAGCAATTGCAGTAGGTGCAAGGCTAACCAAAACTGAACTTAGCATCAAAGATACCAAGAGCAATGATATTCGTCGTGTTGACTTTGGTTGATTCAAGGCATTCGCAGGGGACATCATGTAACTCCCACTCAACCGACTCTTATTGAGGGTTATGGGGTAATGATTACGTGGATTGTTTCATTTCGTCAACCAGCATCACGATTTTCGACTTCCGGTGTGTAAGATTTCTTATTCACGTTTTAACCAAAAGGGGAAGGGAGCATATGCATCTTTTCCATCTGACCCAAAGACTCTCTCGAGACGGCCTTGTTTCCATAATCTTCTCAGCCATTTACCGAAAGATTCGGAGTCCATTCCAAATCGCTCACACAATACATCATGAAGAAGAGATTCTGGAGTGCTAGGTCTGCCATGATTTCGAACTATAATTTCCAACAATGCCTGCAAAACTCTCTCTTCCAATGGAAGTTCAGTACTTGGATTCTCCAACGGTTCGAAAGGTGCTAGTTCTTCCAATTCCATTTTGAGCACTTCAGCACTAGGAATTGGCCCTAAAGAAACACCTAATTTTTCGAATTCCCCTTGTAAATCTAAATCTCCAATTTCTCGTATGGATTCTGGGATTCTGGAAGGATCCGGTTCAGGGCCAGGG
The DNA here is from genome assembly GCA_002718215.1 of Methanobacteriota archaeon. Lineage (GTDB taxonomy): Archaea > Thermoplasmatota > Poseidoniia > Poseidoniales > Thalassarchaeaceae > MGIIb-N2. The sequence goes on from PBDV01000014.1 coordinate 26,987, forward strand.
CGCTGAGGAGGGCCTACTTTGGAATCACCCCGTGAACGGTTAGCGGAGGAAATCTTGGGATCTTTGGAATTTCTGAAAGATCCATGAATGGGGGCAATGTAACCAGCACCTTCGCCAGCGATCCCCAATTCTTGACGGGTATTTTCCACCCAAGATGCGTCGCCCTCTATCAAAACCTCAATGTCTGCTTCCAAATCACGGAAGCGGAATCGGACCGGCCCATCTATACGCATCTGCCTTCATCGGTAAAGCGAGGTCTTTCAATCAATCGAAGATTCAGGACATCTTTTGGCATTCAATAAGAAAATCTCTTTCAAGCACATTCTAAATGAAGTTGGAACTATTCGCAAGGCCATGGATTCAGAGGAGATGAACCGACTCCTTCGTGAAATCATTGGAGATTATGGTGCAGATAGTACCATACATTCTGGTTTGAATTATGAAGAGATAAAAACTCATTTAGGACCTTTTACATTAGACGAGCCTGGTGGTTTTACAGCAGTAGAGAGTGCGATAAGAGCATATCTAGAAACCTCAGTTCGAACAGATCATCCTGGCTTCCTCCGAGCATTTTGGGGAGGTTCAGAACCTGCATCAATAGTTGCATCTCTACTTTCCGATATCCGAAACACAACTATGCATTCATTTGCTGTAGCTCCATCTGCTACAATTGTAGAAAACGAAATGATTCAAGCAATTTCTAAACTTGCTGGATTTCCTGGTTACGGGATTTTTACCACTGGCGGTTCTAATAGCAACGAAATGGGATTTCTTTGTGCTCGTGAAGATGCACTGCCAGGTTCATCTAAATCAGGAATTCAAAATGAAAAACTGTGCGCATTCACATCTGCAGAAGCACATTACTCGGTGGATGCTGCTGCAAATATGATTGGAATTGGAACTGATGCTCTAATCAGAATCCCATGCAATAATGGAAAAATGAACCCCATTGCTCTAAATGATGCAATTATTGAAGCCAAAGAAAAGGGTGAGACTCCATTCATTGTGTTATCGACTGCAGGAACCACGGTAAGAGGTGAATTTGATGATTTAGATGCAATTTCAGATATCGCACAGGCTCATGGAATTTGGCACCATGTAGATGCAGCCTGGGGTGGTGCTGCATTATTCTCAAAAACACACAAATCACTACTCAAAGGTATTGAACGAGCTGATTCAATTGCATTCGATGCACACAAAATGATTGGATCATCAATGGTTTGCTCCGCATTCATTGTTCAAGATGAAAAAATCCTCCCGCTAACGATGGCTCATACAAATCGAGGAGACTATCTTTTTGATGATCCAAACCGCGAGTATAATCTTGGGCGAATCTCACCCCAATGTGGACGACGAGCTGATGCATTGAAACTATGGTTAACGTGGCTAGATTTGGGAACAAGAGGGATCGGAGAAAAAGTTGATTCTTGTATTGAAGTTTCAAGACACCTGGCAGATTTGGTTTCTAACAATCCCAAATTATCACTGATTTCTTTTTCATTCTCTAACGTGTGTATTCGTTTTACACCTAGAAATGGAGAAACAGATGAAGAAGGAGATTTGCGAATAAGAAGGGCACGAAATTATCTTGAAGATCAGGCAAAAAGTATGGTTCTAGATTCGATTCTAGACAATCAACTTGTAATACGTTTTACAGCATCTCATCCTAATGTCGATAAAGAGGCGACTGAGGAATTTTTATCCAATTTGATTGAAGCAGACGAGAAGATTTACTCTGATTCTTTGGGGGCTGCTTAGCAATACAATGATTATTTGGATGCGAGTTTTCTAAGAACTGTTTGAAGAATTCCACCGTTTCGATAATATTCAACTTCTACAGGGGTATCTAATCGAACCACTGCATCGAAAATTATAGTCGACCCATCTGACTTATTTGCAGTCACCTGAATGGAACTTAGGGGGACTAAATCTGCACTAGCAGGAATATCAAATGTCTCAGAACCATCCAACCCAAGAGTATTCGCAGATTCTCCTTCTTTGAATGTAAGAGGGAGAACCCCCATTCCAACCAGATTGCTACGATGAATTCTTTCAAAGGAAGTTGCAATCACTGCCTTGACACCCAATAGAAGCGTTCCTTTGGCTGCCCAATCCCTACTGCTTCCTGTACCATATTGGCCTCCTGCAAGAACAACTAGAGGTATACCCTCATCTTGGTATTTCATACTGGCTTCAAAGACAGAAGTGACATCTCCTGTTGGGAAATGAGTGGTGTATCCTCCTTCAGTACCTGGTGCCACCTGATTTCGAATGCGAACATTAGCAAATGTCCCCCTCATCATTACTTCGTGGTTCCCTCTACGGCTTCCAAAGGAATTGAAGTCCCTAGGTTCTACTCCATTAGAAACTAGATATTGCCCTGCAGGTCCAGATTTTGGAAAAGCCCCTGCAGGACTAATATGATCTGTAGTAACCGAATCACCAAGCATTAGTAGAACATGTGCGCCTGAAATTAGCTCGATAGGAGATGGATCTGGCTCTATTCCTTCAAAGAAAGATGGCAATCGAACATATGTGGATTCTTCAGCCCAAGGATACAACGGAGAACGAGTACTCTCAATAGAATCCCATCGGGGTTCCTGCATTATATCTGCATAACGAATGCGGAACATCTCTGGCGAAATTGAGGATGTAACGGCATTTCTTATCTCCGCATCACTTGGCCAAATATCTGCTAACATTATTGCGTTGCCATCAGAATCGAATCCAAGAGGATCTGTTTCAAAATCGATATCTAATGTTCCTGCTAGTGCATATGCAACTACCAATGGAGGGCTAGCTAGGTAATTTGCCTTGACCTTCTGATGTACTCTTCCTTCGAAATTTCGATTCCCGGAAATTACTGAGCCTACGATCAAATCCCCCTTGTCTATTCCTTCCTCGATATGTTGATCCAATGGACCTGAATTACCGATACATGTTGTACACCCATAGCCAACCACATTGAATCCCATCGCAGACAAATCGTCAGACAATTCTGCAGCATCATAATACTCTGTTACTACTCTACTACCTGGTGCAAGACTTGGCTTGACCCACGGTTTAACCTTCAAACCTAGAGAACGAGCATTTCTAGCCAACAATCCTGCTGCAATCATAACACTAGGATTAGATGTATTTGTACAAGAGGTAATAGCAGCGATAACCACGTCTCCATGCCCTAATTCAAAATCATCTCCATTTGGGTCACTGACTTGTACAACTCTATTATTTTCTGAAGGTGCTACTCCATGACCTTGATGGCCAATTTCTGCATTTAGACTTTCACGCCAATGGGATTTCATGTCTGAAAGATTTACTCGATCCTGAGGTCTCTTTGGGCCAGCCAATGCTGGTTCAACATCTGATAAATCAAGATGGAGAGATGAAGTAAATTCTGGAGTCGGTGAATCGGTTGTCCAAAACATACCCTGTTCTTGCAAGTAACTCTTCACATCCTGAATGTGGTTTTCGTCTCTACCAGACAATCTCATGTAATCCAAAGTAACTTGATCAACAGGGAAAAAGCCACATGTAGCACCATATTCAGGCGCCATATTTGCAATTGTTGCGCGATCTGGAAGTGAAAGATTAGCTAAACCTGTTCCAAAAAATTCTACAAATTTACCTACAACACCATGCTCCCGTAACATCTCAACAATTCGAAGAGTCATATCTGTTGCCGTTACTCCTGGCCTAAGTTCACCCCGTAACTCAAAACCAACAACTTCGGGCAACAGCATGTAAATCGGTTGACCCAACATTACTGCTTCTGCCTCAATTCCTCCTACTCCCCAACCTAGAACACCTAATCCATTAATCATGGTCGTATGACTATCAGTTCCAACCAATGAATCCATTAACCAAATTCCTGATTCTTCTCTAGCAACGCTTGCCAACCATTCGAGATTTACCTGATGAACAATGCCTCGACCTGGTGGGACTGCACGGAAATTGTCTAGAGACTGTTGACCCCATTTCAAAAATTGATAACGTTCCATATTTCTTCGATATTCAATCTCTAGATTTCGTTCACGTGCATCGGAAAACAAACCGGAAACATCCACCTGCACGCTGTGATCAATTACTAAGTCAACAGGCACCTGTGGGTTTACTTTAGATGGATCACCTCCAAGAGATACCATTGCATCTCTCAAAGCAGCAATATCTACTACTGCTGGAACTCCAGTAAAATCCTGAAGAATCACTCTACTAGGCATGAAAGGAATCTCCGCAGGAGATTGAGTTGGAGACCATGCAGCTATTCGCTTGACATCTTCTTCTGTGACAAGGAAACCGTCGCATTTGCGTAATGCTGCCTCTAACAAGATTCGAATGCTATATGGTAACGAAGATAGTGTTGTATGACCATTTTCCTCCAATACATTTAGCGATGCAAAAGAAGCATTCGAACCATTACTAGTCTCGAATTCACGAATCGCATCAAACGGATTTGAGGTAGACATCGTCCTCACCATTCACAAGGAGGAAGGTAATGCCCATCAATCTGACTCAAGAAATAACGACGCTTTCCAATGTGACTGGATTGACAGGAGTAGAACCTTGCTGCCCACCTGTTTCAACTTCACTAATACTCGTGATGAACGAGCAACCGGAAGTCACAGACCCGAAAACGGTATGCTGACCATCGAGCCAATTAGGGGTGCTATCTTCAGGAATCAAGAAGAATTGACTTCCGCCTGTGTTAGGGTTGCTGGTCTTTGCCATGGAAATGGTACAAGGAAGGTGCAATAAGCCGTTGTCTGCTTCATCTGGAAGAGTATAACTGGTTGGATTAGAACATGGTGTTGCAGCTTCATTTCCATCACAGTATCCATAGAATTCAGCAGCATGACCACCGGTCCCATCACCATTTGTGAAATCTCCGCCCTGAATCATAAAATCATCAATCACCCTGTGAAAAGGAGTGTTATCATAATCGCCACGTTGTGCCAATTTGACAAAGTTATCGACATGAATTGGGGCGGCATCTCTATTGAGATCAAGCATTACAATCACTGTTTCCGAAGCTGAAGAACCAGATGGTACATACGAAATTGTCAATTGAGCAATATCTGAACCAGAGATTAAGGGTTCATCAGAGTCATCATCATTACTGAAAATTGATGTTAAATTCAAGCCTTCATCCATGTATCGTAATGAAACGAGCAACAACATACCAACGACTACAATTGCGAAGATTCCGTATATCGTTGGAGCTCCATCATCAACAAGTCTGAAACCACCCATACCAATTCCTCTTTCATCCATCTCAGAACGAACACGGTTCATGTTCCTGCGAACTTCCTTTCCAGCACCTTTATCCAATGCCTTTTCATAGTGTTTAATCGATTTTCTATAATCGGCTGGCTTACCTGTTACTGCTGCCTTAGATGCTTGTGCATCTGCGACTAAAGTCCAAGTTTGGTGTACATCAGATTTCTTGGAATGTTTGCTCCATATTTCTCTAAGTGTTCCCAATGCAGCCTCATAATCACCTGAATCGATAGACTCCTTAGCATTTGACCATCCATCCTTGACTTCTTGCGGGGTCGCCATATCGGCTGGGAAACGCCCTGCCTTCAAAACGGCAACGGACAAAGTTGCTCACTAGAAACCTAGCAAGGGGCCCTTTGGGGCCGAAAGGCTAAGTCATAGGCCCCCTCGCAACGTCACACAAAGGCGGGTCGTAACCGAATGGATGCTATCGTCAATGATTTCACTTTGAACATCGCAACAGCGAATGGAACGGGGTCACAATCAGCGAACCTAATTCTCCTTGATTCGCTATTTGAGATGGGAGTACCTGTTAGTGGGAAAAATCTCTTTCCTTCAAATATCTCTGGATTGCCTACTTGGTATATTCTTAGGCTTTCTGAAAAGGGATACCAAGCCCCAGGAGATAGAACTCATATCCAAATTCTTGTTAATCCAGCAACATGGGAAGAAGACATAGAAGCTTTAGAACCTGGATCTATAATAATTTGGAATAGTGATACAAAAAAGAAAACTGTTGAACGTGAGGATATCATTTCTTATCCCGTACCTATGACCTCAATGGCACGAAAAATAAACCCCAAGTTAGCTAAATTAGTTACAAATATAATCTATGTAGGAGTTGTTGCTGAATTGCTAGGTATAGATCAAAAATGCTTAGAAGAAGCAGTGACAAAACAATTCAAAGGAAAAGCATCGGCTATAGAATTGAATATTCAAGCCTTAGAATCAGGAAGAGAATATTGTATTGAAAACTTAACGAAAAACGATCCATTTATTGTTGAAAAGAGAGAACGACATAATCAACAATTCTTCATTGAAGGAAACGAAGCCGTTGCACTAGGATCTATCTACGGCGGCTGTCAGATGTTAGCATGGTACCCTATTACTCCATCCTCTTCAATTGCTGAAGGCATTATTGCGTATATACCCCGATTAAGAACAGATGAAGATGGGAAAACCAATCTTGCAGTTATTCAAGCTGAAGATGAACTTGCCGCTGCAGGTATGGTAATTGGAGCAGGTTGGGCTGGTGGAAGAGGCATGACTGCCACATCAGGGCCCGGAATTTCTCTAATGCAGGAATTCATTGGATTAGCATATTTTGCTGAAGTACCTTCTGTATTCTGGGATGTAAATCGAGTTGGACCCTCTACAGGACTTCCTACTAGAACTCAACAATCAGATATTAGTATGTTATACGAAGGAAGTCATGGAGATACACAACATATTGTTCTAATCCCAGGAACTGTGGAAGAGTGTTTTGAATTTGGTTGGATGGCATTTGATTGTGCTGAACGATTCCAAACTCCAATTTTTGGTTTAAGTGACTTAGATCTTGGGATGAATAAATGGGCGTGTACTGGATTTGAATATCCAGATAAACCAATGGATAGGGGGAAGGTAGTGAGAGAAAAAGATGTGTTTGAAGCATTCGAAACCTTTGGTAGATATTTGGACATTGATGGAGATGGTATACCATATCGAACACTTCCAGGGTCAGGAATGGACCCAATTCTTTACCGTGGAACTGGACATAATCCGATGGGGATTTATTCTGAAAAACCAGATGATTATCACAATTTAATGGCCAGATTAAGAATGAAAATTGATAATTCGAGAGATTTGTTACCAGAACCATTGATGCGTGAAGAGGAAGATTCCAATATTGGAGTGATATATTTGGGAAGTATGGAAAATTCTATCCAAGAAATTGATGATATTCTATTAGAAATGGGCCATCATGTCAATCAGTGTCGAGTTAGAGCATTACCATTCCATTCCGATGTTGAAGAATTTATTAGGAGACATAAAACGACTATTGTGCTTGAAATAAACCGTGATGGACAATTGTATGGAATATTAAGAAGAGAATTACCAAATGATATTGTAACCAATGTTCATTCTGTAGCGTACAGCGATGGATTACCCCCTCGTGCCCGAATATATGCTAACCTAATTGATGAAAAATTGAAGGAGGTGAATGAATGAGTGAAAGAAAAAGAGAACGTGCAGTGAAATTGAATGTTATCAATCAACCAAAAGATAGCTATACTGGTGGTCCTTCATCACTATGTCCAGGATGTGGTCATGATCAGATTTCGAACGTAATTATCTCAGCAGCCTGGGAAAACGGTGTTGAACCTCATCGTATCGCTAAGATGTCTGGAATAGGATGTTCGTCGAAAACTCCGGCATATTATCTGGGGCAATCACATGGCTTCAACACAGTCCATGGACGGATGCCGTCGGTGACCACTGGAGCCTATGCAATCAACAAGGATCTCCTCTATTTGGGCGTTTCAGGTGATGGAGATTCTGCTTCTATTGGGATTGGTCAATTAATCCATGCAATTCGAAGAAATATGAATATGGTATATATCATAGAAAATAATGGTGTGTACGGACTGACTAAAGGTCAATATTCTGCTACCGCAGATGTTGGATCAAAGAAAAGAAAGGGGGCCACGAATGAAATACAGCCGATTGACCTATGCGCTTTAGCAATCAATCTAGGATGTACATTTGTTGCTCGTTCTTTTTCTGGCTCAAGACGCCAATTAACATCTATCCTAAGAGCTGCAATGTCTCACAAGGGGTTTGCTCTTATTGACGTGATTTCTCCGTGTGTGACTTTCAATAACAACGATGAATCAATGAAATCATATGGATATGTGAAAGATAACGAAGTAACACTTCACATGACCGATTACATCCCACATTTTGATCCTATGGAAGAAGTGGAAGTTCCAGAAGGTCACTACAGAGACATTACCTTACACGATGGTTCTACAATTCGCCTAGAAACTATTTCAGACGAACACGACCCATCTGATGCGATGGCTGCGTTAAGTGCATTACATGATGCTGAAACAAATAAGAAACATGTTACTGGACTCTTATATTTCGATTCAAGTAAACCATCTCTAGACGAAGATTTAGATTTGGTAGATTCCCCACTACTTGATTTGGAAGATAGCGAAATAAGACCGAGTAAAGAATCGCTAGAGGCCCTTAATGCTGAATTCTTTTCATAGCCGCTGCTCTGATATAGAGGACTCTTCTCGCTAATCATAGAGCCCCTTAGTGTAGTGGTCCATCATATGGCACTCTGGATGCCATGACCCTGGTTCGAATCCGGGAGGGGCTACTCTAGAAAACGCATCAAGAACTGAGATGTCCATGAAACTACTAGCACAACCATAAACGATGCAAGCGCTATTCGACCCCACCTTCGCTTCTCTCGTTTTGGAGGAAAAGGGTCAATACCCATCTCAATGGCTTTAGAAAGCAATTCAAGGTCCTCTTCAATGGTCTTTGGTTCATCGAATTTCATAGAATCACTCAAGGTTCAGCAGTTGGATCCCATCCGCTAACAAAATTCTCTTCTAAAGAAGAAATTTCATTCATCACAGATGAAATATCGAGATCTAAGGATGAAAGATTCTCTTCAATTCTTTCCTTATTTGTCGATTTTGGGATTGTAATACAACCTTGATCTATACACCACTTAATGGCTACTTGAGCAGGGCTTGCACCAATTTTCTTGGCTATTCTTTGCAAATTAGCATCACCGAATTTTTTCCCTCTTGCTAAAGGAGAATAAGCCTCAGGTATTGCTCCAATTGCTTCAGTAGCTGCACGAAGACCAGGACGTTGCAACCACGGATGAACTTCAAATTGGTTTACTGAAGGAAGATATCTAGCGTATGACCTCATATGGTCAAGGTGATGGGCTCCGTAATTACTGACTCCTATTGCTCTAACTTTTCCTGATTCTAAGCAATCCTCCATACCCTGCCATGTTGGTTTTCGATGATATGGATCCTTTGGAGGAGCATGGACTAGAAACAAATCCATGTATTCTAATCCTAAATTTTCAAGACTCTCATTACAACGACGGATTGTATCTTCTCTTCCAACAGCATGAAATCTTCGTAACTTAGATGTTACAAAAATTTCTGAACGATCTATTCCTGATTCTCGAATAGCTTCACCAACCTGTTTCTCATTCTCGTATGCTCTAGCGGTATCGATGTGACGATAACCTGCATCTAATGCCCACAAAACTGCTTGTTTACAATCTGGTCCATTTGCAAGGAATACCCCTAATCCAAATTGAGGAATTTCAGATTCAAAGGACTTCGACCCATCAGCAGTCAAATGTCCAAGTGAAAGGATAGGACCCATGGATATCGGTTGAAGGAATAGAACATGAAGTTCACGCATCAATGTACTAGGTGGGTTGAAAGGATAAACGGGTGGAAGGGGGTCTATGGCTGATGGTGGAAATGAGAGGTCTCCACTTCTGATTCTATTCATGGTTGTATTAATAGACATGATTGGATTTACTCTAGTAATCCCATTTTTGACATATTTTATCCAAGATTTGGCAGAAGCAGATGGTTTTCTTCAAGCCGGTTCTAGAGACAGGTGGGTGGGTATAGTACTTGCAGCATATACTCTTGGACAGTTTCTCTTCACACCAATTCTTGGATCTTTATCGGATCGGATGGGAAGAAGACCCATTCTTTTGTTTGGTTTAATTGCTAATACTGTATTTCTAATTCTTTTCGGTTTAGCATCAACACTGTGGATGGCTTTGTTGGTCAGATTCCTTGCAGGGGCAGGAAATGGAAATATTGCAGTTACCAAAGCATACATTGGAGACATTAGTACCAGCGAACAATTACCTGCAAGAATGGGAATGATTGGTGCTTCTTTTGGACTCGGTTTCATGATTGGCCCATTCTTAGGAGGAATCCTTACCGATCCGGCCAATGTATTTGGCGGGCCATTTGCAAATGATTGGTGGGAAGCGCATCCCTATTTCCTTCCATGCCTTTTCTCAGGGGTTTTATCAGCAATCTCATTTTTATTAGCAATCAGAATGTTACCTGAAAGTCTGCCCATAGAACAACGAAATCAAGAATCTAATGACGGATTCGGATTACGAAAAGTAATGAAAAATCTAGTAGGTATTCGAGATCTGAATCCTACTGTAAGAAAATTGATTTTTGTGAATGCTGTTTTCCTTCTTGCATTTGCGATGATGCATACCACATTTATCCTATTCACTGCAATGCCTATCGAACTAGGTGGATTAGGATACGATGAACGAATGAATGGTTACATTTTCGCCTTTGTAGGAGTTATTGGAGTTATTGTCCAAGGTGGATTAATTCGCCCATTAACAAAGAAATATGATGTTAGAAAACTAATGGTCTTAGGGATATTTTTGACTGCTTTCGGCCTAGGATGGATTCCATATCTTGAGCCTTCACCCTTTGTGATTGTTCTACTAGCAATGTCTTTTATTGCTGCTGGAAATGGACTTTTCCAACCTACTCAATCAACTCTCTTAACAACAGAAGCAAGAGGAAGTTCCTTGGATTTAGGTAGAGTAATGGGGGCGCAAGAAGGCTGGGGGGCGCTCTCTAGAATCATTGGGCCAATTTTTGCCGCATTTATTTGGGCTGAAACCGTTGAAGGTACTGGTTTGTGGTCTTATCATACTGTTTTCAGAGCCGCTGGATTGATTGCAATAATGGGTATTCTCATTCAATGGAAAATGGTACTGACTACTGATTCCGATGATGAAGAATAAGGGCGAATTCATAGCCATCCTATGGAAAGACAGGGCATGGACGAAGCACCTAGGGGGCTAGAAATACCCCAGGGACGAATCGCAACACCTCGTAATTCGGTATCTATCCTATTGACTAGAGATGGTTCAAATGGTGTAGAAGTATTACTAGCTCATCGAATTGCAACGCTGAGGGCATTTGCTGATTTTTGGTCTCTTCCAGGGGGTGGAATCAGAGATTTCGACCATGAAACAGCAGAAAATTTGGAAATAATGGATGATCTAGAAGGCGAATGGCCAGGAACTTTAGCAGCGATTCTAAGGGAAACTGCGGAGGAAGTCGGTTTAGCAATTGGTAAATCAACTGTTGAACGCGTATCAATGGAGAAGAGGCACGCAATTCTAGAAAATCCAGAAGAATGGAGTAATGCAGTCAAATCTCAAACAATACCTGCATCACATGAAAACATTAGACATATTTGCACTCGAACAACTCCTCCATTTGCACCTCTTAGATTCCATAATCGATTCATGCACGCTCACCTACCACCTGGTTCTCCAGATGCTGAACTACTCGATATCGGTAGCGAGTTTGACCGGTTGACTTGGATGTCTCCTGAGGAAGCAATTCTATCGTGGGAATCAGGAAAAATGCTTACTGCTCCACCGATTGTTACTTTGTTGAGAGATGTTCTCAAGGCATTAAACAATAACGACCAAGACATTTACGCAGCAATCGAAGAACTGGCTATGTCTCCACCTTCTGGAGAGCACCGAATTGAATTGGCACCGGGCGTAGAATGTATACCAATTAGAACTCAAACTCTTCCTCCTTCTACTCATACAAATTGTTTCATTCTTGGTGAAAGGGGAGGGGAACGAATAATAGTAGATCCAGCGGCAAAAACTGATGAAGAATTGGCTTACCTTGAAAGAAGAATTTCAGAAGTATTCAGTGATGGTGGAGAAATCATAGCCACAATTTTCACCCATAGGCATCAAGATCACATTGGTGATTTAACTAAACTGAATGACATCTACAATGCTCCTATTTGGGCAGCAGATGAAACGTTTTCAGTTCTTCCAGATATTGATTCTAACAAGGTTCTAGAACAGGATGAAAAAATTGTATTAAAGGGGCCTTCGGGAATTACAGAATGGAAAATTCATCTTACACCAGGGCATTGTCCAGGACATATTTGTCTAGCTACAGAACGTTATGTGGTAAGTGGAGACCTCGCAGTGATGGTAGGCACCATTCTAATTCCTTCATCAGATGGAGACATGGACGATTATATAGACAGTTTACGACGGATTCGTGCTCTTGATTCTTCAATGCTATTTCCTGCTCATGGACCATTTACCCATCGTCCTGCCAAGTTATTGGACCGTTATATCGCTCATAGAGATGGAAGACATAATCGTGTCCTAGAAGCAATAAAACAAGGACTCAATGATATTGAGGCAATATCAGAATTTGCATATTCTGATACACCTGATGCTCACCCAGTTCTAAAGGTAGACCAAACACTCTCCCACCTTGAATCACATCAAAGAGCTGGAAAGATAATCAAATCATCAAAAGGATGGGAAATTAACCATTGATGCGATTCGACATTTTTAGTGGTCTAGCTGTTGGTAGCTTATTTGCATGGGTAATACAATTTACAGTCTTAAATTTTTGATTTTCTTAGTATTGTAGCTCCTAATATTGATATTATTGAAATCAACGTGCTGAAACCTGGAACTCCAAGGAATTGGTCATCTGATTCTACGATAATTGGAGCTTCTTGTAAAGTAAATTGATCACCAATTGTCCCATCAATCCGGTAAAAAGTAAAACTAATTTCTCTTAATTCTCCATCATACGACCACTTCGTCCATCCATACGTACTATTTTCCCTATATGCGCTCCAATCAGGTTGAGGTTCATCGAGATCTTCGTATGCTGAACGACCTGCCATTCCAATCACTAGATGAATTGGAGCTTTTCCTCGAGCAAACTTGCCGTCCGTTCCAGTATCGACAACATTTTCAGAATTAACTGGCCATGTTCTCTCGTAGAAGTGATCATGTCCAGCAACTACGAAATCAACTCCTTTCTCCACGTACAGATTTTCAACAGCATCTCTTAATTCAATCTCTGAACCATGGTAACTGTTACTAGAATACATGGGGCTATGTCCGTAAACAATGACGAATGGAGTGATGGATCTATCAACAGATGAAAGATCTTGTTCTAGCCAGTTGTATTGAGCACTACCTGGATTGAAATCATGCTCAGTAGACATGAAGACCATATGCACTCCCGGGAAATTTCGACTATACCAGAAAGTTTCTGTTTCTATTTCCCCATCAGAATCGAACCTATGCTCATANGGAGTAAATTCGTAACCNGGTTCATTTTCATGATTACCNACACCNGTAACCCAAGGAATTTTTGTCATACTNTCTTGTTGNTAATTGAACCAATCATCCCAAGTTGATTGNTCACCATCTGCATANGAAATNTCTCCAGAAATAGTAACNATTTGTGCAGTAGTGTCNGCAATTATTGCATCACTAACATCCATGGCCTCGGATGAATCNCCATGATCTGCTATTGAAATCCATTCGAAGTNATTTGATGTNGGATCAATNGNNGTGAATGAANAATCGTTNGACCAAGTTCCACCACTNCCNACTCGATAAGTTACTTCTTCNCCTNGAACTAAANCNGTCATTGTNGCCATATGNAAAGCCATATCATGATTGTAACAATAATCNGAGCTTGTCGCTGTTTGTCCATTCCATTCAACTTCCCCAGTNGAACGAGCNGTAGTAGCCCAAATTACATTCATAGATGTNGGGTCATCAGTTGCTTGAAGATGAATCTGNGTAGNCTGAGTATTNCCAATCAATGTNCCNGGACATTCCTGCAATGCCTCGTTGAAACTCTGTGCACTTNCNANAGGAACAAACAACACNAAAACTAGNAGAATCGATATCGCTCGCACGACCTTCGGATAGGGCAATACCTCTCAAGTGTTNCCTAANTNNTCTAAATGAGCGACATCATGATTCNCTAGGACCNTTTCTACACATCATGGAAGACCCNCTCNGTTCCACTTCCGCNGAATTTGAGGGTAGAATGATTNAGGGCGCNGATGGTTGGCTCCTCAATGTATTTTCTTGGACTCCTAAAGATCAANATTCAGCAAACAGAAGACCAGTAATTGTCATNCCNGGATGGACTTCTGTAGTAGANGGATGGATACCTCTTCTATCAGAATGGGTTCAACATCGCCCTGTTCATTACATTGAAACAAGAGAGAAAAACTTCACAAAAAGTCCTGANGGACANAAAGAGAAATCATNTGATTATGCAATACCAAATCATGCTAGAGATATGGATGCAGTTGTTCGAAATTTAAATCTAAANCCCTCTGAATGTGATTGGTTTGCATCATCTCTAGGNTCAANATGTGTAATTGAAGGAATCAAGAAAGGNCATTTGGAAGTGAATTCAGCATTCTTGCTAGCTCCGAATGCAGAATTCCGTTTCCCATGGTGGATGGTAATCATGACAAGTATGCCGTGGTGGTTTTATCCACCAATGATGACAATGATTGCGATCCCTTACATGAGATGGAAGGTCAAGGAACCCGGGCAGAAAAAACGTTATACTCGAACAATGAAAAATGCAGATATGCGTAGATTGAAACTTTCAACGAAAGCAAATCGTGCTTTTTCAATTTGGGATGGACTTGAAACTGTAACTGCACCAATCGCAATATGTGTAGCCGAATCTGATGCGCTACATGCTCACGATGATGCACTAAAGATTGCAGAAATTCTCCCAAAAGGAGAAGTGATTGAGGTCCCAAGTAACCAATTCGCCCATGAAGCTGAAGTTATTCCAATAATCGAAAATTGGATTGAAAGGGCGATAGGCACATGAACTGAACACTATCAGAATCATATATGCGCGCGATTCTATGGGCTTGCTTAGGAATCCTCCTAATTGCTATTCCATCAACTTCTGCTGAAATTTACATCCCAGGACCAGAAAGAGACACAATGATGGAACAAAATGGGACGTATGAATACAAACTACCTGATTGGATGGATAGTGTCTGCCTTAACACTCTAGCTTGTAATTATCATACAGTTACTAATCGAGATATCGTACATACATACTATGGATTAAATCAAGGAGGGACTATGGAATTAACCGTGATTCAAGGGGATGCTCAAACTTACAATATCACTGTATCTTCATTAGATATTGAACCAGAAGAATTGACGATTACAACTGGTTCAACTCTAATTTTTCATGTGGTAGAAGGAGAGACAAAGGCCAATATTGTCCTACCATGGAACCCTGATAAGCCAGAAGAAACGGTAGAGACACCTGGATTCGGTGTGGATTTAATTTGTATTGCATTATTACTTGCATTCGCTCTCAGAAGAAATAGGTATCAATAACTGGAATACTACCAAAATCCTTCAAAGGCTTCAACTGGTGAAATCCCAATCTTATCAGCAATCTCTCTGAAATATTTCTGAAAGACGATATAATCTTCTTTTTCACGGATTTGCCCCATCGATCTCAGTTTAATCGGCCATTTACTCTTTCCAAACATTGGAGCAAGAATAGGTGGTAAATTGCCTATTTTTACTTGAGGTTTTAGTTTATCTATAACACGCTTATCGATGGGGACATGTAAGCAGTCATCAATTTCGCTTCCTATCGGGTGACGCCCTTTAGGGAATTTCTCGGGCACTTTTCGATGGCACCAGTGAGTGTGAATGAGGTTCAACACTTTTGCAAATGAATTGTATGATGAGTCATCATCAAAAAAATCATTTTTATTGCCACCACGTGCTCTTGACTTAATACCCAATTCTTTGATTATTTTATGGAAACGAATTACTTCTTCCGCATGGAATTCATCAAAATCTACTCGATTTATGTCGGCATTGGTAAGGATAAATTTCTCCAAAGATTCACCAAAATCATCGAACAATGGACAAATCACTTCTGACGGTCGAAGGCCATTGCCAGTACCTATTTTGGTGAATGCTCTCAGCGTAGAACCACTTATCCAACCATCTATGGTCCCTTCTCCTTCACGATCTTTGTATCGTTGTTTATTTTGATTCCAATCAACTTTTGTTAAGTCCATTATATCATCCTCGAAATTACACTAGGGAGTTAATTCAAAATCATCATCAGAATCTCCAAATGGATCATCATCATCTCCAGGAATTTCAGATAATCGAAAATGAGAATAAAGATTCTCAATAATCCCATAGGGCCAATCAGGATTTTCACTCCCATATCGCTCACTAATTATTCCAGACTGGCTCCCATGAACACGAAGAGGAACACTCAATCGTCGAAGTAATCCTTGGTGAAAACCGCCAAATGAAATGGGTACACTGGTTCCCGAACGGTCCAAAATATGGCTATGTGCATCGGATTCTAACTCCAATGGATCCACGGCATCTACAATCAAATTTACAACCGCATCGAAACCAGCTTCTGTTCCACCTTCATGACAAATATTATCGATTTTTTCCCATATTCCAAATTGATCGATATTTCCAGTAAGATGCTGTAACCAAACAAAATGGCTCAATGCAGAGAAAACTCGGGGATCGAAGGCGGCTCGATCCCATAGAGAATATGGGCCACGGCCCCATTCGTCGGGGTGTGGTAATAGATCGTAACGAAGGAACGCTTCTCGAAGCCCTCCTAATCTAGTTGGATCTTGAACTACGTGGGCATTTGCCAATGTTTCTTCAACCAAAACCCAATTCAAAACTTGTTCATCGATATACTCCGAGTGCTTCGTTCTATAGACATTTGAATTCTCTGGCAATTGTCCGTCAACTGCAATTATTCTTTGGAGATGTGCAGTCCAAGCAGAATCAACACAATGGTGAAAATATTCATGATCAAATCCAAAGAGGAAACAAAGGTCAAGTGCAATATTTTCTGCGTTAACTACTCCATCTTGTTCCATCTGGCCGGCTACGGTAGCAGCAAGGTTTGCAAGACAGTCAGAATCAATATGAATTCCCCAATTTTCATTCGGAGTCATCGCGCCTTCTGAAATTCGCATCATAGGGCTATACCAAAAACAACGCAAACCGCGATCGTTCTCACCTAAAGATTCAGGGTTTTCTATTTTTGAATCCAATTTGAGAGAGGGAGAGATTGGGGCACCCATGGTCGGGACTGTAGGCTGCACGAATGGTAAGCAACTTTCACGGTTATTCAAGCGATTGCCTATTGAAGGGTCGACAGGCTCCTTAACTCGGCGGTCGCGATGCGGGAACACTCCTCGAGCTTTGATATCGCTCGAATGGTTTTGGAACTTAGGGCACATATTGGGGCAAGAATCAGGAAATCATACCACCCTCATTGGGAACAAGTAATGATTCGACTTAATTCGAAGAATGAGGGAGCTTCAGACCTTGTTATCGTTAGAGGAAAGAGACTCTACCTTTCTGATAGAGATCGCCCAATGCCAATGAATCCCTCGCCCTTTGCAATGGTGCTAAGAAAACATTTGAGCAATGGAAGACTAGTTGATGTCACTCAGCATGGATTTGACAGAATTATTACTCTTCATATTGATACTGCATCAGGTATTCATCGACTAGTGATTGAGATGTTTCGAGATGGAAATGTAATCCTGCTAAATCCTGAAGGTATAATTATTCAGCCACTTACATCAACAGAATATGCATCTAGAATTCTGAAGAGAGGGGAAATCTATGAATGGCCACCT